>PLEX01000184.1:0-64736 GCA_003136575.1 Bryobacterales bacterium | reverse complement strand
TTTTTGTTTTGAACATTTCGCGATGTCCCTGTTGTGCCCGGTGGGAGCACTTAGGAATTCTACCAGATTCGGAGGCCGGTTTTCGCGCCACCTCTCGGAATGAATGGAATAGGGTGCGGCTGGCCGCGCGGGTTCGCCGAAATCGCGCACATTGCCTCAGGCTCCGCCGTTCGTTTGCCTCACCGTCCGAAACCGCCCAGGCCGAGCCGCGCCTACCGCCGCGCCTGATCCAGAATCCTGTAAAGCTGCGCCCCGTATTTTTCCACGGTCTTCAGGCCGATGCCCGGTATCGCCAGCAACTCCGCCAGCGTAGACGGCTCATCCTCCGCGATCGCGTTCAGCACGCGGTCGGACATCACCCGGAAAGTCGGCACGCCAAGCTTCTTCGCCTGTTTGCGCCTCCATTCCTTGAGCAGCGCGGCGGCCTTCGATGGCGGCTCGGCGGTTTCCGCAGGCGCTCGCTCCGAAAATCGCGGAGCGCGAACCGCATCCCGCTTCCGTGCGGCCCGCGCCTTCTTCGCCGGAGCCTTCGCTCGTTTTCCTCTTACAGCGCCGGCCATGGTTCCGCGGCGTCTGGAATCCGCCCCCGGCTCTTCCGCCATGCCTCGTATTGATAAGTCCAGCGGCGTGTCGTCGTCGGCCGCCTCGCCATCGCGGGTCAGGCTCGCCTTCCTGAAGGGAATCTGTTTGCCATCTTTTTCGAAGACGGAGTCCATCAGCTGCACCAGTCCCGCCCGCGCCATCGCGCCCACCAGTTCCTCGAACGAATCCCGATCCACGCCGTTCGCCGAACACAGTTCCGAATGCAGCCTGCCCAGGGACCTGCCACTGCCCCGCAGCGCATCGATAACCTCGCGCGCCAGCGCCTGCTCCGCGTCGTTCGCCGGGCGGAACAACTGCGCGATGCACTTTTCCGGCGCGCAGAAATCGCAAACCCCGCACGGCCTCCGGCTATCCGCCATATCGCCAAAATGCCGCACCAGACTCGACATCCGGCACTGGCTGCTCTGCGCATACCGGATCATCGCTTCAATCTGCGCCTGTTTCTGTGCGCCCTGCGCTATATAAGAACCGCGCCATTCCTCCGAGCCGAGGCTCACATTATCCGCCGCGTCGACGACCGCGCCGCCGTGCGTCCAAAGCTTCTCCAGCGCCTTGCCGAACATATCCGTCCCTAAACGGCAGCGTTCTTCAATCGCCTCGCGCGGCTGCGGTTCCGCGCGCAGCCGCTTGTAAATCTGCTCCAGCACCGTCACGTCGGGATAGTCGCGCTCGAAGAAAAAATCGTGCGTGTGGCGATCCGCGTAAGAGTGCATCAGAATCGCCCGGCTCGGTTCGCCATCGCGTCCCGCGCGCCCGATCTCCTGGTAATACGCCTCCACGCTGCCCGGCAGCGCCGTATGAATCACCGACCGTATATTGGCCTTGTCGATCCCCATCCCGAACGCGATCGTGGCCACAACCACTTCCAGCTTCCCGCCCAGAAAATCGTCCTGCACCGTGCGCCGCCGGTTCGCATCGAGCCCGGCGTGATACGACGCTGCCGGAAATTGATGAGCCAACAACGCGGCCACGCTTTCGGCCTGCTTGCGGCTCGGCGTATAGACGATGGCGGGTCGCCGCTCCCGGTCGCTCAGCAACTCAAGCGCCAGCCCGGGGCGCTGCGACGGACCCGTCTCCACCACCTCAATCGCGATGTTCGACCGCCGGAACCCGTGGATGAAACTCGCCTCGCCTTCGAAGCCGAGCTGGGTGCAGATATCGCGCTGCACCAGCGCGGTCGCCGTCGCCGTAAGCGCAATTACGGGCGCGGGCCGCAGCGTCGGCAGATACCCGCCAAGCAGCCTGTAGTCGGGGCGAAAATCGTGGCCCCACTGCGAAATGCAGTGGGCTTCGTCGATGGCGATCAGCGTCGGTTTCCGCTTCGCCAGCACCTCGGGAAATCCCGGCACCCGCAGCCGCTCCGGCGCGATAAACAGAAACTGCAGCTTGCCATTCAGATAGTCGATGCAAACCTGCCGCGAAGCTGCGCGGTCGCGTCCGGAGTGAATGCAATCGACCGCGAAACCGCGTTGCCGCAGCTTGGCGTATTGGTCTTCCATCAGGGCGATCAGCGGACTGATTACCAGCGTCGTGCCGCCAAGAACGATCCCCGGCAGCTGATAGCAGAGAGATTTCCCCGCGCCCGTCGGCATCACAAGCAACGTATCGCGTCCGCCGATCACCGTGCGGCAGACCTCTTCCTGATTCGCGCGAAAGGACGCGAACCCGAATGCGCGATGCAGAAGGGCATCGAGCGGCTCGCCCTCTGCGGCCACGGGAGCCGCTTCTCCCGCGGGAATCGCTCTGGCCGGCCGTGCGACTGTTCCGAGGGACTCACTCAGCCGCGCGTTGCCTGCCACTGCCACACTCTCGCGCGCAACCCCGGCGCCGCTGTGTGCGACGTTCGACGCGCGCGGCTCGGCCGATGCCACAGTTGGCGTGGGCTCGCCCTGCCGCGCGGTTTCCGCCACTGCGGCGACAGCCGGAACTGCGGTTCGTCCGGCGGTGTAACTCGCACCGTTCGGCACTCTCGGCGCGGCCGGAATCTCGCCGACCTTTCCGACAACGCCCCGCACATAATCCTCAATCCCGCGAAGAAACGGATCCAGCTGCGCATCGCCCCTCTGGATACGCTTCAGGTATGCCTCCCATTGCCCCGTCATCGCCGGACTCTTCACTTCCGGATGCACCACCGCAATCAGCTGGATTCCCTTATCGGTCGCCTCCAGATTCTTCCCCTGCCGCACAATGTACTCGCGCTTGAGCAGCACTTCGATAATCGAAGCCCGCGTCGCCGGCGTCCCCAGCCCGGTCTCCTTCATCGCGTCCGACAGTTCTTTCTCGTCCAGAGTCTTCCCCGCCGTTTCCATCGCCGTCAGCAGCGTGGCTTCCGTAAACCGCTTCGGCGGACGCGTCCTCTTGCTCACCGCTTCCGCATCCGGCACGTCCTGCGCCTGGCCCCGCGCCAGACCTGCCGGCAAAGCCTGTTGATCCGCCTCCGCAGCCTCGTCCCCTTCCTTCCGCTTCGCCGACTTCTTCCTGTCCGTCTGAAAATCCAGCACCTTCCAGCCGACCTGTTGGATCGCTTTACCCGACGAATAGTAACGGTCCACCAGCGCGCCATTCGTAATCGCCGTGATCACCGTCGTCACCGACCACACATGGTCGTCATACCAGCACGAAAGAAAACGCCTGCAGACCAGGTCGTATATTTTCGCCTCGTCGGGCGCGAGGTTCGCCCGCCCGGGTGACGTCACCGTCGGAATAATAGCGTGGTGATCGCTGACTTTCGCGTCGTCCACGAACCTTCGGCCCAGCGGCCTTTCGCCCGTGCTTGGCGCCAGCAGAGCTTTATATGGACCCGCGACAGCTTCCACAATCCCGCCCACCGTCGCCGCCACGTCGCGCGAAAGATAACGGCTGTCGGTGCGCGGGTAGCTGATCAGCTTGTGCTTTTCGTAGAGCGACTGCGCCGTATCGAGCGTGTGCTGCGCGCTGAATCCGAACAGCCGGTTCGCGTGGCGCTGCAACTCCGTCAGATCGTAAAGCAGCGGCGGGGCCATGCGCTGCGTTTCAGCCTTCACCGACTCGATCGCCGCCGCGCCGGTCTTAGCCCGCTCCACGATCTGCGCTGCTTCCACTCCGCCCTGATCGCCGGTCGCGGGCAGCCTCGCCGATTTCTGCACGTCCGCCGTATCCCGAACCCAGGTTCCTTTGTACTGGCCGGCTTCCGGTGCGGAAGACGGCCGGAACGTCGCAATCACCTCCAGATAATCCTCGGGTACGAATTGCCGTATTGCCAGTTCCCGCTCCACCACCATGGCGAGTGTCGGCGTCTGCACTCGTCCCACGCTCAGTTGATCGCCGTAGGTCAGCGTATAAGCGCGCGACAGGTTCATGCCGACGAGCCAGTCCGCGCGGCTGCGCCCCCGCGCCGCATCGGCCAGCGCGTCGTATTCGCGGCCCGGTTTCACCGCGGCGAAGCCCTTACGGATCGCATCCGGCGTCAGCGACGAAATCCACAGCCGGCTGAACGGCTTCGTGCATCCTGCCGCTTCATAGATGTAGCGGAATATCAGTTCGCCTTCGCGTCCGGCGTCGGTCGCGCAGATAACGCGGCCCACGCGCGGCGACGAGAGAATTTTCCGCACCACTTCGAACTGGTCTTTGGTCTGTTCGTAAACGACGAGCGGCCATTCGGTAGGCAGCATCGGCAGCGTGTCGCGCCGCCATGCTTTCCACTCCGGCCGGATTTCATGCGGTTGCGCGAGCGCGGCGAGATGCCCTATGGCCCACGTGACGACGTAGCCGTTGCCATGCAGATAGCCGTCGCCCTTCGCGCCGGCGCCCAGCACTTTTGCGATGTCGCGCGCGACCGACGGTTTTTCGGCCAGAACAGCCACTGCCCCGGATTCCCCTGCAGCGTTGCTCAAGCGAGTATTTTAGCCGGTGCCGAAGGTTGCTTCGGGTACCTAGCGCCGCGTCGGCCTTAAACGGCGAAGCCCCATCTCTGCGATGGATACGCAGGGCTTTCTTCTCATTTTTGGGCACCGTGCGGACGGACGTGCTCTAAGCTTCCGCCACAGAATTGCCGATCAGCCCCCAGCGGGCATCCCAGGCACCGACCAGATCCGAGCCTGGTCGCAGCTGACTGGCTTTCCGCGATACCCGCTTGGCCCGCGCGATATCGATTTGGACGAATAGCGAAATGAAAAGACGCGTCCTTACTCTTCTTGCAGCTTCGGTAGTTTCCGTCTCGCTTCATGCGCAGGACGCTCCGGCGAACCCAACCGCGACTCTTCTGGTCCGCACGGATCTCGAGTGCAACTGGAGTATCGATGGCGAGGCGAAGGGCGTCATGAAGACCGGCGACCGCGTACGGCTGACCCTGGAGTTGGGCGAACATTTGATTGAGGCGGTACCCGCATCGGGCGGCCAGCGCTGGGAACGGATCGTTAAGCTGACCGATCCGACGATGCGGATATTCACGATTTCGCTGTCCCCCATATGGACGGATCCGGATACGGGGCTGATGTGGGCGAAGAAAGACAATCGCGTCGATGTCACCCGGCCACAGGCTCAGGATTACTGCATGAACCTGGCACTGGCCGGCTTCCGGGACTGGAGATTGCCAACCGTCGCCGAGATGACGTCGATCTTCGATCCTTCGGTGAAAGCGGCCGACTGGCACGCAAAAGGGGAAGTCAAAATCACCGGTTACTCGTGGACGTCCTCGCCGGGAACCCGCCTAGGCACCGCCTGGCTTTTTTTCTTCAGCGATGGACGGAAGGAAGAGTATGACTTGGGAGCCAGCCAGAATACGCGCGCCTTGTGCGTGAGGCGTCCCGAATGAAACATCGCACTACTTGACTTGCCGGCGGCGCTTACGAACCGCCGTAAACAACCCCGCGAGACCGATCCCCATGACGCCGTAGAAACTCGGCTCCGGCGTCGCCGCCTCAACCCTGCCATAAGCCTGGTCCGGGCAGGCCACGATCAGCAAAACGACCAGCAATCCGAGGGCAAGCCAGTTCGCGTGCAGACATGTCTTCATAGAATCCTCCGATGGCGATTGGCCGCATTCTCCGCCTCGCCTGACCGAAGTGTCCCACGAAAAATGAAAAGTATCGCGCAAATTTGGCGAAATGAGTACCATCAACCGCGCGAGAAGGAACTATCCGGTGCCAGTACCGACAGGGAGGCAACTGAGCGCCGCGGGTCGGCCCTTCGTCGGGATAACCGGTTTGCGCGTCGACTCCCGTTACCCGGCGCTCACTGCAGATAAAACGCGTACAAGGTATCGCCGCCGGCTGCCACCACGTACTGTTTCCCGTCGAGCATGTACGTCTCCGGCGAGTTCGTGATCCCGCCAGTCGGCGCGTGCCACAGGATTTTCCCCGTCCTCGCGTCGAACGCAATGAAATTCCCCGAAGGATCTCCGCCGAACAGCACTCCGCCCGAAGTCGAAAGCGCACCCCCATACGTGCCGCCGAGCCAGCCCATATCCGGATACTTGTGCTGCCACTTCACTTCGCCCGTCCGGTAATCCACCGCGAACATAAAGCTCTCGTTGAACCACGTGTGGTGCTCCTGCGTGCGCCCGAATCCGGTCGGATCGTTCGGGTCGCGCGCCGCGTAAAAGATGCTCGCGTCGTTGGTCGCGTTGTAGTAAAGCAGGCCCGTCTCCGGATCGAACGACGGCGCGGGATAGTTCACCACCCCGTCCGACGTTGGAAACACCAGCGAACCATCGGGCGACGGCTCCTTCGCCGGATCCGGAATCAGCACTCCGTTTGCGTCCGGGCCCTTGTATCCGTTCACGTCCGGGAATATCGGCTTCACCACCAGGCTCTTTCCGCTCGTCCGATCCAGGAGAAAGTAATATCCGTTGCGATTCGGCTGCGCCAGCAACTTCCGCGGCTGGCCGTTGAGCGTTCCATCGATCAGAATCGGTACTTCCGTCGCGTCCCAGTCGTGCGTGTCGTGCGGCGAGAACTGGTAATACCACGCCATTTTTCCGGTGTCCGCATTCAGCGCCACCACACAGTCCGTATAGAGATTCGATCCCGGCCGGCCACGCCCGTTGTAGGTCGGCGTTGGCTGGCCCGTCACCACGTAGAGCATATTCAGTTCCGGATCGTAGGTTGGCGGCTGCCAGATTCCGCCCGAGCCGTGCTCCGCCGCTTCCGCACTCGGCCACGTCGCGAGCGCCGCATCGCCGGGGTTTGGCGTCGTGGTCCACTTCCATTGCAGGTCGCCCGTTTCCGGATCGAGCGCCTGAATCCAGCCGCGCCCCTGGCCTCCGTCTCCTCCGACGCCCACCAGGATGTGATTGCGGATCGCTATCGGCGCGGTGGTCGAAAAGTCGCCGTCGCCGTTTTCCACCAGATCCTTGTGCCACCGCTCCTGGCCCGTTGCCGCGTTCAGCGACACGATGCGGTTGTCGCCCGTTTCCATGAACAGCCAGCTGCCATACATGCCCATGCCGCGGTTTCCGATCGCGCCCCTGCCGCGCCAGTAATAGTGCCAAATCTGCTGCCCCGTGCGCGCGTCAACCGCGTACGCGTGTCCCGGCACCGAGAGATAAAGGACGCCGTTCACCATCAGAGGAATCGCCTTGATCGCCGGACCGCGTCCGGACGACGGCGCAAACCCGCCGCCTCGCCCCGGCGGCACCGGTGCGACGTCACCGCCAAGTATCGCGCCGTCGTTGGTTGCGGGCGTGTGGTACATCCACGCCAGCGTCAGGCCGTGAGCGTTCTCGGCGGTGATCTGCTTCAGCGTGCTGAAGTGGCGTCCTGAATAGTCGCCGTGATAGGTCGGCCAGGCATTGGTCGCGGGCTTCGTCAGCAGCGCGGGGTCGAGCGGCCCCTGTCCGAGAGCGACGGCGCTAATACCCGCCGCCAGCGTCGACAGAATGTTCCTGCGGATTGTCGCGAACCGGTCAGACTGGAATGTGTTCTTCATTTGAGTGTCACCAGATAGGCTGTAAGGTCGTGCATCGTCTTGTCCGTCAGCTTCGGCATCAGATCGATGTGCGCCTGGAGCGGATCGGTCACAACGACTTTCGGAACGTCGCCATCCCGCGTAAACGTGCGCCGCACGCCATCTTTATCGGTGAGCGTGATAATAAAATCGGAGATCGCGGCCACGTCGCCCGTATATTTCGTGCCATCGGCCAGCGTGACCGTGGCGTTCTTAGGACGATCCGGCTTCGCGCCCTGCGGCGTCACGACTGAGAAGCCCGGATAGCCGCCGTTGCCGCGCGGATAGACCATCCGCCCCTGCAGGACCGTCGGATTCATTCGCGCCCCCACGCCCTGTAGGTCTCCTGTGGCCGAATGGCAGGTGTTGCACTTTCCCCCGCCGTTGAAAAAAGCCTGGCCCGCCCTCGGGTCTCCGGTGATTTCGGCGGTTACGGACCCGCGCCCACCTCGCCCCGACGCTCCCGCGGGTGCAGCTACGGGTGCCGCCGATTGCGGAGCCTGCCTGCCGGCAGCAGGCGTTTGCTGCGCGCCGGATGGCTGGCTGGCCAGAAGCGCAAGAGCCGCCAGATTGCGCACGAACCAGATCTGGGGGCGCATTCGTCGGCCTGGCTCGCCCGGGTTTCCCAAAAGCGCACGGGCCACGACGCGCGGCGTCAAACAATTCAGCAACACCCGCAAAGCCGCGCGCCACGCTCGCACCAGTTTCCGGTATCGATCCATGTAATCAACCTCCGGCGAACATTATATATTCACATCGGTCCCGCGCGGGTCTGAACTCGGTCCGGGTGCGTCCGGGTGCCGCCGTAGCCACCGAAGCGTGCCGACGCCATCGCGAGCTCCGCAATCCGCGCCCCCGGTTGGCACCTGCCCTCCCAACTTTCCTGAGAAGTTCCTGCAGAAACGGCACTACCTACTCAGCTATGGCACTTCTCGGCCGTTCCCAACGAATTCTGCAGATACGAAGCCAGCTCGAAAAGCTCGGCGTAAGCCGCACTCCCGTCCTGATTCAGGGCGAGAGCGGCACCGGCAAAGAGGTCGCGGCTCGCGAACTGTTCGACGCCGCGCCCCGCGGCCATTTCGTCCCCATCGACTGCGGATCTCTGGTGGGCCCATTAATGGAAAGCGAGCTCTTTGGCCACACCCGCGGCGCGTTCACCGGCGCGGGCGAGGCCAAGCGCGGTCTGATCGAACTCGCCAACGGCGGCACCGCTTTTTTCGACGAGGTCGGCGATTTGCCCATCGAACTACAGGTCAAGCTCCTGCGCGTGCTTCAGGAGCGCGAATTCCGGCCCGTTGGTTCGCTGCAGCGGATCCATGTCGATATCCGGATTGTCGCCGCGACGCACCGCGATCTGCAGCGCGAGGTTGCCGCCGGCCGCTTCCGCGAAGATCTGTTCCACCGTCTGAACGTCATCCGCCTGACGCTGCCGACCTTGCGGGAACGCAAAGAAGACATTCCGCTTCTCGTCGATCATTTTCTCGAAGGGACCGGTCAGCGATACGTGGTTTCACCGCCCGCTATGGACGCCATCATGAGATACGACTGGCCCGGTAACGTCCGCGAATTAAAGAACTGCATCGACCGGATGGTGGCATTCAACTCGGGTCCGCTGCTGCATTATGGCGATCTGCCGACAGCGGTCGTCAACGAAGCGACAGCCGGGCAAGTGGCCGGAATTGGCATGGCTGCGGTAGCCGGGGCGGGACAAAGATCGAGCGATCCCGGTGTTCGGCCGTTTCCCGGCCGCCCGCCGCAGACCGGCGTGCTTCCTTTGCATGAAGTGGAGCGGCGCGCGATCGAACAGGCCCTGTCGTTCACACAGGGAGACCGCACGACCGCCGCGCATCTGCTCGGCATCGGACGCACGACGCTGTACAGAAAGCTCAAGGAATACGGCTACCCGCCAGGCGGTCATGGGTCGAACGGCAACCCCGCCGGCTCCGGGGTGCCGCTGGGCGGACCCGAGGCCCGTCCGAACAGCGTCAATAACTTCCCTCCGGCGGCATGATCGTGCCGCCGGGAACGAATCGCGTCACGCGTCGCGAGGCGGCGGAAGAATCACCGGTTCAGCCGCGTTCGGCGGCCGGATTCCTGCGAATTCCTCCGGCGCGCAAGGACCACGCAGCGCGGCGTCAGGCAATAGAGTTACACCCGCCCAGCCGTATGGCGGCACACCCAAACCGTGTGCGCGGCCTTCAGCGCAAACCGGCCACGGTGCCAGCCCGGAACCGCCCGCCTGCCGCCAGGTTCAGGAACGACGGTGGCGCGCGCTCCTCCCGCCAAATATATGCCTGCCTGATACGCTCGATACTTGAGAATCGCTCTCGATGCGACCTATAGCCTGGGCGACGGACTATCGGGTGTCGGCGTCTACTCCCGCGAACTGCTGAACGGCCTCGCCGCCACCGATTTCGGGGAAGGCTGGGACTGGTTTTATCGCTCGCAACGCTATTGGCGCGCGCTGTGGCGATCCCGGCCATCGGGCGTTCGCATTCGCAGACTCTCCGACAGCGGCGGCAATCGGGATGCGCCCCTGTTCCACGGACTCAACCAGCGCCTCCCGAAACTCCGCTTCCGCCGCCAGATCGCCACCTTTCACGACCTGTTTGTCCTCTCCGGACACTACAGTACGCCTGAATTCCGCGAGCGTTTTGCCCGACAGGCGCGTGGCGCGGCAGCCGCAGCCGATCTGATTATTGCCGTCTCGGCATTCACCGCTTCTCAGGTTGAAAATTATCTCGACGTGCCGGCGTCTCGCATTCGGGTGATTCACCACGGAGTTTTGCCCCGGCATCTGCCTGACCGCAGCCCGTCAGCCGCGTCGGGCGGACAGATTTGCGCGGGCGCATCAAGGGAAAAAGTCATCCTTTGCGTCGGCGCGATCCAGCGTCGAAAAAACCAGGCCGCCCTGGTCCGCGCATTCCGCGCCGCACCGCCTGACTGGAAACTGGTGCTGGCGGGATCGCACGGCTACGATGCGGAGACGACATTGCACGAGGTGGCCGGCAGTCCCGCGCGGGACCGCATCCAGGTAACCGGCTATCTCACCGACCAGGAGATCGCTAACTGGTACGCGAAAGCCGGCATTTTCGCATTTCCGTCACTGGACGAAGGCTTCGGAATGCCGGCGCTCGAGGCGATGGCGGCCGGTATCCCCGTGATCGCAGGCAACCGCTCAGCCCTTCCGGAAATATGCCGTGACGATAAAGGAGGGTATGCCGCTCTGATGGTGGATCCGACAAGCGATGCCGACTTATGCGGCGCTATCCAATTACTGACGGCCAATGGTCAACTCCGGGCTGAATTAGCCACAGCCGGGAAGATCCACGCGTCGAAATTCCGCTGGGAATACGCGGTCGAACAGACCGCTGCGGTTTACCGGGAGTTCACCTGATCAGCCACGGCAAGCCCGTCGCGCTTACGCCTCTTCTTCGACGGTAATCCGCAGGGCCTTCAGGAACCGCTGGTCCTGACTCGTAAACCGGACTTTGCCCACCGATGTAAGCTCTTTCGGTTCTTTAGCGGCCTCCGAACCTTCGCTATCCTCGCGCTCGTCTCGTTTGTTGAAGCCGATTGTGGCCTCCAGTACGAGAAAGACGTCGTAGCCCGCGCCTTTGATCTCCCCGATCGCCTCCGCAATGCGCTCGGATTCGGAAAGCGACTCGTTGATCGCGTTTCCCAGGTCCTGCATCAAGCTCTTTAGACGTTCTTCCAAGTTTGGCCCCTTTCCCCCGCGCTCCTTAATGGTTTTCTAACTTCTAAGATGCAATATCGGAACCAAACGTTCCTCGATATTTATATCGACGGTTTTTCTTGATTGTACAAGCCGAATGGGGCGGGTACAACCATATTTTTGCAAGAAACTTGTTCCCGGATAGCCGCCCGAAACCCCGCCCGCGCTGTCTGCGCTACGATAAAGCTGTGGATCATAAGCAGTTGCGCGCAGCGGGGAGAGTCGCGGGCAAGATGGCCCGCAGCGCCGGAAAAAGCTGGGCGCCGACCGTAAAAAACTCCGGAACGTTCGTCAAGCACGTGGTGCCGGCGGCGGTCAGGCCGCTCCACGCGCTCTGGCATGAGATTCTCGGCTTTATTTTTCTTGCAGTTGCAGCCACCGGTGCCCTCAAAATGTACCAGGAAGCGAAAACCACGGACCCCATCCTGATGATCCTCGCGGGCTTCCTCGTCCTGGTCACCGCTGGCTACGGCCTCTCCTCCATTCTGAAAGCCCGCCGTATCACGCGTGCCGGAACGAAACGCACGGCTGGTTGACGCTTCGGGTACCCCATGGAACCCTCGCTTAAGCCCGGCGAATTCCCTTTTACCCGGGGAATTTACCCCGGCATGTATCGCGACCGCCTTTGGACGATGCGCCAATACGCGGGCTTCGGTTCCGCCGAGGAGAGCAACGCCCGCTATCGTTACCTCCTGAGCCAGGGCACAACCGGCCTCTCCGTCGCTTTCGACCTCCCAACCCAAATGGGCATGGACCCCGATCATCCGCTGGCCGCCGGTGAGGTTGGCCGGGTCGGCGTCTCTATCGCCTCACTCGCCGACATGCGCAGGTTATTCGACGGCATTGCGCTCGACCTGGTCTCCACCTCGATGACGATCAACTCCACCGCCGCCATCCTGCTCGCCTTTTACTTCCTGATCGCGAAGGAGCAGGGTGCCGACCCCCGCCGCATCGCCGGGACTATCCAGAACGACATTCTCAAGGAGTACATCGCCCGCGGAACCTACATCTATCCTCCCCGGGCCGCTCTGCGCATCGTAACCGACGTTTTCGCATGGGCCGCGTGCGAATTCCCGGAATGGAACACGATCTCGATCAGCGGTTATCACATTCGCGAAGCCGGCTCGACCGCGGTGCAGGAAGTCGCGTTCACTTTTGCCAATGCCATCGCCTACATTGAAGCTGCGGTCGCGGCGGGCCTCCATGTGGACGACTTCGCGCCCCGCCTGTCGTTCTTCTTCAATGCGCAAATGGATTTCCTTACCGAGATCGCGAAATTTCGCGCCGCGCGCCGGCTCTACGCGCGCCTGATGAAAGACCGGTTCGGCGCGAAGAACGAGCGCTCGTGGATGCTGCGCTTCCACGCCCAGACGGCGGGCTCGAGCCTCACCGCACAGCAGCCGGATGTGAACGTGGTTCGCACCACCATTGAGGCGCTGGCCGCGGTATTAGGCGGCGCGCAGTCGTTGCACACCAACAGCCGCGACGAAGCGCTGGGGCTGCCCACCGAAGAGTCCGCCCTCCTGGCGCTGCGCACTCAGCAGGTGATCGCGTATGAGAGCGGTGTGCCCGCGGCGCCGGACCCTTTCGGCGGCAGTTACTACGTCGAAGAACTGACGGACCGCATTGAAACCGAGGCGATGGAATATATCCGGCGCATCGACGAAATGGGCGGCGCTCTCGCGGCGATAGAGTCGGGTTATCCGCAATCGCAGATTCAGAACGCGGCGTACGAATTTCAGCGTGAGGTGGAGTCAGGCAAGCGGGTGGTCGTGGGAGTCAACAGGTTTCAGTCCGATGACGGCGCGGACGTGCCTGTTTTTCGCGTAAACCCGGGGATTGAGAGCGCCCAGGTGGAGAGCGTTGCGCAACTGCGAACCCGGCGCGATGCCGCGGCATGGCGCAGGAGCATTGTGGCCCTGGAAGAAACTGCCCGAGGCGCCGGGAACCTGATGCCCAGGATTGTGGATGCGGCGCAAGCATCGGCCACGGTAGGCGAAATCTCCGACACTCTGCGTCGCGTCTTCGGCGAATACCGCGACCGGGCCTGACCGGATTCGGAGAACATGTTTCAGGACGACCCTCCGCTCCGTTTTCGGAAAAACTGCGCACCACGTTCTGAAGACTTGCCACCCCCTGGTCATTGGGCCTGACAATAAACGGATTCCGTCCGCCGCCCCGCCACAAATTCCCAAATGCCGCCAAATTCCGACGCATGATGCCGGCGTCGGATTCTCCGGGTATAGAATGAGCGACTGGAGCACGTCACCAAAATGAATCGCCGCAGCATCCTGAAATCCATCGCTGGCGTCGGCCTCGCAGGCCTGATGACGCCGCGCGAACAACGCGCCCAGCAAGCCGTCGAGAAGGCCGTGCGCGGTCTGGCGCGGCCGAAGATCAAAGACATCGCGGTGATCGAAACCGCGCCCGCGGGGGTGCGACTGGACGTGGTCAAGATCACCACCGATCAGGACGGCCTCTATGGCTACGGCTGCGCCACGTTCACGCAGCGCGCCGACCTCGTCAAGCCCGCCGTCGAGCGCTACCTCAAGCCCCTGCTCAAAAACCACACCGTCGACAAGATTGAGGACATCTGGCAGACCTGCTACGACAGCTCTTACTGGAAGAACGGGCCGGTGCTGAACAATGCGATCAGCGGCGTCGATCTGGCGCTTTGGGACATCAAGGGCCGCATGGCGAACATGCCCGTCTACGACCTGGTGGGCGGCAAGTGCCGGGAAGCCGCCGACGTCTACGCACATGCCGATGGCGGCGAGATTCAGCAGGTGATCGACAACGCAAAGCGCTATATGGGCCAGGGTTTCCGCAACGTGCGCATGCAGGTCAGCGTTCCCGGGTATCAGGGTTACGCGGGCGGCGGCGGTGGCGCGGTTCCACCGGTGAAGGGCCTTGCCGCGGGACCCGTGTTCGAGCCGCTGCCATACATCCGCCGCGTACTGAAGATGTTCGACGCGGCGCGCGAGCAATTGGGCGAAGATGTCGGGCTGCTGCACGACGTGCATGAGCGCGTAACGCCGAACGAAGCCGTGCGGTTCGCCAAGGATCTGGAAAAGTACCATCTGTTCTTCATGGAAGACCCGCTCTCGCCGGAGGATATCGCGTATTTCCGGCAGATCCGGCAGCAGTGCGCCACGCCGATTGCGATGGGTGAATTGTTTAACAGCCCTCACGAATGGACTCCGTTGATTTCCGAGCGGCTGATCGACTATATCCGCTGCCACGTCTCGCAGGCGGGCGGGTTTACTCCGGCGCGCAAGATCGCGATACTCGGCGAACAGTTCGGCGTGAAGACCGCGTGGCACGGTCCGGGCGATGTTTCGCCTATCGGCCACATGGCCAACGTGACGCTGGATGTGGTCAGCTACAACTTCGGCATTCAGGAGTACACGCCGTTCAATGCGCGCACGCAGGAGGTTTTCAGCGGCTGCCCCGTTTGCGAAGACGGCTATCTCTGGCCCAGCACGAAGCCGGGGTGGGGGATTGAAGTGGATGAGAAAGCGGCGGCGAAGTATCCGTTCACGAATCCCGCCAACGGACTGAACGGCGGCTGGGGCGAACTGCGCAAGGGCGACGGCCAGATCATCAAGCAGTAAGCAGCGCAGCCTTTTCGACGGCGCACTCTTACCGCCAGCGGAACAGCTTCAGCGCTAGCGTGAAACCGACCACAAGCCACGCTCCGAGCACCGCGGCTTCCGGCCAGAGTTGACCGAGGCTCGCGCCCTGCAGCATGTTGGCGCGCAGCGCATTGATGAGCGCGGTCAGCGGCAGCGCGTGGATCGCGGGCTGGATGATATCGGGGAAACGCTGCGAGGAAAAGAAAACACCCGACAGGATCCACATCGGCATCATGACCAGGTTGGTGATCCCCGAAACGGCCTCTATGGTCCGCGCGCGCGAGGCGATCAATAGGCCCAGCGAACTGAACGACAACGAGCCGAGCACGCACAGCGCCATGAACCCGGCCAGCGAACCCCACACCGGAACGTGGAAGACCAGCACGCCGAAACCAAGCAACGTGCTCACTTCGATCACGAGCATCGCGAGGCGCGACAGCAGGAAGGAGAGAAGATACTCGTAGCGCGGCATCGGTGTGGCAATCAGCCGCTTCAACAGTTTCTTGCGGCGGGCGTCGACGACGCCGAACGCGAGGCCCCAGATGGAACTGCCCATCAGGTTCATGCCAAGCAGTCCAGGCAGGAGAAAGTCGATGTAGCGCGACCCGGGTTCGCTCATCAGCCGGTCGCTCGACGAAACGGGATCGATCCGTCCGGCGGCTCGCTGGAGCGCGCGGTCGGCGAGCATGCGGGCGGTACGGCCTTCGGGGTTCGTGTCGTCATAACGGTAGACGACAGCGCCGCCTGAACCGGGTTCTGCGACTAATGCCACTTTGCCCGCCCGCAGCGCCGTCTCGGCCGCGGTTGCGTCGAGAGCCTGAACGTCCAGAAGCTTTTCCTGGCGGAGCGGCGCTACGATCTCCCGCGATACGGCGGCGATCTTCAGCACTTCGGCCGGACGATTGCGAAAGGCGAGACCCAATCCGGCGGCGAGCAGAATCGGGAACAGGAAGACCCAGAACACCGCTTCGGGCTCGCGAAGAAATTCGCGAAAGCGTACAACAGTCAGTTGCGCGAGCGAGCGATCGGCAAAGCTACTCATCGCGAAGATGCCTCCCGGTCAAGGCTACGAATACGTCTTCCAGCGTGGCCGAATGGGTTCGCAACTCTGTCAGAGGAATCCCCTGGCGGTTGATTTCGTTCAACAGCGCAGGCACCGCGCGGTGCAGTTCGTCCACCTGCATCCGCACATTGCCGGTATCGGCGTCGAGGCGCACGTCGCTGACGCCTTCGATGTGGCGAAGAGTTTCCGTATCGAGGGCGCGGCCCTTGTCGCCGACGGAGAACTCGACCAGATGTTCGCCTCCGATCGACGCGACGAGTTCACGCGGCGTCCCAAGGGCGATTTGCCGGCCATGGTCCATGATGGCGACGCGGTCGCACAGCTTTTCGGCTTCGTCCATGTAGTGGGTGGTCAGCAGAATCGTTCGGCCTTCCCCGCGAAAGGCGTCGATCACATCCCATAGCTGACGGCGGGCCTGCGGATCGAGGCCGGTGGTTGGCTCGTCCAGAAAGAGCAGATCCGGAGCGCCCACCAGCGCGCAGGCCAGCGCAAGCCTTTGTTTCTGACCGCCGGAAAGACTGCCCACGCGGGATGAGCGTTTTTCGCCCAACTGCATCAGGTCGATCATTTCCGCCGCGGCGGGTCCCTGATGGTAGAAGCTGCGGAACAGCCGCACGGTTTCAAAGACCGTAAGCTTGTCGGATAGCTGCGTATCCTGCAGCTGAATGCCGAGCCGCTGGCGGAGGGCCATGGCCTGAGTGCTCCAGCGCATGCCGAGCACTTCCACGTCACCCGAATCCGGGGTCGTCAGGCCTTCGCAGATTTCGATTGTGGTCGTCTTTCCGGCGCCGTTGGGGCCCAGCAGGCCGAAGCATTCTCCACGGCGGACTTCGAGATCGAGCCCATCGACGGCGACGACGTCCTGGTAGGCTTTGCGCAGGCCGCGCACCTGGAGCGCGGCGGGCGTCGTCGATTCGGACATAGGGCTATTATCGCGTGATACCGCGAGTGCGCGGCTAATCCCAAGCTATTGCCTGTCGGGCGTGCGGCTGGGGTTGGTTTCAGGCAAATCAGGCGAAAGTTCCACCTTCTCGTACAAATCCGCCAGAAGAAGCTCTGCGCCGACGGACTCAAGTATCAGGGAATCTTCCGGCAGGCTGGCGGAGGTGAGCAACCAGCGGCCGTCGGGTTGCGTGGAATAGAGATCTACGTGCATGCGGTCGGATGCCACCAGCAAATACTCGCGCAGCGATTCGATTGACTGGTAGTGTTCAAACTTGCGGCCACGGTCATAAGCTTCGGTCGACGAGGAAAGGACTTCGACAATCAGGGAGGGGTTAAGCAGGGTGTCGGTCTGGCCGTCGGCGAAGCGTTGTTCGCCGCACACGGCGGTTACGTCGGGGTACGTGTAGAGGCCGGTCGACTTTACCCGGACGCGCATGTCGCTCGGGTAGACATCGCATGGCCGCCCACGGAACTGTTGGCCGAGTTCGCGCACCAGACTGGCGACGAGTTGATTGTGCGCCCTCTGCGCTCCGGCCATGGCGAACATCTCGCCGTTGAAGAATTCGCTCTTGTAATCGGCTTTGCGCTCGATTTCGAGGTATTGTTCCGCCGTGAGAAAGGTCTTGGGTTGCGTGGCCATCGGTCCTGACGACCACAGTAACAGACGAGGGTGCCGGTGCGTGCGAACAAGCGGCTTCAGTCTCAGCGCCGGATCAGATAGCTGACCTTCAGGAAAAGCTGCCGGCCCGTCGTGGTGGAAGGCGCGCCGATGTTCCCCACAAAATCCGGCATGCCCGGGAAGATGGCGAGGTTCTGATGCGTGTCGGTGTATCCCAGATAGATAGCGGTGCCAGGACTCGCCAGCCACGTCAGCAAAAAATCGGCGGTCACTGTTTTGGCGGGAGTGAGGTCGATGAGCGCGGTGTTCGGCAGGACGCCATTGTAGTCGATTATCGTTCTCAGAGACAGTTCCCGCGTGAACTGATAATTCAGTTGCGAGCGGAACAGATGATTATTGAAAACCGCGCCGCCGCCGTATTCCTGCGCCACCTGCGACATCTCCAGCGTGCTCAGATGGCTGAAAAGGTAAGTCTCGTCGATCTTGACCTTCTTCGAAGGCCGCACGGTCAGATGCATCGTGAGGTTCTTGCTCGCGCCGAGAAACGGGAGCACTCCTGTAGCCGGATCGTAATTGACTCCCGCGCCGGTTCCGTATGCGGCCTCGACGCCCACCAGCTTTGAGATCTCAGTCGTCACGCCGAAATCGCTCGAGTGCTTGCGGAAGTTCAGGAACTGAAACACTTCCAGCGCTCCGGTTCTCTTCGCGGTGATCGTGGTGTTTCCGGTCAACTCAAAGGCGAAACCGAGCGAGACGATCCAGTCCTGAAGAGCGCCCGTATGGTTCCAGTCTTCCGTCACATCGAGCGTGGGGCCGAACGATTTCAGCACGGCGCGCGAAGGCAGCCACTTCCATGCGATGTTGTGGACGCCCTGGCGAATATCCACGCGCGGTATGTAAGACAGCGTCGAGACGAAGCCAGGTCCGAGGCTGCGAAAAACCGACTTCGCCGTGAGATGCAGGCCCGTGTAGTTCAGTTCGGCGTGAAAGATGGAACCCTGCGGATGCGTTCCATCCGTGTAGTCCGCCTGGCTCCTGACCGCCTGCCCCGTGAAGACCAGATTCGAGCCAAGGCGGAGACGCGTATCGAGCGAGAACACCTGCTCGGAATTCCCGGCAAAACTGTAATTGGTAAACAGAAACCCGAGCGTGGATTGGTTTGCCAATTCGCGCTGCACTCGCGCCATGCCGATCAGCGCGTGCTTGCCCGAATCCGGATCGCCCGGAGCAAGTTGCTGGCCGGGCGCGCGGTCGTCGATGGCGAGCAGCCCCGCGAGCCATCGCCCCTGCCTGCCGGTGACGCGCGCGCCGTACTCCGGATTCGCGATTCGACGCGAGAAGAACAGATCCTCCGGGGTCTGGAAGTAATTGGCGTTGTCGAGGAAAAACGGCCGCTTCTCGGGGAAATAGACTTCGAAGCGCTGATTGACCGTCACCTGCGGGTCTTCCGATTCCACCTGGCTGAAGTCGGGGTTAAGCGTGACATCGAGAGTGAACGAGTCGTGGAGAATGACTTTCGTATCCAGCCCCGCGCGGTGGTCGTACTGATCGAGGAACTGCGGCGGCGCGAAATCCGGGTTGTTCAGAAAGTGCGAACTGCCGAGCACGCCGTAGGGAATAAACTGCAGATTGCGGCCGGGCGAGACGCGTTCAAGGCCATCGAGCGTTGCGAACTGCGTTGCGAAGCCCTCTTTGCGATACGTGTAGTACGGCCAGAAGGAGGCTTCGTTTTGCGCCGGAATGAAGCGCGCGAGCGAGATGCCCCAGGTCTGCACATCGGCCCTCGTAAAGCGCAGGCTGCGGAACGGGACCGTAATGAGCACTGCGTAACCATCGGCCGTGATCCGGCCTTCGGAATTCCAAACGGTATCGAACGTGTAGTCTTCGTCCTGGCCCTCCGTGTTGATCGAATCGCTTTGGATGCCGAACGGATTCACGTAGAACGCGAAGGCGTGACGCTTGTCGTGGAAGGTATCGAGATACAGGCCGACTTCGTCGTCGCTCCAGATATCTTCGCGTTTTGCCATGCGCGCGCGGATCTTGCCGGGCTCTTCCTTACAGAGGAACGCGGCGTAGAAGTTCTCGTCGTCGTATGCCAGCCAGGCGATGGTTTCGCGACTGGCTGGCTTACCATCGGCCGGCCGGTTCTGCCGGAAATCGGTGATGCGCGCGAAGCCCTGGACTTCGCCGCCGGCGAGAAAATCGTCCAGCTTCGGCGCCTGCGAAATCCGCTCGACGCGCACTGACTGGCCCCAGGCGAGGCAGGCAAACATCAGGGCAACGGAGAACTTCGTCACCGCGCGCCGCGCTCCCCGGAAAACTTCCGGGGAATGCCGACCAATGCGTTTCAACAGGGTTATGGTAGCGTACGCGAACCGTTCCGGGATCGGTTACAACTCAGGCAGATCCCCGAGGGGAATCGTGACCGAACCCATGTTGCCGGAATCCTCATCGCGTACCAGCACGCGCAGAGTCGCGGCCTCCGACGGGAGTTTACCAATCGAGAAGCGCATTGTGATTCCGTCGCGCAGAGACCGTTCGTGCTGGGCATCGGTCAGATTCAGCGACGGCCCGTCGAGCGGAACATCGCCGAGCTGATCGCCAACGTCCGACGCGAACCGCGTGAGAACCGAAACCTTTCCTCGCCAGACGCTTCCGTCCTGCCGCAGCGTCACGCCACCGGGATCGATCTTCAGCCGCAGAACGATGCCGGGGATGTTACCCATCGTGCGGGTTACCGTCGCGGTCAGAGGAACGGACACTGCGTCAACCGCGCGCTCCAGAACGTCGTGAGCCGCCGCGAGCGGGCCGGCCGGCGTTGTCGGCGGTTTTTTCGCAACGTAGTAACCTTCCCGATATCGCAGAGTAACTCCCGCGCGGCGGCAACGGATTTCGAACGGCTGCAAGCCTGGCTGGAGATTGTCCCCGGCGTAGTAGCCGAGCTCGTAGCTGGCAGCCCGATCGTTGGCGGCGGCACTGAGCGTGGATGCCAGATCGTTGTTGTCGCCGGGGAAATATCGTCCTCCGGTGCGCTCAGCGATCTCCCGCAGGGGACCCGGGTATGTTGCGGTCGGGCCGGTGTCCGGCGAGACGTGTGCGAATAGATAAGTCGATTCGGCCGATTCCACTACGATGTTGGCGTTGCCGAGTATTCGCACCGCGTTGTCGATGTCGATCGAAAAGGACGCGGCATCGGATGGTCCGTTATTCGGACGAATTTCAACCGGCGGCGTTCCAGGCGGTGGTGGCACGTGAGGAGTTCGATCGGGGAAACCTGTGCTGACCCAGATCAGGAGCTTTTGGCCGGATATCCCGGCGAGATGTTTCGCAATATCCTGAAACGCCGTAACCGTTTCCCGCGTGTCTTGTTCCGCCTGATCCAGAGTCGCCACCGGCGCCTGCACTTCTCCCCAAAGTCCGGCGACTTTCGCTTTCAGAAGCTCATGGTCCAGGGTAAATTCCTGCACGATCTGGAAGCCGTTGTCGATCAAATACAGTGCGACCTTGTTTGCCGGAGGAGTCTCCGACAGCATCTTGAGGAGTTGCTGGTGCGCCCAGGATTGAAGCTGCCAGTTGGTGTTGCGCCAGTCCAGCAGGAAGACGGTGTAGCGGCCCTGCGATACTTCGGCGGCGGCCTGCTTGTTGCTGAACGTCCCGCGTGCCAGGGCCACGGGCGGCGCGGGCGGCACGGGGGTGGTGACTGTGAACGTATCGATCGGTTGCCGCTTGCCGTTTACGAATAGCTCGAAGTCGTCTCGCGTG
Organism: Bryobacterales bacterium; assembly: GCA_003136575.1. Taxonomy (GTDB): domain Bacteria; phylum Acidobacteriota; class Terriglobia; order Bryobacterales; family Bryobacteraceae; genus BOG-234. Next base: position 43,449 of record PLEX01000184.1, on the reverse strand, counting down.
AGATCGGCGACCGGCTTGCCGTTCTTGTCCTGCGCAGCCACGTCGATCTGGACCAGTTGCGTGGTCGTGCGAAAGACGCCGTCGCCCTGGGGCAGAGTGCTTTGCGCCGGAGCGACGAGTGACGCGACCAGAAAGACAATGAATCGCCGCATGGTATGCCATAAATACGCCGAAGAATGATGTGTGGTTACTTTTTGGCGCCTACGAGCCAGGCCAATGCCAGTCCGCGATCTCCGGCATATCCTCCCCGTGCTCACGTATGTACTGAGCGTGGTCCGTCAGTTTGTCGTGAAGCTTCTGCAGGAGATGGCCGGAAACAGCCGCAAGGCCCGGAACGCGATTAATTACGTCCATGGCGAGATGAAAGCGGTCCGTCGCGTTCAGCACGCACATGTCGAAGGGCGTGGTCGTCGTGCCTTCCTCTTTATAGCCACGAACATGCAGACGCTGATTTGTCCGCCGGTAGGTCAGGCGATGAATCAGCCATGGGTAGCCGTGGAAGTTGAAAACGATTGGCTTGTCTTTGGTGAAGATCGCGTCGTAGTCGGCGTCGGAGAGGCCGTGCGGATGCTCCGTGGGCGGTTCGAGCGTCATCAGATCCACAACATTGACCACCCGGATCTTCAGGCCCGGGACGTTGCGCCGCAGCCAGTCGACCGCCGCAAGCGTTTCGAGCGTTGGCACGTCGCCGGCGCAGACCATCACTACATCTGGCCCCGCGCCGGGCAGCGCCCCGTCGTCGTTGCTGGCAAACTCCCATATGCCGAGGCCCGCCGTGCAGTGCCGCACCGCTTCCTCCATCGTGAGCCACTGCGGCGCGGGTTGCTTGCCCGCAACGATCACGTTCACGTAGTTGCGGCTGCGCAGGCAATGGTCGGTCACCGAAAGCAGGGTGTTCGCGTCGGGCGGCAGATAAACGCGCACGATGCCGGATTTCTTATTAACCACGTGATCGATGAATCCGGGATCCTGATGGCTGAAGCCGTTGTGGTCCTGCCGCCAGACGTGCGAGGTGAGCAGATAGTTCAGCGATGCGATAGGCCGTCTCCATGGGATGCACTGGCACACTTTCAACCATTTCGCGTGCTGGTTGAACATCGAATCGACGATGTGAATAAAGGCCTCATAGCAGGAAAAGAAGCCATGGCGCCCGGTAAGCAAATAGCCTTCGAGCCAGCCCTGGCACATGTGCTCGCTCAGGACCTCCATGACGCGGCCATCACGGGCGAGGTGATCGTCGTCCGGACGCAATTCCGCTTCCCATGTCCGGTTTGTCACGTCAAAAAGCGCGTTCCAGCGATTTGAATTGGTTTCGTCCGGCGAGACAACGCGAAAATTCTTCGATCCGGCGTTGAGCTTCATCACATCGCGCAGATAGTTGCCCATTATCCGCGTGGCTTCCGCAACCGTGCCTCCCGGCTCCGGCACCGCGACGCCATATTCGCGGAAATCGGGCAGCGAAAGATCTTTCAGCAGCAGACCGCCGTTCGCGTGGGGATTGGCTCCCATTCGCCGGTCGCCTGCGGGAGCGAGCTCGGCGTACTCCGCGTGAAGCTTGCCCCCCTCGTCGAACAGCTCTTCTGGCCGGTAACTACGCATCCATTCTTCGAGCATGCGAAGTTCGTCCGGGCGCTCGCGCACGGCGGTCAGCGGCACCTGGTGCGAACGGAACGTGCCCTCAATGGGCAGGCCATCGAGTTCCTTCGGGCCTGTCCAGCCCTTTGGAGAACGGAGCACAATCATGGGCCAGGCGGCGCGCCCCGGCAGATGGCCCGTGCGCGCCGCGTGCTGGATGAAGCGAATTTCGAGTATCGCCTCGTCCACGGCGACGGCCATCTTTTGGTGCATCCCCGTCGGGTCGCTGCCCTCCACAAACCAGCACTTGTAACCGTAGCCGGTGAAAAGCGACTCCAGTTCGTCGTGGGGAATTCGGGAGAGAATGGTGGGGCCGGCGATCTTTGCGCCGTTCAGGTGGAGAATCGGCAGCACTGCGCCATCTCGCGCAGGATTGAGGAATTTGTTGGAGTGCCAACTGGTGGCACAGGGGCCTGTCTCGGCTTCACCGTCGCCCACCACGCAGCAGGCCAGCAGCTCCGGATTATCGAGCACGGCCCCATACGCGTGCAGCAGCGAGTAGCCCAGTTCGCCGCCTTCGTGAATCGACCCGGGCGTTTCGGGCGCGGCGTGGCTGGGGATGCCGCCGGGGAAAGAAAACTGCCGGAACAGCCTCCTCATGCCGTCTTGCGTTTGGGGAATATTCGGATAGAACTCGCTGTATGTGCCTTCGAGATACGTATTTGCCACCATCCCGGGGCCGCCGTGGCCGGGGCCGCAGATGTAGATCGCGTCGACATCGTCCCTGCGGATCACGCGATTCATATGGGCGTAGATGAAATTGAGGCCGGGCGTGGTGCCCCAGTGACCCAGCAGGCGCGGCTTAATATGTTCTCGGCGAAGCGCTTCGCGCAGCAGGGGATTGTCCATCAGATAGATTTGGCCGACGGATAAATAATTCGCCGCACGCCAATACGCGTCGATCTTGCGAAGTTCGTCGGGACTGAGAGGAGTATCCGTCATTCGTTTCGTCATTTTGCACGCTTGCGGCCATTACGATTTTACGCGATTCGGATGAAAACTCCGTGACTTCGCGCCCGATACCCGATGCGCCAGGAAAAGTTTTCCAGGTCACCGTAACCGGCTGGCGCGGGGGCGCGAATACACCACCAGTTGGGACGCTTGCGAGGCTTCAATAGACAAGCCTCCGTCGACTCAACCGCTTTCCCCCCGGTATTGCTGAGCAATCCCGAGGGCATTACTACGCATTCGCGAAATACAAAAGGAGAATTACATGTTCAAAGTGAAAGACTGTGCCGGCACGATCCCGGCGATATTGGGAATGGCCTGCGCGATGGCGGCATCGAACGCGTACGCGCAAAGCCCCACGCCGCTGCTCATAACGGCAACAAACGGCGCTCAGAACTCTCTGGCTGTAATTAACGCGGCGACAAAGCAGACCGTCCTCGTTCCTACCGGCGGCGCGGGTGGCGCGGGCGGCAACGCGGGTGGCGTCGCAGTCGACGGGAGCATCGCAGCCGTCGTGAACTTCGGATCTTCCAATGTGACCATTTTCAGCCGCGAGGGCGACGCGATGGTCCCATCCCAGCTAATTGCGACGGCCTCGAAGCCGGTATCGGTCGCGTTCGGCCTGGGCCACCTGGTCGTTCTCGGTCAGTCGACCCTGCAATCGTTCCGCACGAATGGCGTCAAGGTCGAGCCGCAGAGCGACGGCATCGTTCCGCTGATGATTGGCGATGGCAGCGCGGCGCAGGTTGTGGTTTATAACGGCGGGGCTATGTACACGGAAAAAACCGGGGATATCGTCGGGGTGCCGCTCGGGCCCAACGGAGTAGCCGGAGCCAATACATCGGTCGCTCTGCCTCAGGCTCCGAACAACAACACTCCGTTCGGGCTTGTGGGGCGAGGCAACGAAGTGTACGCAACCATCGCGCATTCGAATCTGGAAGCGCTGATTACGAACGGTGAGATCGTTTCTCTCGCCGAAAATACGCTTCCATCCGTGAATGCGAACGGCGGATTTCTGCACGCGCCGTGCTGGAATACGCTGTTCGGGCAGTTTCTGTTTACTTCCGACAGTCCAGGCCAACGGCTGTCGCGTTATCTGGTCAGCGACACCAACATTTTCTTCGACAAGCCGCAGGTTGCCACGCTTAACGGGGCTCCGACCGACCTTACGGTCGTGAACAGCCTGCTCGCGGTGATCGACGGCGGCAGCAACGGCATCTCGAACATCACTCTCTTCGAACTCACGAGCGAAGGCGAACTCAACCAGGCGTTCTCGCTCCAGATCGCCGGCGCTATCAACGGCGTCGGGATCGTTCTTTAGTCCGTAAGCATCCCGAAGCGACGTCGGGGCCGCGATTGCCGCGCGGTCCCGACAGGGCTACACCGGGCCGGCCACACCCGGTCGAGGCGGGTTATCGGGATAGCCCGGGAAGTTCGGAGAAGTCATGATCCCTCCAGGGCGTAACGCCAGCTTTCCTCCCGCCACGTAACGATTGCCGCGCTCGCTCAGGTGGTCCACCATGCGCCCTCTCCAGCGGCGGAGATCTTCGGCGAATGCGACATCTCCCGCAGATCTCTCAATTCACCGGGAGATCGAATAGCTGCTCTTCGCCGTCGCGCGCATGGAAGATATATTTCTGCCGGCCATCCGTCAAAGCATTCCAGTGATTCGACGCGCTGCAGCAAACGTTGTGCTCGAGATCGATCCACGGACGCCAGCCCTCGGTTTGCCCCGCCGCGATCTTCAGCAGGCTTCGGCCATCGAGTTCTCGATCCACGCGCGCTTCGGCGGCGTCGAGAAAAGTCGGCAGGATGTCGCGAAGTTCCACGGGTTCCGCGCGCACCGATCCGCGCTTAGCCGTTCACCGGCCCCGGCACGCCGACGTTCACATCGCATGGCTGCGGCAGAGAAACCAGAAGAGAATCCAGTCGCTCCGATTTATCCCGACCGTTCGCGGCGAAGGTTATTACTTCGATAACTAAGCCGGCCGTCGTAACTCATCTGCCTGCATTAGACAGTCGGATCGGAACTGAAACTGATGCGTACGTCACGCGACACGCGCAAAAGGGAGCGGCAGCACGCATGATCCGGACCAGACGAAACATTAATCACTTTCCCACATTATTATCGATTTTGCAGTCGATATCCCGAACAATTGGAAGATCAGCGGCCCAGACGCTCCTAATCATCGGCAGCTTCCGGATGCAGCCAGAGACAGGGGACTGTCTCAAGCGAGAGTCGCGATATCGTGGTCTGCCACAATTAATAAAGCGAAAAAATCTAACAATCACCGCCACAAAACGACGTTTCAGTTTTCACTTGACTGCATATGATTTGAGGTTATTCTATCTGAGGCGGCAACACATAATGAAGTCAAGACAATCACTCATTTCGCTTGCGATGGGCGCTGTTTTGTTCATCGGCGGCGCTAACTATGCCCTGTCCCAGAATACGACTCTGTCAGGAACTCCGACAGTGCCAGTTTCGAGTACCAACAACACTCCCGGAACCGCACACACTAACATTCGGTATTTTGTCGCCCAAGGGGTGACACCACAAGCCTTCGGTCCCCCATTCGCCGGACTGCTGTACGAGGATCCCGCTACGCTGGCCTGCGAATACGATCTGACGGTTCAATCCAACGGGTGTAATCCGGGTACGGTCACGACGAACCCGACCGGAGGAAGGAATGCAATTGCGATAGTAGATGCCTACGACGACCCGAACGCTTATGCGGACCTGCAGGCCTTTTCGGGTCAGTTTAGCGTGTTGGGAATCAACCCGTCCAGTTTTGTCGTTGTCTTTGCGCCGTCCGGCGGCGCCACACCTGGCTCCTGCACCGGCGCGGCAACCAGACCCCCTGTCGACCCCACTGGCGGCTGGGAAATAGAGGAATCGCTCGATATAGAGTACGCGCACTCAATGGCCCCCGGCGCTAAACTTTATCTGGTGGAAGCTCAGTCCAATTCCGATGCCGATCTGTATTGCGCCGTTACGGTTGCAAGCAATCTGGTCCAGGCGGCCGGCGGCGGTGAAGTGTCCATGAGCTGGGGCGAAGGCGAGTTTCCTCAGGAAACGACTGATGACATTGTTTTTACCACCCCCGGCGTAGTCTATTTTGCGTCCGCAGGGGACGGGCCAGGTACGTTATACCCTTCCGCTTCGCCGAACGTTGTATCCGTCGGAGGCTTGACCCTCAGCAGGAATCTGGCGGCTGGTTTCCAGATGGGAGAGAATACCTGGCAGGATGGAGGAGGAGGCCCGAGTTTTTTTGAACCCCGGCCAAGTTATCAGACCGGCATCGCAAATATCGTGGGCAGTCAACGGGGCACTCCCGACGTCTCGCTGGACGCCAATCCGTACACCGGAGTATGGGTTTTGGATAACTTTGGCTGTCCGCCAGGTTTTAACTGCTGGTATATCGTCGGCGGCACGAGCGTTTCGGCACCCACTTTTGCCGGCATCGTCAATGCGGCAAGCAGGTTCGCCGCTTCGTCGAGCGCCGAGCTGACAATGCTGTACGGGAGCTCTTTTTGTTACGACATCAACTCAGGTACTTGTGGCCCGTACATTGGATATTCGGCAGCCTCCGGTTGGGATTTCTGCACAGGCCTTGGCGCTCCGAGGACATACAGTCAGAAATAAGCGGGAATCCGCAGTTTAATTCGATCGCCCTAAAAGCGATTCGGCGATCGCGCCATTCATATCGGACTGATGGTGCGGTCGCCGAAATATCGAGAAGAATTTGTGGATCGGCCGGGACGCGGCATTCCGATGCGTTTCGTAAGTTCCGTCGGTTGAGCGAGGCCGTCGGGCTGCAAAATCCGGAATGGCGTTCAGCGAATCAGCTAACGGGAATCCGCCGTGACCGACCCGGCCCGAAGCGGAGTTCCGTCTAAGCAAGCGCCAAATTCAAATTCTCGATCGCTTCGTCGACTTCCGCAGTATTCTTATACCCCACCGTCACGCAATCCACGCCCGCATTGTTGAACGCGAACTTCATCGCCGCCTGCCGGTCCTGGCGGTTAGTGAATGTGCCCTCGCCGGCCAGCTTCATGCTGATGACGCCCAGCCCCTGCGCTTTGACTTCTTTCATGTGCGCCACAACCTCGTCGCGGCTGTCCGACGTAGCCGCGTTGAAGTCCTCGGCGTCCATTCGTACGCCCTTGTGATTCATGCGGATCATCGCGATCTCCAGCCATTTGTTGCCCGGCATCCGGCGCAGCGCGGGCAAGCCATGCACCGACGCGCCGTGCGTCAACACGATCTTCTTCGACTGCGCTTCGAGTATCCCGTCCTGCCAGCGCACGGTATCCGCTGGCCAGGAAGCCACGTGCTGATAATGCATCAGCATAATGTCGAAGTATTCGGTGTTCGCCAGTTTGCGCAGTTCGTCGATCTTGTCCTGCGGATTCACGCCGTCGCGCGTGGTGACCTTGGTCATCAGCTTGTACGAATCGCGCGGAATTCCCTTCAACGCCGTGCCCAGCATCTGGTGCATCTGGCCGTAGGTCTCGGAGGTCTCGAAGAATCGGATGCCGCGATCATAAGCGTGTCGCACCAGAATCGTGAACGCATCCTGCCCCAGAGCGCGCTGCACTGCGCCGCTGTTCGTTCCCGTGCCGAACGCGAGCCGCGTCACTTTCACACCGGACTTGCCCAGCGTCACCCAATCGGTCGCGGTGCCGCGCGCCGCGCGCAAGGGCAGCGTCCCGGTTCCCGCCATCACACCGGTCGCGAGTCCGGTCTTCAGAAATCTTCTTCTGGAACAAGGCGTCATTCTCTTAAACTCCTTTTGGCCACATCCTATCACGAATTCACGCCTGAATTTCCAGCGGGACGAAGGTCAATACGCGCCTCAGGCTGTTTCCATATATAATGAGTGGCGGTCGGGTAAGCGCGATCCGCGACCCGGCCTGATTAGTCTTCACCCGCGCATCACTGGAGGATTCATAGCATGAAACGTCCCTTAGTTGTTTTGACCTTTATCGCTACGGCGGCGTGGACCGCCGGCGCGGCCGATCCACCGCCGTGGGCTTACGGATTTACCACGGGTCTCTCCACGGCTCCGGCCGGCGGTGGGGGTGGTGGACGCGGATTCTCCGGCGGCGGGCGAGGCGGCTCGGGCAGGGGCGGCGGTGGCCGTGGGCCACAGGCTCCCGACACGACCATGCTCCACCTCGAAGGCAGCACGCTGGAATTCACGCGCACCCAAGCGAACGACGGATTCGGACCGGCAGACTGGTTCCCGGGCGACCATCCCACAATGCCCGAGATCGTCGCACATGGCCGCCGGCCCGATATTCGTGCCTGCGCTCTCTGCCACTATCCGAACGGCCAGGGACGAGCCGAAAACGCCGGCGTCAATGGCTTTCCCGCGGAATATTTCATCCAGCAATTGAAGGATTTTGCCGCCGGGAACCGCAAGAGCGCAGACACGAGGAAGCAGAATACGGGCGCGATGGCGTCGATTGCCAAAGCCATGACCGACGAAGAAATGAAAGCCGCCGCCGATTACTACGCTCAGATCCCGTTTAAGCCGTGGATCAAGGTTCAGGAATCCACCACCGCGCCGAAGACCCGGATCAATGTCGGTTTGTTCCTCGCGCTCGATGGTAATGAAACGGAGCCGCTCGACAACCGGATTATCGAAGTTCCGGTGAACGCGGAAATGACCGAGACGTATCGCAATCCCCATTCGCCGTTCATCGCCTATGTACCGGTGGGTAGCGTGAAAAAGGGTGAAGCGCTGGCTAAATCGGGGCAATGCGCCATGTGCCACGGCGCGGATCTGAAGGGGATCGGCCCTGTGCCGACCATCGCGGGTCGCTCGCCGAGTTACATGATGCGGCAGATGTACGACATGCAGCAGGGTACGCGAAAAGGCCTGTGGACCGGACTGATGAAGCCGGTTGTCGCAAACCTGAGCCAGGACGATATGCTCGATCTGGCGGCGTATGTAGCTTCGAAAACACCGTAGCCGATAACGGGGAATGCACTTTTCGAGCGGCGGCGCAGTCCACGCGACTGCGCCGCTTTTTTGTGCAGGCGCGCATCGATCGCGGCCCGGAGACGCTCAACCTCGATTCCGATGGGCCCGGGAGTTGCTCGGCTCAGATTGGCTATGCCCGGACGAACCAGGCTCCTGAGCCGGCTCATCGGTCTTTACTGTCTCGCGGTGGCTGTCTCGATGGCCGCTCACAAGCAGACGACTGTCGACACCATTACGGCGATGCTCCACAGCGCCCCGCTTCTGTTTCTGGCTGGAGTGTTGGCGGTAACCGCCGGTATCGCCATCGTTCTCACCCACAATGTCTGGTCGGGCGGCGTGACGCCGGTGCTGGTCACGCTGGTCGGGTGGGTGGCGCTGGTGAAAGGGCTGCTACTGCTGTTCCTGTCTCCCGAAGCGGAGTCGGCAGTCTCCCTCGCCGGCCTGCAATTTGAGCGGCTGTTTTACGTCTACACTGGCACGTGCTTTGCGATCGGCGCCTGGCTCACGTACCAGGGCTTCACAAAACGGGCTTAACCAGCTTCCGGAGCTCGTTCATGAACGCCTGCTCATCCTGGAAATCGCGATAAACGGAGGCAAACCGGACGTAGGCGATCTTGTCGATTCCCTTCAGCGTGTCCATGATGAATTCGCCGATTTCCGTCGTGGTCATCTCGCGATCGGGCGACTCGGTAACCCGCACTTCCACCTGATTGACCAGATCCGACAGTTTCACCATACTGATAGGCCGCTTTTCGCAGGCTCGCATCAATCCGTTCAACACTTTGGCGCGGTCGAATTTCTCCCGCCGGCCATCCTTTTTGATGACCATGTAGGGTACTTCGTCGATGCGTTCGTAAGTCGTGAAGCGCTTGTCGCAGGCGATGCACTGGCGGCGGCGTCGAATGGAATCGCCCTCGCGGCTTTCGCGCGAATCGATGACGCGATCCTCGATATTGCCGCAAAACGGGCAGTTCACCGCCTCAGGGCTCCCCGTCGATCAGTTCTCCCGAAACAGCGTCCGAACGCCACACGACTGGTCAAAATCCCCATAAGTCAATCAAAATAATAGAATAACAGGTCGGGAACGGGTACGGAACCGTTTCGACGCCAGTAGACAATACCGAAATAATGAACCTATCATTAAAGAGCCTCGTTTCATCTTTCGGAAGGCGACCTTTGCAGGGAGCCGGCGAAAGCGATTTTGAAGGAGGCTGGCATGGTGGCGGAAGTGGCATCGGCGGGTTGGTTAACTCCAGGCGCCGCTTGGACTGGAACGGCGTCAAACAGCTTGGACCTGGACAGCACACTCGTCGAGCGTTGTCTCACCGGCAACGCAAACGCATGGGAAGACCTCGTGCGCCAACACACGCGCCGTGTGTACGGTCTCTGCTACCGGTTTACCGGACGGGATTCGGAAGCGCAGGACCTGACCCAGGACGTGTTTATGCGGGTTTTCCGCGCGCTGGGAAGCTTCCGTTCGGCCGAAGGCTGTTTCACCACCTGGCTGACGCGGCTGACGCGTAACCTTTTGATCGATCATTATCGCCGTACTCGAAATCAGCGGATGACGGATTCGATCGAAGAGCAGTTGCCGCGCGTCGAGGAAGGCTTCGTTTCGGTGAGCCGGCCCGACAGCGCACTTGCCGGGCGCGAAGCGAGTGAAATGCTGCAATCCGCGCTGGCGAAACTATCGCCGGAGTTGCGCGAGACGATCATCCTGCGCGACCTGCAGGAGATGGAATACAGGGAAATCGCCGGGGTTCTGGAGATTCCCGAGGGGACGGTAAAATCGCGTCTGAATCGCGGCCGTGCGGAACTGGCCCGGCTGCTGAAACGGCATCGGGCAGCTTTTTAGCGTTTGAAAACAAGCAGGGAAACACAAGTAGTCGAAATGATCAATTGCGCCGAATTCGAAGTTTTGCTGGCCGACTCCATCGACGGGACGCTCGCCGCTCCCGGGCGTGAAGCCGAGCGCAACGCATTCGCGCAACATCTGGAATCCTGCGCGGCGTGCGCGGCGATGGCGGAAGAGGTTCAATGCGCGGTGGCGTTCATGGAGCGGGCGGCGGAACCCGAGCCCCCCATGGAACTTGTCGGCAAGATTCTGCATGCGACGAATTCGGGCTGGGAACTGAAGCTTCGGGGCGCGGGTGTTCGGGGATGGATTAACCGGGTCTTCGCGCCGGTGCTGCAACCGCGGATCGTGATGGGCGCCATGCTGACGTTGATGTCGCTGACGATGCTGACGCGATGCGCCGGCGGATCGAAGAGCACGCTGACGGCGGCCGATCTGGATCCCGTGCGCATCTGGACGTCACTTGATACGCGCGGGCACCGGTTGTGGGATCGGGCGGTGAAGGGTTACGAGAGTCTGCGGGTCGTTTATGAGATCCGCAATCAGATCGACGATTGGAACAAACAGCAGGCTGCCAACGAAGAGGCGAACGCCGCTGCGAACGCGGACATCAGGAAGTTGCCTGCGGCCGGAGAGAAGCCTGCCGACGGGAAGAATACCAGCGCAGGCCAGCCGGATTCAGGTCCGGCAGAGCACGAGCGATAAGAGGAACATAGCCATGAATTGCGCACAACATACCGAGACCGAGGCAACGGCATTCTGCCGCGAATGCGGCAAGCCGATGTGTCCGGAGTGTCAGCGTCCGGCCCTGGGGTCGGTTTACTGCGAAACGCATCTGCCGGTGGCGCCACCAGCGCCGGGTCCGTTCGTCCCGGCGCCTTACGTTGCACCCCTGAATGCGCCGCCGCCCTACGGGACTGCCCCGGCTGCGTCTCCATATACAGCCCCGCCCTACGCCGGAGCGGCGCCAGCCGCCCCGGCGGACGAGTCCGTGCATCCGGTGTTGGCGTTGCTGCTGGGTTTCATCCCGGGCGTCGGAGCGATTTACAACGGGCAGTACGCTAAAGGCCTGGTCCACGCGGTGGTTTTCGCGCTTCTGGTGAGCGCGGTTTCGAGCGGCCACAATGCCGGGATGGAAGCTTTCATCGGCATCATGATCGCTGTGTGGGTCTTCTACATGGTCTTCGAGGCTTATCACACGGCGCGCAAGAGGCGCTACGGCATCGCGGTTGACGAATTCCACGGACAGTTCGATTTCCGCGGCGGAGGCAGCAGAGTTCCGGTGGGCGCGATCCTGCTCATCGGTCTCGGATTCATTCTGCTTCTCGATACGACCGACATCATCAGCATAGAGGAATTTGGCAAGTTCTGGCCGCTCGGGCTGATTCTGCTGGGTATTTATCTGCTCTATAACCGCCTGCAGCCGGGTCACGGCCTGCGCCATTCCAACCAGGGGAGTGGTGCCCCGGCTGACGGCGCGGAGGTAAAGCGATGAACGACCAGAGCCGCTTACTGGTGAACGCAATCCGGGGTCCGGTGATACTGATCACTGTGGGCGTTTTGTTTGCCGCCGACAGAATGACCAGTTACCAGTTTCATCAGACGTGGCCGGTGTTGCTGATCGTGGTCGGGCTTCTGCAGCTGGTGGGTGGACGCCGCCGCCGTTCGGACAATTACTATCCGCCGACGCCAAACACTCCTCCTCCGAACGCCCCGCCCCCGTTTTCAGCCAGGACCGACGCTTCCCCCCGAAGCGATCCGGCGGAGCCAGGCGCATGAGACCGAGATCGATTACCGGCCCGCTGATCCTGGTTGCGATCGGCGTCGTATTTCTGCTGAACAATCTGGGTCACGACATCCCCCTCTGGAGGTTCATTGCGGATTACTGGCCATTTCTGCTGATCGGGCTCGGACTGATCCAACTCGCCGAGGTGCTGTTCCACGTCAGCCAGGGATCGCCACCGCCCACGCGGTCCAGCGGGGGTGGCGGGTGGTTCTGGATTGTCGCTCTGTGTGTTTTTCTGGCGGTCTGGAGTGCGCACCGCGATGGCTTCGGCGCCATGACGATCAACCCCAACAACGGTTTCAGCTTCTTCCGGAGCGAATTCGACTATCCCGTGGACGCGCAAAACTCTCCGGACGGCGTGACCCGGCTTGTGCTCGATGGCGTCAATGGCGACGTTACGGTGCACGGCGCCGATGGCGGCGAAGTGAAGGTGACGGGCCACAAGAACATCCACGCCTTTAACCGAAACGAGGCCGACCGCGAGGACAAAGGCAGCCTGGTTCATCTGGAGCGGCAGGGCGATTCTCTTGTACTGCGCGTAGATTCGCCGGCCCATGCGGGCATGGTCAGCCTGTCCGCCGACCTCGACATCACGGTTCCGAAAGGACTCAATATCGAAGCGCGCGGGCGGGGCAACCTGGATGTGCAGGACATGGCGGGCTCCGTCAGCGTGACGGACCGGCAAGGCGACGTGCGGATTTCGAACATCGGCAAAGACGTGCGTGTTGAGGGGGCTCGCGGCGGCCTGGTGCGGGCGGAGAACGTGAAGGGAACGGTGGATTTGCAGGGCCGCGGCGGCGACGTTCAGATTGAACACGTGGATGGGGAAGTCACGATTAACGGCGAATTCTCCGGCACGCTTGAGTTCACCGCGCTGGCGAAATCGCTGCATTTCGAATCTTCGCGATCGGACTTCCACGTGGAACAGATTCCAGGCTCGGTCACGATGGATCTGGGCGACCTGAAGATCGACAACGTGGTGGGGCCGGTGAAATTCCGCACGGGCACCCGCGACGTGGACGCGCATGACGTCACCAATTCGCTGGAACTGGACTTGAACCGCGGCGACATAGAGGTTTCGGCGTCGAAAGCGCCCTTGCCAAAGATGGACCTGCATTCGAAGAACGGCGACATCACGCTCACTCTGCCGGAAAAGTCCGGGTTCGACCTCGATGGAAAAACCGCCAATGGGGAAGTCGACAATGAGTTCGGCTCGCCGCTGGAGAATCACAGTGATGGCAAGACGGCCTGGGTCCATGGCCGCGTCGGTTCGGGTCCCGTACTGACCGTGGTCACCGATCGCGGTACGCTATCTGTGAAGAAAGAGTGACCCCGCATCGTTCATACTGACTGAGAGAGGTCAATGTGGACGTTACTTCCGAAGATTTCCGCCGCTGCTACGAGAGCCTGTCGGACGAAGCGCTTCTTGAAATCGATACAGACGAACTGACCGCCGTAGCCCAAACCTGCCATGCCGAAGAAGTGGCGCGGCGCGGGCTTGATGCCGGAACGCCGGAAGGCGACGAGATGGCGGGTGAGGCAGTTTCCAAAGCTGGCGCCGGAACGCCCGAAGAGGAATTCGTGTCGATTGTCGAATACGACTATCACGAAGAGGCCGATGCGGCGCGCGGGCTGCTGGAATCGGCGGGGATTCCGGCGTCGATCCAGAATGAGGCAGGCGCTGTACACCTGATGGTGCCCGCGGAACTGGCCGAGCAGGCACTGGGGCTGCTGGCGGCCACTCCGATTTCCGAAGAAGAACTCGCGGCCCAAGCCGAAGCTGCAGGGCTGGAAGAGGACGTGGCGGAAGACGACGAAGCGTGACGGGGCGCGCTCCCGGAAGAAAGTGTAATCGCCTGTCGGGTAGCTTCGCAAGCAAGCGCTAAATCGTCGCGTTGTCGCCCGATATAGGGATTATTCAGCTGGCCGTATCGATGCTGCCGTCTGGCGGGCGACGTGGAGCCAAATGTCGTCCAGTTGGGCCTTGCGCTTCGGACCAAAACCGAAACTCATTCATCATTGCGTGGTTTGCCACGGCGAGTCTCGCCATGCCTCGACGCTCGATATCACTGGCAAGCTGAGTCGTTTCCTCGCGCGTTGTTATCCTGCGCCTTCGCCACGGGACAGAGACGCTTCGGCCTGCTCCACCGATGCGAGTATTTCCAGTCGCCGTCGTTCGCGTTCCGGCTCAGTTTCTTTCACTCGGGCAACTCCCGTGCGCGCTTCTCCGATCAATCGAGCTTTTCGGGCTTCAGCTCGATATTCTTTTCGCCGGCGCGTTTCTTTTCCCAGTACTTCCGAACCCAGGCCTCCCAGCTCTTGCCGGCAGCCGTGTCGCGTCCGGTGAACGCCAGTCCCGCAATATCGGAATATGCAACGCTGATCTTCTTCGGTTCGTTCTTCGGGAACAAACGTACGCACGATTCCGCCAACGTGGGGCCATTCCGTCGATCAAAGATATAACCTTCGACCGCGGTCCCGTTCTTCAGCGTGATCGTGACATCCCCGCGATAGTCGAACGCCTTCTCCAGCGCCTCGCGAAGTTCGTCCTCACTGGCGGCCTGAAACGCCTGGCCCTGAAGATTCTGGTGCTCGAAGCCCGGAACGACCTCGAGTTCCTCTACGTTCACCGCGCTCAAACTTCAACCTCTTCCGCCGCTTCGTGCTTCATGGTCAGTTGCACAAGGCCTGCCGGAGCGTGAACGGCCTTCACTGGCTCTTCCAGAATCCGCAACGCCTCGGAATCCCGGTACCGGGAGAAAGTCGCCTTCACGGTGTCGAAAAAGCCGCGCCACGTGGTGAAATTGTCGTGCACCGCCGACGCTTCATACCCGCTATGTACCATGCAATTCGCGCACTTCGGATTACCGGATTCGGTGCCGTAGCGCTCCCAGTTGGTCGATTCCATCAACTCGCCGAAAGTATCCGCGTATCCATCCTGAAGCAGATAGCAGGGCTTCTGCCAGCCGAACACATTGAACGTCGGCATCCCCCACGGCGTGCACTTGTACTGCCGCCTGCCCATCAGGAATTCGAGGAACAGCGGCGACATATTGAACTTCCACTCGGGCCTGCGATTCGAGAGCAGCGCGCGGAACAGGCGGCGCGTGCGGGCGCGGCCGAGGAAATGCTGCTGATCCGGCGCCTTATCGTACGAATAGCCGGGCGAGAGCATCATCCCTTCCACGCCCAAAGCCATCATTTCGTCGAAGAATTCGCGGACCCGCTTCGGCTCGAAGCCATCGAACAGCGTGGTGTTCGTGGTCACGCGGAAACCGCGCTTCACCGCCTCGCGCACTCCATCCACGGCGATTTCGTAGCCGCCTTCCTTGCAGACGGAAAAATCGTGCTCGTCTTTCCCGCCATCCAGGTGAACTGAAAAACTGAGGTACTTGCTGGGCTTGAAAAGGTCGATCTTCTCGCGAAGCAGCAGGGCATTCGTGCAGAGGTAAACGTACTTCTTACGAGCGACCAGACCCGCGACGATCTTGTCGATTTCCGGGTGCATGAGGGGTTCTCCACCGGGGATGGAGACCATCGGCGCGCCGCACTCATCCACTGCGCGGAAGCATTCCCCGGGCGAAAGGTTCATCTTAAGAACGTGGGCCGGGTACTGAATCTTGCCGCAGCCGGCGCAAGCCAGGTTGCAACGGAACAGCGGCTCCAGCATCAGGACGAGCGGGTAGCGTTCGCGCCCGGCCAGCTTCTGCCCCAGCACGTACGTAGCGACCGTCCACATCTGCGAGACGGGAATTCCCATCCGGATACACCTCCCTTTCCTGATAATCCGCCGCCTGGACCAAGTGAAGCACGGCGGGGGACTGCTTTTATTGTCTCATTCCTGTAAACGGCGGGCGTACTGCCGCGCGCAAGTTCGCCTCTTTGCGCCAAATGCGCCGAAGGCAGTCCTTGACGGCGCGGGCAAAAGTGTGTAGTGTATTAACTAACTAGCACACTTGGTCCTGTCTGAATGATTCTTCGCCTCAACCAGTCGTCCGGAATTCCGCTCTACCTGCAGCTGATGGAGCAGGTGAAGCACGCCGTCGAGACCGGCGCGCTGCGTTCCGGCGACCAGCTCCCGACCATCCGCAAGCTTGCCGAAGATCTGGTGATGAATCCGAATACGGTGGCGAGGGCTTATCGTGAGCTGGAGCACGAGGGGATTATCGAGCTGCGGCACGGCTCGGGCGCGTTCATCAGCGAGTCTCTCGCGGGGGTGACGAAGGTGACGCGGAAAGTTCAGGCCGTCATGCAGTCGGCGGTTGAGCGGCTGGTGGCAGCTGGGCTGACGGGCGACGAAATCCGCAGGTTGCTGGAAAACGAGTTGGCGGTGTTACGGGACGCGAAGAGATTGCAGGGAGCGGAGCATGAATAATCTTTCAATCGAAATAAGCGATCTGAGGAAGTCTTTCGGTGACAAAGCCGCGCCGGACGGCCTCAATTTGCGGGTACCAGGAGGGAGCATTTTCGGGTTTCTCGGCCGCAACGGCGCCGGAAAGACGACAACCATCAAGCTACTGATGGGAATGCTGCGTTCCGATAGCGGTACGGCCCGCGTTTTCGGTCTTGATGCGACCGACCCCGCACGTAACATCGAGGCGCGAGGTCGCATCGGGTTCGTCACGGAAGACAAAGAACTCTACCCCTACATGAGTGTCGGGCAGATCATCCGGTTCACGCGGCCGTTTTTTCCGAAGTGGCGCGACGACCTGGAACGGAGATATCTGAAGATGTTCGACCTGCCGCCAAAGCGGAAGATCGCCGATCTCTCGAAAGGCATGCGCTCGAAACTGATGCTGCTTCTTGCGATCTGCCACGGAGCGGAGCTGCTCATCCTCGACGAACCGACCGACCGCCTCGACCCCGCCGCCGTCGAGGAAGTACTGCGCGAACTGGTGGCGATCGCGGCATCGCAGGGCATCGCGATTTTCTTCTCTTCGCACCAGCTGACCGAGGTGGATCAGATTGCCGACGGCATCTGCATTATCGACAGGGGCAAGTCGATTGTCGCGGGCGTGCTCGACGATCTGAAGGCGCAGTACCAGCGGTTCAGGATCGTCCTGAACCGCGAACTCCCGGCTCCGGTCCGCTGGGTAGACGGTGTGGAAAATGTCCGGCACCTAGGCCGGACGGTGTTCATCCTCGCGAGCCGAAATCTGGATGCTATTGCCGGACAGATCGAATCGTTGCCGGGAGCGACAATGGAGCGGTTCCCGGTCGGCCTGGTTCGCGGCTAGATCCTAGACCGGCACGCCCAATTCCGCCGCTACCTTGCGAATATATCGAGCGCCCTGCTGGAATTCCTCATTCGTATTCCAGTGCTCCTGCATCAGCGGAACGCCCGCTTTGCTCACTTCCGCAATGTATGCGTGATAGTCGATGCCGCCGCCGGGTTGCCCCGGAATGCCGCCTTGTCCGGCCGGAACTTCCGTAAAATTCACGTTGACCTGCGGCGTCCATCTCAGGTCCTTGGCGTGGCATGATAGCACCCATTTGCCTAATTTCCGGAATGTTTCCTTGATAAGCGCGGTGTTGTTGTAGTAACGGCTGGGCGAATTGACGATGTTGCAAATGTCGATATGGACGCCGAAAGTGGCTCTGCCGATCGCGCGCACCAGGTCCAGATACGAATCCGGGCCGTCGGGAACGTCCCACGCCTTCATCTCGATGGAAAACTTCGCCACCTTGGGTCTTACACCGTCCAGGATTTTCCGGCAGTTCTCCACAGTGCCATCGAAGAACTCTTTGGAGAGGTTCTTCGGATGCGGACCGGAGAGCGTGCTTCCGTCGAAAGACCCCGCGATATCCACGCAGCACTTCACGCCGAGCTCGTCGGCAAGCTCAAGTTGTTGCATCACGTATTCGAGATTGGCCTTTCGCGCCGCCGCATCGGGCGTCATCATATTGCGCCAGGCACCGACTTCCGCGATCAGGACCCCGGCGTCGGCAAAGGCCTTCCGAATGGCATTCACCCGTGCCGTGTCGCCGGGTTTGCAATCCGGACAGAACGCGGCTGTATAGCCCAGCCGAACGTGCTCCCGTGCCAGGGGTTCCGGATCGTCTGTTTCGCGATATCCAGCCTGTCCGGCTATCGTATAAACGGCGGCAACGCCGGGTAAGATGACGTTGGCGCCGAGGGGCATGCGGGCGGTCCCGCCCTTCATGGTTGAAATGGCGGAAGATGCCGCCAATCCGACGATACCGCTGAGCACAGCGCGACGCGCCATTTCCATTTCATCCTCGATTCAAATGCAGGAAACCCGATCAGGATGTCCAGCCGGCTTGCGAAAACGCCGTGCGAAGCACCAGCAAATCTCGCTTCATAGCACCCAGCACCTGCGCGCGGGGCAACGTGATCGTATCCGCGGCGTTGTTTGCGCCCCCGTTGGGATATTCCGCCTGAATCTCGATCGGACCATCAAAGCCTGTTTGCATCAGAATGGAACCTAACAGCGGAAGGTTGTCGATGCCCTCGCCCAACGGTACCTGGCGAATTCTCCAGGGGTTTGCCGCACCGCCCCCACCGCGGCCGCCAGCCGCAGCCCCACCACCCGGACCGCCTGGGCCACCGCGACCGCCACCACGCCCTCCCCGGCCCCCGCTCGACGCGCCAGCTCCGGCACCACGCCCGCCCGGTCCGGACGCGGTTGCGGCACCAGGTCCGCCGGGGAAACCACCCCCGGGTCCGCCCGGCCCGCCCGGAGCACCGCCGCCTCTGCCGCCGAGGGTGGGAGGGCCGGTATACGGCCCCCCGCCTTCAAGCGGCAGGTTCAATTCAATCACCGAATCTTTACAGGAAACGCCGGCAATATACGGTGCCGCCGCCCGCAGGTTCAAATCCCAGCTCGCGAAGCCGGCGTCTGTCATGTGCCCGACATCGTAGTGAAAGCCCACCCGTTTTGGGTCGAAGCTCTTAAATACGGAGAGCAGATCCCAAACGGCCGCGCCCACCGAACTGCTTCCCGAGTAGGTGTGGTACATCGCCGTCATCTTGTACTTTTCCAGCAGTGGAATCAGTTTGCCAATGCGGACCTTGATCGCATCCAGCTGGTCGTTGATTGGCTTATTCAGGTCATAGCGGAACATGCCGCCCCAATAGTGAGTCAGGCCGAGAGAAGACGCCGTTTGAAGCATCTCCTCGGCGTTGGGCGTATCCGCGTCCGTGATCGTGCACCGCATCGTCGTCACCCGCAGGCCCTGTTTGCGGGCGGCGTTCACGTAAGGAGGCAGTTCCGTTGCCACCTTCGCGGGGTCCACGTGACCGGGATAAGGAACGACCGTGATGTCGAGCCCGTTATACCCCATTTCGGCGGCGGCAGCGGCAACTTCTTCCGGCTTTCTGAGCCACTGAAGATGGCGCGAATACGCATCCACTACCAGTTTCCTTGTCGCCGCCGGCGCGGGAGTCTGCGCCGCCGCCCGCGGCACGAACCGGGCGCCGAGTGCCGCGCCGAGACTGGATTGGAAGAAATCGCGTCTATTCATGGTCGCCAGTTTATACCAACTTTCTGCCCGGCATGAGCGAAAGCCGGTCTTTTTACGGTTACACGCAACAGATGAACACGGATGAGACAAACGCAAGCGCCATGGCCCGTATTGCTTCGGCCCTTTTTCGGCAACCAGTCAGAAGATCTCGCTGTTGAAGAACTCGGCGAAAATCTCCTGTTCCGATGGCTTGTCTTCAGGAATCGGCTGGCTCACCCAGGTGACGTTCATGAAGTGCTTCACGCCGATGTTCTCGCTGGTAATGTTCCCGCCCCAGGTGCCGCATCCGAGACTCGCGGTCATGGGCATTCCGTTGGTAAATGAACCGGCATTCCCCCTGACCTGCGGCTGCCGCACCATAATCCGGCTTACCGGTGCCATGAGCGCCAGACGATGGATGTGTTCCGGATCGAAAGTGTAGATCCCGCACGAATGGCCCTTGCCGCCCACTTCGAAGATCTGCTCAACCATGTTCAACGCCGTGTCAAATCCCCGGTACCGGAAGATAGCGAGTACCGGCGACAGTTTCTCGCCCGAAAAAACGTGGTCTTTGCCGATCCTGTTTTCCTTGACGACGATGAACTTCTTACCGGCCGGGAGAGTAAAGCCGGCAAGGTCCGCAATAGTGGCCGCGGAACGCGCGACGGTCTCCAGCGTTCGGTGGCTTTCCGCGTCCCACATTACGGCCCTCAGGAGCGCCTTCTCTTCCTCCGACGCGAGATAACCGCCTTCCAGTTGCAACTGCTCCAGGAAGCGGTCGTAGATCGAGTCCTCGACAACCAGGTTCCCGTCGCAGGAGCATCCGGACCCGTTGTTATGCGTCTTACTGATCCGCGTATTGGCTGCCGCCTCGGCGATATCCGCCGTCTCGTCGATAATCATGGTGGCATTGCCCGCGCCCACTCCATATGCCGGCTTGCCCGAACTGTACGCGGCCTTCACCATCGCCGATCCACCGGTGGCGACCGTCAGATCGCACAGAGACATCAATTCCTGGGCGAGCGGGATACTCGGCTTTTCGATGCACTGAATTGCGTCTTCCGGCGCGGCTTGTTTTCGCAGTGCCGCTCGCAATATCCGTGTCGTCTCCAGAGCGGTGCGTTTGCTCGCCGGATGCGGAGAGAATATGACGGCGTCCCGGCACTTGAGGGCATTGATCGCCATGGCCACCATCGTCACCACCGGATTGGTGACAGGCAGCAGGCCTGCGATCGCGCCGGCCGGTTTTGCGTACTTGACAATCCCTTTTTCCGGAATCTCTTCAATCACGCCGATGCTCCTTTGACGAAGGGCGTCGCGAAGAATGCCGACAATCTTGAAACGTCGCGCGAGTCCGCCTTCGGCGCTGCCCATCTTGCTCTCGTCGACGCTCATCTGCGTGAGGTCGACGAATGTCTTTTCGTTGGCGGTAGCCCAGGCGACCCCCCGGCACAAGTTGTCGACCGCAGCCTGATCGTAGCTTTCCAGCGTCCGCATCGCAGTCCGGGCTTTATCCAGCAAACCCTGCGCCAACGCCTTCTCTTCTTGGGTAACCTCTCTTGCCATATTCTGCTTCTCCAGTTAAATTTCCATCAGTCGGGTAACCGAATCCAGGACACATCATCCGCGCCTGGCCCGGCGTACCACCCGCAGTGCGGGGCCAGATCGCGCGCGTTACTGAAACAATCGTGAAGGCGCGATTAAGGCGGAATAACCTCAAGTTCCCGCAATTTCCCGATCTCCGCGACGCTGTAGCCGATGCCGGACAGAATCTTATCCGCATGCTGCCCCAATGCAGGCGCCCCGAAAGGCTCCGGGCCTGGCGCCGCGCTGAATTTCAACGGCTTTCTTACGCCCACGTAACTGCCGACCCGAGGATGCACCACGCGGCCCACCAAACCCTGCGCGGCTACCTGCGGATGATCGAACATCTCCTCGATGGATCGAACGGCGCAACATGGCACATCTTCGCCGAGAATCTTTTCCCACTCCAGTGCCGTGCGCGACCGCAGGGCTTCCCGAATAACGGGGACGATTTCAGACGCGCATTTCGCTCGTTTTCGGACTGTATCGTATTTCGGATTGTCCGCCAAATCCGGCAATCCGGTGAGCGCGCAGAGGGAACGCCAGAAGTGCGCCGTATTCGCCGATATATAGAGTTCGCCTTCACTGGTTGGGTGAATGCCTGTGATTCCTCCCGAACGCAGATCGCGGCTTACTCCGGAATCCTCGCCTTCAGCCCGGATGAATCGGCCCGATTGCATGGCCAACGCCGCTCCCAGCAGGGAAAGGCCGACATACTGGCCTTCACCCGTGCGTTCCCGATGGAAGAGGGCGGCCGAAGTCCCATACGCGAGCAGGGAGGCGGCATAAAAATCCACCACCGAACCCAATACAATTTCCGGCTTCCCCTGGCTTGCTCCCTGAAATGTGCAAATGCCGGTGAAACACTGGAGCACCTGGTCGTAACCCGCCTTATTGCTCATGGGTCCCGTCTCGCCATAACCCGAGAGCGCGCAATAGATCAGCTGCGGATTCTCTCGTAGCCGATGCCCAGACGTTCCGGCACGGACGGGCGGAAATTGTGAACCAGCACATCCGCCGATTCGACGAGTCGCAGAAACACCGTCAGACCTTCTGCACGCTTCAGATCCAGCGCGAGCCCGTACTTACTGCGGTTCGTCCCCAGAAACGCTCGCGATTCGGTCTCCAGCGTGGAGGGATAATGTCGCAACGAATCTCCGCCATGCGGCTCAATCTTAATCACCTCGGCGCCTGAATCCGCCAGGAGCGAACACGCGTACGGCCCGGCGATATAAGAACTCAGGTCCAGAACCCTGATCCCGCTGAATGGCCCCGCCGGTTGTCGCTCGTTACCCGAATCAGGGGGCATTTGGCTCCTGCGCCTGTCCCGATACGGTAGCGTCGTGCCTGCCGCCAGCCGCGGCCACGGCGCGGGCATGCTCGATCATAGGCGCATCAATCGGCTGCCCGTCCGGTACAAAGTCTTGTACGCCTCCCTCTGCCGCCTCGCTGGCCGATGCCACCACCCTGGAGGCAAGTTTGATTTCATCCGCGCGCGGAGCAAATACTTCATTGGCGATCGCGATCTGGCTGGGGTGGATACAATTCTTTCCCGCATAACCAGGCTGCCTGGCCGCTTCGGCCCCTGCGCGGCAAGGTTCCGGACTTCGCATGTCGGGGAACGCGGCGTCGTATTCCGTTATGCCTGCCTCGGCAGCCGCGAGTCTGACTGCTGCGCGCATGACTTGAAGAGCGTTCGCAGCCCGCCGATCGATCCCCAAAGGCAGAAGCAGACCGGCAAAACCGATCTGATGTCCCATCACGCGCGGGTCTGCGGTTGCAATTACGCCGGCGATGACGTCGAGGCCGGACTCCACAAGTCCGCCCGCGTCGCGGCCAAACCATGGCGTAGCGCAGCCATTCGCCCGCACAATGGCAATCTTGCTGCAACCGCCGGAACGTGCTCGCGGATACGAAGCGATAGCCGCCCGCGCATCGTCCTTGCGCTCCGGCGCCACCGCGTCTTCCGTGTCGAAAGACACGGCGTCGACTGCGGATCCGACGGCCTTTGCAAACAACTCGGGACGAGATCCGGCAACGGAGAGCTTGCTGCAAATCACCATGAATATCGATGTCTGACAAGACCGGCGGGCCACCTGTCGATCCGCCGGGCTGTCGCTTAGCTGGAGAGATAATAGCATCCGCCTGAATTCTCCGGCAAGCGTGTAACGGTCCATCTGCCTTGGGCTCGCGGACGCTGATTCGAGCTGTGTAACATGTCCATTCGCGCTCGGCGACGGCCGGTGTGCCGTGCCTGCGGGTATGTAGCCACAAAGTCGAAACTCCAATGTTTACAGGTGTTTAGCTCGCAGGCAACGCGCTGCACTTTGCTTCCGGTATCGCCCTGGGAACCGGTAATCGCTACGGTTACGCGATTGCCCGGGTGTATTCAAGCTGGTAGAATCGCCTACGTCGGAGCGCTCGGACAAGGCTCGGCAGAGTCCTTAGTCGGGAAGAAAGTGAAATAACGATGACCGGAGCGATGTTCATAGCAGCGTGTCTGAAGCAGGAAGGAGTTAAAAAGGTATTTGGACAATGCGGACATACCAACTACGCCCTGATCGACGCCTGTTATCAGCACGGCATTGAATACATATCCTTCCGTCACGAACAGCAGGCAGCCCATGCGGCCGACGCATACTTCCGGGTTACACATAAGCTGGCGGTCCTCAACGTCCATCTCTCTCCGGGTATGACCAACGCCGTCACCGGCGTCATCTCCGCCGCGGCGGATTGCACGCCGATGCTCGTGATTTGCGGGAACACGCCTGCCTACAACCACGCTCGCGAACCGCACCAGGGAATCCGTTTTCATGCGGATGCCTCGCAGGGCGATATTTACAGGCCCTTTTGTAAGCGTGTCTGGCGCGTGGATGACGTGAAGCTGCTCGGAGACGTGATGCCCCGCGCATTAAACGTTGCGCAAACGGGACGCAGTGGCGCCGTCCTGATTGATGTCCCGATGGACGTATTCTCGGCGCAGATCGATGCGGAAGCCGTCACCGTTGCCCGTCGCCCGTCTTACGGTCGCGCAGCGGGTTCCGGCGCCGGCATCGAAGCGGCTGCCCGTCTGTTGCTGGCCGCGGCGCGGCCGGTTATCTTCGCTGGTAACGGTATCCTGCTTTCGGAAGCGTCCGCCGAATTGAAGCAGTTAGCGGACTTACTGGAGATCCCTGTCACAACCACCCTGATGGGAAAGAGCGCCTTTCCCGAACTCCACACTCTGGCCTTAGGCACGGCTGGCATCTGGGGCACAAGAGTCGCGAACCAAACCACCCGGGAAGCCGACGTCATTCTCGCCATTGGCACCGGTTTCGGCGAGGCGGATTGCAGTTCATGGAATCCGGCTCACACCTTTGCGATTCCGCCTTCCCGCCTGATCCAGATCGATATCGATCCGCAGGAAATCGGCAAGATCTATCCGGTCGAAGTTGGCATCGTCGGCGACGCCAGAGATACTTTACGTGAACTCATCGCGCGCGTGCAGGGAGAAAAACGTTCGACGTCGAACACTTTGGTGCGCAGGCACGAACTGGATCGCCGGAAACGCGATTGGGCCACCGAGCTCGTTGCCTCCCAGACGAACGATGATAAGCCAATCCACCCGGCCCGACTGCTTTGCGAGTTATCGAACGCGGCTCCCGCGGATGCCATTTTTGTTACCGACGTAGGCTGGAATAAGAACGGAGCGGGGCAGCAACTCAAGTGCTCGGAACCCGGCACGTTCATCACGTCGGGTGGCATGGCGACCATGGGCTTCTCTCCCGCCGCCGCGATCGGCGCAAAAATCGGCGCTCCGGATCGCAAGGTTATCTGCCTGGTGGGAGACGGCGGCTTTCTTTCGGTGATTGGCGCCTTGGCGACCGCGGTCGAATTAAATGTCCCCGTGCTCTGGGTTCTGTTCAATAATTTTTGTTTTTCCACTATTCGCTCGGTTGGCGCGAACTATTTCAGCAATACCTACGGCACGGAATTCACAAAGCCGGATGGCACGCCATATAACCCCGACTTCATGCTGCTGGCAAAGTCTTTCGGTGTGGAGTCCGACCTCGTAGTCGAGCCGTCCGATCTTGCGGCCGCCCTCCACAAGGCTTTGAAGGCCGAAGTCCCCTACCTTCTGGAGGTTCGAACCAGAGGTGATATCCCCATGCCGCGTACCGGTTATTGGGATATTGCCGACTTCCTCAAAGGCGGCAATAGCCCGGCCGATGAGGTTCTCGTTCATTCTCCCGCGACTGACGAGGTCGAAATACCCGTTGCATAATTATTCGCCGCAGACAACTGTGTCTGCGAATTTCATTCCATGAGCGGACGCCGCGCCGCGAGAAAATCGGACGCGCACCGGAGCCACGAGTGCGCAAACTCACTGGCGTGTAACAAGTAAGTATCGCCGACATAACGCGCTGATCCTGCTGTATTTACCGCTCACGTTACGAGCACGGCGACCCTTGACGTAATCCGGTTGGCAAGGTGGTCGTGACACGGTTACTTAGTCCGGTTCCGCGATAAATTTGTGATAGTCTCAACCCGGTGGGAGAGGTAATTTTAATGAAACGAATCGCGACTGCCGCAGTTTTTGCGGGTCTGTGCTCGCTCTGCATCTTTGCTCAAACGACATCCGAGATCTCGGGGAGGGTGTCGGATCCCGGAGGCGCCGTCGTCCCCGGGGCGCAAGTGCAGGTGACCAACACGGATACCAACGCCGTAAAAACAACAAAAACGGGGGACGACGGCTCGTACATCCTTCCGGCACTTGCGGTCGGCCCGTACAGGCTGGAAGTCAAAAAAGACGGGTTCCAGGCATACGTTCAAAGCGGCATCGTCCTGCAAATCGACACGAACCCGACTATCAACGTCCCGCTCCAGTTGGGTAATGTTTCGCAATCGGTGGAGGTTCAGGCCGACGCGGCCATGGTGGAGACCCAGAGTACCGGCGTCGGCCAGGTCATCCAGCCCGAGCAGGTGGTCGATCTGCCGTTGAATGGCAGGCAGGCCACACAGTTGATCGCTCTCTCAGGCGCCGCCATTGTCAGCGGAGCGGGCGGTATTGTGAACAATCTGGACTACCCGAACGCGCCTTCATATTCGGTTGCCGGAAGCTCGGGGAACGAAACCAACTACCAGTTGGACGGTTCCCCGAATATGGATTATCGAACGAACGTTGGCGAAGTGATGCCGTTCCCCGATGCTCTGCAGGAATTCAAAGTGGAATCCAATTCCCTGCCCGCCAATTCCGGCAGCCGCCCCGGCGGGTCTGTCGGCGCCATCACAAAAAGCGGCACGAACTCTATCCACGGCGATCTGTTTGAATTTCTCCGCAACGGACTCATGAATGCCGATTCCTTCCAGTTCGGCACCACGGCCGGTGTGGTCAACAAGGGCATTCAGGACACCCTGAAGCGAAATCAGTTCGGCGGCACAGTCGGCGGAGCGATAAAGAAGAACAAAGTCTTCTTCTTTTACGGGAATCAGGATACGGAAGAGCGCTCCACCACAAACGGCACTAAATCCGGTATACCTACCCCGGCCATGCTGAAGGGCGATTTTACCGCCTATCTCGCGCCCCCCTGCCAGGCGAAACAGACGTACCTGAACAATACCGTCGCCTCACCGATCTCCGGGAATCCGGCCCAGCAGCTGACCACCGCGCCCAACAGCAACATCATCCTCCCCCAGTGGCTCAATACTCCCTCCGCGCAGATCGCCGCCAAAGTGGCCGCCCTTCTGCCTGCCCCCGCGGATGCGTGCGGCGATATCTTCACTGTCCAGCACCTGATTGACCGCGAATACCAGCACGTCGCGAAAGTGGATTGGCAGCGCACCGATAAGGACGCGATCTTCTTCCGCTACTTCATCTCCGATTATTCGAACCCCATGTTCTACGTTCCCACCAATCTGGAAAACACCAGCGGTGTCGGCCTCGCCGACCGAGTGCAGAACGTGGTGATCGGAGACACCCGCACTCTGGGCTCCGCTATGATCGACACCTTCCGTCTCAACTGGAGCCGTACCGCGACTGTTCGTACCAGTAATGACGCAATTACGAATATCTGCGCCCTTGGAGCTATGGCCACCTGCCCGCTGCAGAACAATCTGGCGTTTGATTTCTCCGAACCTGGATTCCAGGGTTGGGACTACGAAAACGATTATGGCCTCACCGAAAATCTGGGCTGGCAGTTCCACTCTCATCAGCTCCAGTTCGGCGGCGGCTACCAGCATGTTCAAATGAACGGCAACGGCGTGTTTCAGGAAAATCCCGGCCCCACCTTTTCCACCGGAAGCTCATCCTACACTGGCCAGGCCCTCGCGGATTTCGTCACCGGCCAGATGGACGGATACGGGCAGGGCAACGGCCAGATCAGCCGCGACGCCATCAATATTCCCTCGCTCTATGCCCAGGACAACTGGAAAGTGGCGCGGCGATTTCAAATCAATTTAGGCTTGCGCTGGGATCCGTTCTTCCCGCAGCATTCCGGCTATGGTTATGCCTCGGACTTCAGCTTTGCCAACTACATCGCAGGGAAGCAAAGTTCGGTTTACACCAATGCTCCTCCCGGAATCACCTTCCCGGGCGACCCTGGTTTCAACGGCAAGTCCGATACCCCCAACCGCCTCGCGAACTTCTCTCCGCGCATCGGTGTGGTGTGGGATCCCACCGGCAAGGGCGACATGACCATTCGCGCCGGCTACGGTCTTGCCTATAACAGTGCCGCGCTTTGGAATGCGATGCACGTCGTCTTGAATCCGCCCTGGGGCTCGACGATCAGTTTCACTCCCTCGCCCGTGAATGTTTCGTCTTCGAACCCGCTGTCAGGCGGCGGTATCGCGAATCCGTTCTTTAACTACCCCGGCGGCAATCCGTTTCCATCGGCCGCACAGCCGCCGCACAATTACGCATTTCCGCTGAATGGCGCGTATGTATTCCAGGACACCGGCATTAATCCGTCGCATACGCAATCCTGGAACGTGTCGATCCAGAAGCAGATCACCAGGAATTGGCTGGTGTCGGCTACCTACATCGGAAACAAGACAAGCGACATCTGGCTCGGTGTGAACCAGGACCTGCCAACCGTGATTACGGCCGGGATGACCGCGCCGGGAATTGTTAGTACAGCCGGAATGACAGGCATTACGGGTCCCTGCACACTGCTGTACGGAACCCAGAACGTGACCTTTCCCACGTGCAACGCAACGTCGACGACAACCATCAGCGGCGTCGGGAATCAGAAAGCTCGCAGCGCTCTGAACCTCGCCAATCCGGCTTGGGGTCCGCAGCTAAGCGGTGGTGTCCTCCAGGCACAATCGGTTGGCTGGTCGAACTATAACGGACTGCTGGTGTCGGCTCAGCACCGGTTGAGCCAGGGTTTCTCGGTTCTTTCGAACTTCACGTGGTCGCACTGCCTCGATGTGGGGGAAGGTGGCCAGGATATCGGCAGCGCCTTTACCATCCCAGGCAATCCGGCATTCGACAAGGGAAACTGCGGCCAGGACCGCCGGAAGCTCCTCAACATCTCCGTGGTGGCTCAAAGCCCGAAATTTTCCAATGACTTGGCCCAGACCATCCTCGGCCGCTGGAACGGTTCGGCGATCTTTACCGCCGCATCCGGCTCCCCGTTTAGTATCAGCGATGGTAGCGACGTTTCTCTGACCGGCGTCACCACTGTT
Source organism: Bryobacterales bacterium (assembly GCA_003136575.1). GTDB lineage: Bacteria > Acidobacteriota > Terriglobia > Bryobacterales > Bryobacteraceae > BOG-234. Next base: position 14,519 of record PLEX01000184.1, on the reverse strand, counting down.
CGCCCGAACATGGTAGGGAACCCGTGGACACCCGGTCCGGTGGCCGCCAATCCAACCTGTGTCGCGCCTACGCAACTGGGAACTCTCGCACACTGGTACAACAACTGCGCGTTTATGGTGCAGCCGACGGGAACTTTCGGCAACGAGCAAAGAGATAACCTGTTCGGTCCCGGGACGTGGAATCTGGATGCCGCAATCTGGCGGACGTTCCCGATTCGCGAGAAATACAAGCTGGACTTCCGCGGCGAAGGCTTCAATATTCTGAACCATGCGAACTGGAGCAATCCGGCGGCCGCTCTGAATACCGGCTTGCCGGGATTCATCTCGACCGCGGCTAACACGGCGCGCATTCTCCAGGTGGCGCTGAAGGTGACTTTCTGAGTCGCGGCACAACGGATCCCCGGTCTGTCTCTTGAATGGACAGGCCGGGGATTTTGTCATTCCGGATGGTTTCGGACGTTACGCTGACTCGCCCCCGCAATCGATACCGTTACCTTGCTTGTCCGGTTCCCGACTTTGGTGATAGGCTCAACTGTTAGAGCGGGCCTGATAAGGTCGGCCAGATTTACTCCTTTTGGTGAAGATTGAGGTCAAGAATGACGAAAATCCTCCGCTTTTCGTTGCTGTCGGCGTCGCTGTTTTCTTCCGCATTGCTGCCGCGTCTCGCCGGCCAGTCCGGTGACTGGCCCAATGTCGGCAACGACCCCGGAGGGATGCGCTATTCGCTGCTTACGCAGATCACTGCCTCCAACGTGAACAAACTGGTTCGCGCCTGGACCTACGACATGGGCGAACCGGGCGGCGGCTTCCGCGGCACCGAAGCCACGCCCATCGTCGTTAATGGCATCATGTATTTCTCGACTCCCGGCGGCAAGGAGGTGGCCCTCAACGCAGCAACCGGCGCCGAAGTGTGGAAATACGACCTTAGAGAAGTTACGCCAACCGGCCGGGGAGCCAAGTATGGCGTTTCCTGGTGGCCCGGCGATGGCAAAGCAGTGCCCCGCATAGTCGTCGCCACCACTGACGGTCTGTTGATCCAGTTGGATGCAAAGACCGGCAAGTTATTCAGAACAGTGGGCGATAATGGCATCGTCGACCTCAAAGTCGGCATGGTGGAGAAGTATGGCGGCGGCTACACTCCGGGTTCAACCCCTGCCATTTATAAGAATCTGGCCATCCTCTCCCCCACTACCGGAGAGCAGGGCCGTTACGGTATCGCCGGCGATCCCCGTGCCTTCGACCTCCAGACCGGCAAGGAAGTCTGGAGATTCCATACCGTCCCGCAGCCGGGCGAAGCCGAGTTCCCCTCGTGGGGCGTGGATGGCTGGCAGGATCGCCGCGGCCCCGGCGCATGGGTGCCCATGACCGTCGATGTGGCCAACGGCTTGGTTTTCGTCCCGCTCGGCAATGCCACCGACCAGAACTATGGGGGCAACCGTCCGGGGAAGAATCTCTACGCAACCAGTCTGATCGCCCTCGACGCCAACACCGGGAAACTGAAGTGGTATTACCAGACCACACACCACGACATCTACGATTGGGACGTCAATGCGCCCCCCACTTTAATTGAAGTCACCAAAGACGGGAAGAAGATTCCCGCCGTCGCGCAATCCACCAAGCTGGGCCTCATGTTCATTCTCGACCGCTTCACGGGCAAGGCGGTTTTCGGTGACGAAGAGCGGCCCATTCCCGATACAGATGCGCCGGGCGATCATGCCTGGCCTACCCAGCCCTTCCCGCTCAAACCCGGGCCGATTTCGCGGATCAGCATGACGCGTGAAGAAGTCAGTAAGATCTCACCGGAGACCGAGCAGACCTGCAAAGCACAGTATGACAAGGCCGTTCAAATGGGGCCCTATACTCCCTATGGCATGATGCCAAGCCTTGTATTTCCGAGTTCCGAGGGTGGTGGAAGCTGGTCAGGCGCGTCTTTCGACCCTGGGCTTGGCTATATTTTCGTGAACACGCGCAGCGTCGGCACGCTCGCCAAACTAAATCCAACTACGTCTTCCGGCATCTTGCCCTCCTACGCGAAGCAGAAGATTCCGTTTGAAGACCAGAATGGTTTCCCGTGCAGCGCTCCGCCCTGGGGCGAACTAATGGCAGTGAGTGCGACGACAGGGGATATTGTCTGGCGCGTACCGCTGGGCGAATACAAGGAACTGACAGCGAAAGGCGTTCCGAAGACGGGGACGCCGAACGCGGGCGGGCCAATCATCACCGCCGGAGGCGTGTTGTTCATTGGCGCGACGGCGGATCTGATGTTCCGCGCGTTCGATCCGAAGACCGGCAAAGAACTGTGGGCCACGCAACTGGAGAACAACGCGGTCAACACCCCGATCACGTATTCGGCAGGTAATGGCAAGCAATATGTCGCAGTATGGGCGGGAGGAGGCTTGGGCGACTTCAAGACGTCTGCCGTGGGGCAAAAGACCAATCTGATTGTGGCTTACTCTCTTCCGTAGCTGGCGCGTTGGAAGCTCGCGATCCGATACGCCACCGAATTCACCCGGTGATTCGTCTGTCGTGATCGCGCGCGTCCCCGCCTTGCAGGAATCACGAGTCCGAGTAACCGCACGCCTGCGGGCGCTATCGACAAGGCTCGATAAGCCGGACTCAGGCGGCGAGTAACCGGCAGCCCTCTCCATGCCATTGAAACGAATCTGAACAGCGTCCCTGACGGCTTGGGAAGCGGCCTGGCTCCGGGCCAAAAGAACTTATCCGAAAACTGGCGCCGCGGCTGCCGACATTCCGTACTCTCAAAACCGTCGACCGCAACGCGGGAAAACGTCGCGGGAGTCTCCTTGACAATACTAAACGGTTCAGTTTAGTATTTCCTATATGATCCGGGTCGAACATCTCACGAAAACCTTTGGCGAGATCCAGGCTGTCCGCGACGTCAGCTTCGAGGTCGGCATGGGCGAAATCTTCGCCTTTCTCGGGCCGAACGGCGCGGGCAAAACCACAACCATCAAAATGCTGACTACCCTGCTGCGGCCCACAAGCGGCAAGGTCGAAATCGACGGGCTCGATCCCGCCCACCAGCAGAACGAAGTCCGCAAACGGTTCGGGATCGTCTTTCAGGACCCCAGCCTCGACGACGAGTTGACGGCTGCGGAAAACCTCGATCTGCACGGCGCGCTTTATCACGTTCCGCGCAAGCTGCGCGTGGAACGAACCGAAAGCCTGCTGAAGCTTTTCGAGCTATGGGATCGACGCAACGATCCGGTGAAACAGTTTTCCGGCGGCATGAGGCGGCGTCTCGAAATCGCGCGCGGCCTGCTGCACACGCCGAAAATCATCTTTCTGGACGAGCCGACCCTCGGCCTCGACCCGCAGACACGCAACCAACTGTGGGCGCAGGTGAAAAAGCTCAACGAAGAAGAGCGGGTGACGGTCTTTTTAACCACGCACTACATGGATGAAGCCGACCGCGTGGCCCACCGCATCGCAGTCATCGATCACGGCGCAATCGTTGCGCAGGGTACGCCGGCGGAACTGAAGCAGCAGACCAATTCGGAAACGCTGGAACAGGCGTTTCTGGCGCTGACGGGGTCTTCGATCCGGGACGAAGGGGCGGAGGCGAACCGCGACTTACGGAACATGGCGAAGATGTGGCGGGGGAGACGGTAACATGACGACTATTTATGTTCTCTGGCTGCGGCAATTGAAACGATATATTCGCTCGAAGCCGCGCATCATCGCGTCGCTGGGCCAGCCGCTGCTCTATCTGCTCGGTTTCGGCTTCGGCTTCGGCCCGGTGTTTCAAAAGGCGGGCCAGGGAAATTACATCCAGTTTCTCGCCCCCGGCATGATCGGGATGACGATCCTGTTCACTTCGATCTTTTCGGGTATCGAGTTGATGTTCGACCGGCAATTCGGCTTTCTGAAAGAGATGCTGGTGGCGCCGCAACCCAGATTGCTGCTCATGATCGGCCGCACGCTCGGAGGCGCAACGACCGCCATACTTCAGGGGATCCTCGTCATCGTCATCTGCATTATCGCGGGCTTCCGTCCGTTGAGCATCTCCGCGCTGCCCATAGCGTTCGCCTTCATGGTGCTGGTCGCCGTGCTGTTCACCGCGCTCGGCACGGCGATCGCCTGCACTCTGACTGATATGCAGGGGTTTCAGATGGTGATGAACTTTCTGGTGATGCCGATCTTCTTTCTCTCGGGCGCGCTGTTTCCTCTCACCGGTGTTCCCGCAGCGATGGCTCTGCTGGCGAACATCGACCCTCTTTCCTACGGCGTCGATGGTATCCGTGGCGCGATGATCGGCGTTTCGCACTTTGGCATGTTGTTGGATTTCATCGTGCTGGGGATCATGGCGATGGTGTTTCTGGCTATCGGCGCGCGCCAGTTTTCGCGGATCGAGGCCTAGTCGGAGGTGGCCCGAACGCCCAGTTCCGAAGCGCATGAAAAGGTACTGGAAGCCGCGATTCAGCTGATTGGCGAGCGCGGCATCGAAAGCGCCAGCATGGACGCCATCGCTCGGCTCGCGGGCGTCAGCAAGGCGACCGTTTACAACCACTGGAAAGACAAAGACGCCCTCTGCGTTGACGTGGTGAACAGGTTGCGAGTGGCGCCGCCAGAATTCCGGTCCGGCGACCCGAAGCGGGATCTGCTGTCTTTGCTGACGCATCTGGCGCAGGCGAATCGGTCCGCCAGGATGCACAAGCTTCTTCCCAGGATTGTCGGATATGCCGCCGCGAATCCGAGGTTCGCCGAAGCAATGAAGCGAAATTCCCTTGGTCCGATCGAATCGCAGATCCTCAGAATCCTGGACGAGGGAGTCTCACAGGGTGTTCTGCCGGCGTCGATGGACCTGCAGACGGGGCTCCTTCTGTTACTTGGTCCGATCATGTACTGCCGGATGACCCGGGGCAAAGTTCCTCCGAACCTGGCTGCGGAAGTGCTGGAACGCTTCTGGGGCAAATGGCCGTAGCACGGCGATGTCGTGGTCCCCGCGTTTTCCCCCAGGTCGTTGTAATTCCAGCCTTTCGTCCGTCCCGGAGCGGTCCGTTCCTGCACCTCGCCGTATACTGAAACCAGCGCGGTAATTCCCATTGCACGTTTCGCCGGGTCGGGCGTCATCTTAATTGAGGGAGTTCCTGCGTTGACGCGAGCTGCGGTAATGACGGATCACTATCGATCGCCGAATCCCGACGACGGCGGGCGCGAGGCGCTGGCCGAGTCCGCGGTCGGTTTGCGCGAAGGATTCGTTACCGAACATCTGCGCCGCATTTTTCTTCAGATTTACCGCATGGTTGGCAGCGTCCAGGATGCGCAGGATCTTACCCAGGAAGCCTTCATCAAAGCGCTACAGCGGCAGGATCAGCTGAAAGACGAGCAAAAGGCTGCGCACTGGCTCTCGCGGATCGCCACCAATACGGCGCTCGATTTTCTGCGGCGCGGCAGGCGGATCGCCTTTGTGGAGCTGGGAGAGGCCCCGGCCAAGCATCTCGAAGCGCGGCATATGGAATCGGCTGAAGAGGGGCTTCTGCGCGGCGAGCGGCGCGACTGGCTGGCGGCCGGCCTGGAGTTGCTGACCGCGCGCGAACGTGCGGCGCTGGTGTTGCGCGATATGGAAGATCTGCCCGCGGAAGAGGTGGCCCGGCGGCTGGGTTGCTCCCGGGCGACCGTTCGCTCGCACATCGCCAACGCGCGAATCAAGATTCGGAAGTATGCGGAAGGCCGGAGAGCGGGAGGCGCGCGATGAATCGGCATCCTTCTGAAGCCGAACTGGCCTTGCTGGCCGGCGGCGAATGCGGTCCGCTGAAGCGCTTCTTCCTGAACAGGCATCTTCGGCGATGCGGAGACTGCCGGGACACCGTGGCATCGTTTGGCGAACTGCGTACCGCTCTGCGGGAACACGTGCCGTCCGAAGTGAATTCTCCCGAACTGGATTGGAACCGGATGGCGGCCGAAATGAAGGCGAATATCCGTGTGGGCCTCGCAGCCGGGGAATGTGTCGGCGATTTTCCTGCGACGCGCGTGCGGGGCTGGAAGCCGCAATGGGCAATCGGCGCGGCAGGGGTGCTGTTGATGGCCGGCGCAGGCGTGTTTCTGCACGGCTTGCTGCCGCATGAGAATCCCGGCGTAGTGCAATATGCGGTGGCGGAATCGACGAACGCGGGGGTGCAGGTGCGGACCGATTCCGGCAGCAGCATGACGCTGCTGAATCATGGCGATTCGGCGGCCGACCAGACGGTCACGTCGCAGGGCGGGATTCGAGCCAGTTATGTGGATGGCAGTACGGGAACCGTGACGATCACGAGTGTTTATGTGGAATAGCAACATACGCGCGATTGCCGTCTTGTCCGCGGTGACCCTGCCTGTGGGGCTTTTGTATGCCCAGCAGCAGCCGCTGACAGCCGGGAGCGACGCTTCCAGTTCGGTGAAGATCGATCTGCCCGCCGATTCTCCGGTAACTCTGATATCGGCCGCCACGGATCAATCCCGCGTATCGCCCCGCGGCGGCATGCTCGTGCTCGATCTTCATATGTCGCTCACGCTTCGCAACTCCGGCGCGCGGCGCGTGCGCGGCGTCACCATGCTCATCGCGACGCAGGAATCGACGCCGGGCGGCAAGGGTTCCGTAACGCGGCCCTGCATCGACGTTCCGGCGGGCCAGAATTTCACCTTGCCGATCGACATCCGCCTCGTGCGGCCTGTGCAGCAGGCGAGCGGTCCTCTGGTGCGCGTTCAGCTGGATGGCGTGCTGTTCGACGATCTGAGTTTTTACGGGCCGAACCGCCTGAATTCGCAGCGCGCGATGACGTTTGTGGAAGTGGAAGCGCAGCGGGATCGCGCTTACTACAAACAGATCCTGCAGGCGAAGGGTGAAGACGGTCTGCGCAGGGAAGTGCTGAACAGCATGGCGAAGGTGGGCGACCGGCCCCAGCTGGATGTCGCGCTTTCGCACAATGGGCGCGCGGTTGGTTCCGCAGCCTCCGCTTCCGAATCGGGACAAGGCTCGGGACACGTTCGTTTCGCGTTTCTGAGTTTACCCAATGCGCCGGTGCTCGCGGTGCAGGGACAAGCGGCGATTTCCGGCAACGAGGCGAGTTCTCCCTGGATCGAAGTCCAGAATCTGGACAAGAAGAGGTCCGTTCGTTACTTCGAAATCGGCTGGATCGTGAAGGATAACGATGGCAACGAATATCTTGCCGGATCGGTGCCAGGTTCGGGCGTTTCGGCCCTGAATACGTCGGGCGCGGGTCTTGGCGCCGTAATCCAGGCCGGTCAAAGAGGCCGTCTGGAACCGGACGCCACGCTTAAGTTTTCTCACGCTGGCCGTCCCATCGCCATCTCCGGCATGACGGGATTCGTCAGCCGCGTGGAGTTCGCCGATGGCAAAGTGTGGGTGCCTTCCCGGAAGGATCTGGACTCGTCGCCGATGCTGCACGCAATGTCACATTCGACCGAAGAACAGCGGCTGCAGGATATCTACGCAAAGCAGGGGCTGGCGGCTCTCGAAGCGGAACTGGCGAAGTATTGACCGTCGTTGGCCTCAACGGAACGACATGCCGGCGAAGCTGACCACGCTCTGCTGGTCGATGTTCCACTGCTCATAGCGCTCGACGGTGCCGCGCGCATCCGGCCGCACTTTCAGGAACGTATAAAACGGCGACGATCCGCACCATTTCAGATCGTCCCGATTCTCCCGTACAAGTTCCCAAAAACCCGACGCATCGCCCGCCGCGATCCGCTCCATCCTCATACGGTCTCGTTCCGCCACTTCGATCATCTCATTCGCGTCGGCGACAGCTTCGAACTGGTCGCCGTACCTCGCGCCCATATGCGCCATGTCGACGCCGAGCACCCAGCAGAGCCGATCCTTCTCCCGCGCCGCGATTTCGCCGAGCGAGCCCAGGAATCGCTTCACGCCCTCTTCGTCTTCCGGCATTCCGCCGCCGTAAATGCTGCGAAAGTACGAGCCGCAGAGTATCGGCAGCACGCGAATATCGGGGCCGAAGATCGATTGCAGAAAGACCACCTGGAATTCGATGGAATGCTCCACCGAGTGGCAGTAGTCTTCCATGCCGATGGCGTCCCCCGCGGCGCGCGTTAATTCGTCGACCAGCGCGCCATCGGTTTTCGTTTCGCCGAACGGCGTGACATAGGATTTTCGCGTCAGGCCGAATTTGTCCGGAGCGCCGTAATGAGACGTCCCGAGAACCACGAACGTACGGTCGCGTAGCTTCGGACTCAGCTTTGAATAAGCAGCTCGGTACGATTCGAAGCCGCCCTCGGGACTCACATGCGGCGCGGCGATCCCGATAATCGCGTCCGTTTGCGGCGCGGACGGTTCCCCTCCCATCCAGTGCCGCATCACGGTGGTCAGAGCTTCCGGGTCGTCGGGATAGCCCGACCCTGCGTGAGCCGGCGCGCGCACGGGCGATTCGGCGAACTCCCGGTGCCTCGCTTCGCGCATGGCGGCAAAAGCTTCGTCGTCGAGAAAGCCCGCCCGCACGAGCGCCGTGGTCAGTTGATCGCCGGCTTCCCCGGCCCGCAGATCGCCGGACATGCGATAAAGCGTCTCGTGCAGATCGCGCTCCGTGTGCTCGCCGTCGAACAACGTGAGGCACTGAATCAGGTGGGGAGGGACGATCAGCACTGTGTCGGAGTAACGGAGCGAATCGCGCAGCAGCAAACCCGGCCGGTCTTCCACCGGCGATGGCATGATGTCGAGATCGCCTCTTAGTCGGGGCAGAGCGGAGCGGGGCGGCGTGGCGGACACGGGACCATGGTATCCAGGAGTCTTCGCGCGCCCGGCTACACCGTTCGCGGCCTACGAAGATCCAGGTGCCCGAACCGCCGAAATCCGGATTCGGCCGCCCGCTACTTCTTCACCGATACGGTTTTCGGACCATCGACGTATCCGGCATAGCTGGCTCCGGCGGCGGCTGCCAGCTCTTTTGGTTTGTTAGCGCCGTTAGCGCCGACATCTACCGGACGCTTCGACAACCCGTCCCGATTCCGTTGAGGCGTCGCCCGAATCGGGACGCTCTGCCCGCCCACGGCGGTTACTCTTTCAAGCCGAAAAGTCATCTTGCCGCCGATGCCGAGCACCTTCTTCTTCGCGGCGTCCACGATCAACCCGACGGCCGGCGCGCCCTTTGGAAAGACGATGGCGCCGTCGGAGCGAACGGGTTCCGCAACTGTGAATCGCACTTCATCGCCTTGCGCGGCATTGTTCGGAATGTCTTCGGCCAGCGTCAGGCGAATTAGCAAGCCATCCTCCAAAGTCACGGTTGCCACGGGCCTTCGCGTTGGCGGATGAACAGGCGCGGCGTTGGCCTGGAGCGGACCACGCATCGCCTCAATGACTTCGGCCACAACACCGGCTTTCGAAAGCGCGATCACCGCGGATGGAGACATGTCGAAATTCGTCTTTGAGGACCGGATCTGGTTGACGATGACGGACGGCGTCACGTTGGCCGCCGCCATTTGGACGACTGTGTCGTTCGTCATGGTGGTTTCGACTGGCCGAGCGTCGGAGACCGGAGCGGGAGTCTCCACAGGTGCCGTTGGCGGAGCAACCGCGACCGCGACGGGGGTCTCCACGTGCGCCGTCGGCGGCGCGGGCCTGTGCTGCGCCGCCCACCAAAAGACGCCGCCGACGGCCATGGCGCAGACAACCGCGATGCCAAACGCCGCCTTCGATCCCCACGTCCGCTCAGCGGCCGGCATCGCGCCGGCCACACCGGAATCCGCCCGGCGTTTCATCTCCGCCAGAGCGGCATAAACGTCCTGCATGGACTGAAATCTCTGATCGGGATCCTTCCGGAGGCATCTGACAACCAGGCTTTCCAGCTCCGGCGGAACGCCAGGCGCGAAATCCCGGACCGGTTGGACTTCATCACGCAGGATCGCGGACAGGGTCGCAACGATAGAGTCTCTCCGAAACGCCATGTGCCCGGTCAGCATCTCGTACAGCACGGCGCCGAAAGAGAAAATGTCGGACCGCGCATCCAGGCGCTTGCCTTCAGCCTGTTCCGGAGACATGTAGTTAACGGTGCCGAGAATGGCGCCCTCGACTGTCAACGGCGCATTCATGGTGATCGTGTTTCCGGCATGTTCGGCGGATGTCCGGTCCACCTTCGCGAGGCCGAAATCGAGAAGCTTAATCGCGCCGCTCTGCGCGACCATGACATTGTCCGGCTTTATATCGCGATGGATGATGCCGGCGGAGTGTGCCGCGCGGAGAGCATCCGCGATCTGGGTCGCGTAACCGACCACCTGTTGCGCCGGAAGACCGCCTTCGGGAATGATCTCAAAAAGGCTCTTGCCGGGAATGTACTCCACCACCATATACTGGGCATCGCCGTCTTCGACGATGTCGTAAATCGTGATGATATTGGGGTGATTCAGAGCGGAGACCGCCCGGGCTTCGTGCACGAAGCGGCGGCGGTGATCGGGATCGGAGGACATGCCGTCCGGCAATACCTTGATCGCCACAAGGCGATTGAGTCGTGTGTCACGGGCCTTGTATACCTCTCCCATGCCGCCTGAGCCGAGCTTCTCGGTGAATTGGTATTGCAGGACCCTTCGATCGACCATACATGCCCTGAGTCCAGGGCGTCAACAGGATATCACGTGAACGTGCGGACAGGGCCGGATTGAAGGGCGTCGCGCTGCGATTACTTCGACTGGATGTAGTCCAGAATCAGATCGATTTCCGAATCGTTCAGCGTAGTGGCGAAGGCCGGCATGATAGGTGGGAACCCGGCCTGCATAACGGTCTTGATGTAATCGCGGCTTGGCTTGACCCCTGAAAGCGGCATCTTATCCTGCCTGAACAGTTGATAAAAACTCGGGCCGAGCTTCTTCGATTCCGCCGGTGGCCGATCGATATCGTGGCAAACCACGCAGTTGGCGCGATACAATGCCAGTCCGCTGGCCAGGCGGTTCTTCTCCCACGGCAGGGCTTTCTTGTCGGACGCCGAAAGCGCAAACGCCAACATGCTAAGCGCGCAAGCCGACAGCAGCGCTGCCCGTGCGCTCATAGCGGGGCCTTCTTTTCCACGGAAATCGCTCCCGATTCCTGGAGTATCGCCGTCGCCTTTACTACATCGCCGCTCACGCAACGTACCCGCAGGCAAATGCATTCCGGCGGCACGACCGGCACCGGCGCGGTCTTGTCGCGTTTGCGAATCAGGCCGCTTTCCCAAAGGAAGAAGACAAATGTCGCCAGCACCGCGCCGAGCATCGTCATTTCATAAGTGATTACGCCGGTTCCCCAAAACGAAAATGTCGGCATCCCGCCGGTGTTCACCGCATAGTTGTATTGTGCGAACCGCACGAAGGCCGTCGCCGCGCCGCCAAGCACGATTGCTCCGAGAACCGCGGCCAGCGACATCTGGCTCGGCCGGTCCAGCACTCCTCGTTTGAACTCGACCGGCTCTTCGGAAAACAGATCGATGTCGGAGTCGCCGACGCCGGACGCGCGCAACGAATGAATGGCGCCCGCCACGGCTTCCTTATCCCGAAATTCGCTCAACAAATACATTGTGGATGCCATGTCAAATCTCATCCTCGTGCGGATGCGGCTTGAACTCCCAGACCGCAATAATCGGGAACAGCTTCGAGAAAATCAGATACAGCACGATCATCCCGGCAAATGTTGCCGCAGTGATGGCGATCTCAACCCAACTCGGCGCGTAAGACGTGGAAGACGCCGCAGGCAAGCGCGGGTTGCTCAAAGTCGGCACCACAATAATGTACCGTTCCAGAAACATTCCAAACAGGATGCCGACCGAGGCGATTACGCCCGTCGTAATATTCCGCAGCCTGCGTATGCCGAGCAGAACAAACGGCACGACGAAGTTCACGAACACCATCAGCCAGAACAGCGTGGAGAACCGCGCGCGCGTTCGTGCGCCGAAGACCACCATTTCGCTCGGGTCGTTCCCATACCAGACGGTCAGGTGCTCCGCCATGGTGAAGTACAGCCAGAGAATGCTCATCAAAAGCAGAAGCTTCGCCAGATTGTTGAAATGGTGGCGCGTCAGGTATAACTCCAGACCCATCAGTTTCCGGATCGCGGCCATTACGATCATCAGCCCGGCGAGGCCGCTGAAGATCGCGCCAACCACGAAGTAAGGCCCGAAGATCGTGCTGTGCCACATAGGCGCTATGGCCATGGCAAAATCCCAGGCGACGATGGTGTGCACCGAAATCGCAACCGCCAGAATAATGCCGGCCATCAGCTTCATGGCGCGTTCCAGAGCGTGCCATTCGGTGTCGCTCCCGGTCCACCCGAGCGACAGTACGTGATAGAGCTTCGCACGCCATGGCGTATTGTGTTCCGCCAGCTGCGCCATGTCGGGAATCAGCGGCAGATACAGGAATATGACGCTGCCTGTAACGTACGCACAAATAGCGGTAAGGTCCCATAGCAGCGGAGAGCGGAAATTCGGCCAGAGCAGGCGCGAATTCGGGTATGGCATCAGCCAGTAGAAATACCAGGCTCGTCCCAGATGGATGATGGGGAACATGCCGCCGATCATGAGCGCGAAAACCGTAATAGCTTCGGCGGCGCGCGTGATGGGTTTGCGCCAGCCGGCGTCGGTTAGGCGGAGGATGGCGGATATCAGCGTGCCCGCGTGGGAAATGCCAATCCAGAAAACAAAGTCGACGATGTAGAAGCCCCAGAATACTGGCCGCTGCAGGCCGGTGACGCCCATGCCGTAACGAAGCTGCGTTGCCCAGGCGTACCCGCCGATCAGGATTACCAGTATAGGGGCGATAATCGCGAAAAGGTATTTCCGGGTCAGTCCGGAGAGCGGGCGGAACAGGTCTTCGCGAATCTTGCCGTAGGGCAGGAGTTCCGGCTGTTTGATGTGGCGGTACATCAGCGTCCGCGCTCCCGTCGTGGAGCGCAGGCCGACGGCCTACTCCACAAGGGCCGGCCCACGACCCGGCCATTTCGTGACGGTCGCATCATCGGCCGCGCTCCAGGTAAAAGACCTTTGGCTTAGTTCCCAATTCCTCGAGCAGACGGGTCGCACGGCTGCTTTCCGCCATTCGCGAGACTTTGCTTTCGGGATCGTTCAGATCGCCGAATACCATCGCTTCGGCGGGGCAGGATTGCACACAGGCCGGCTGGATATCGCCGTCGGCGACGGGTTGTCCGGCGGTCGCAGCCTCGTCCTTGCCGCGTTTAATGCGTTGGATGCAGAACGTGCACTTCTCCATCACCCCCGCCATGCGAACCGCGACGTCGGGGTTGTGCTGCAGTTGCATCGGCTCAGGCCAGACCGGATCGAACCAGTTGAAGTAGCGAACCGTGTAGGGGCAGTTATTCGCGCAATAAAAAGTGCCGACGCAGCGGTTGTAGACCTGTACGTTCAGCCCTTCTGGATTGTGATAGGTGGCGTAGGTGGGGCAAACCGGTTCGCACGGCGCTTCGTCGCACTGCTGGCAAAGCACGGGCATGTACTTCACCTTCACATCCGGAAAGGTTCCTTCGTAATACCGGTCCACGCGAATCCAGTGCGTGGTGCGGCCCGTGGCCGCCTGTTCCGGAGTGGAAATCGAAATGTTGTTTTCGGCGTGGCATGCGGCGACGCAGGCTTCGCAGCCCGTGCACCGGTCCAGATCGATTGCCATTCCCCAGCGGTGTGCCATATCTCTTCCAGCGCTACCTGTGCGCGAATCCCCTGTTCTCACGTTTCTGCGTTGAGAACTGAATCAGTTTTCCTGCATCGCTGACGCGGCTCAGTTTTACCCGCGTCGCGCCAGTCGCCGGCGAACCGGTCGACTTTTCGGACGATGGCGCGAGAATCGACAGCGGATTGACGCCATGGCCGGTACCGTAGCGGCCGTAATGCGTATGTCCGCCGCCGATGGCCATGCTCACGACTCCGGGAATTGCCGCCGGGTGAATAAATGCCGGCGCTTCGATGGCTCCATGCTGCGACTCGATTCGCACCAGATCGCCTTCCGAAACGCCGAGATCCTTTGCGGTCTTTCCATCGATCTCTACGGGCAGGCTCCAGATCGCGCTTGAAGCCGGATCGGGCAATTCCTGCATCCACGGCAGGTGGGAACTGGCGCCATCGTGGAACTGGAGCGAAAGATACGGCTGGAAGAACAGCGGGTACCGCGCGGCGTCGCCTTCAAACGCGGCCGCACCGAGTGCGATATCCTTACCCGGTTTAACAGGGGCTGGCTTGGCATCCGGAGCCAGCCAGACGCCACCTTCTCTCGCGGCCTCGGCATAAGTCGAATCGCCCTTGAGCAGGGGCTTCACCAGGTCGGCCACAGAAGGAGCCGGATAAGTAACCTTCAGCTTGCCGGCGATATCGCCGAGCGTTTTTTCCAGCGCCTGTGTCTCGTAGAGCGGCGTCACGAAGGGCTCGGCCATTGCGATCCCCGTCCTATCCGACACGGCGGGCACAACGGCTACCGTCGATTCGAGCGGGTGATGATCGGGGAGAATGAAATCGGCGTATGCGGCGGTATCGTCCACCAGCGGCGCGAAACTGATTACCGCGTCGGCGCGGTTCAAC
>PLEX01000074.1 GCA_003136575.1 Bryobacterales bacterium | reverse complement strand
GAAGTTATTCTTGGGCGATGCCTAAGTGGGCGCATTGCCTTCCACCGCGAGCAGATACTGGCCTTTGTAGTCCTTCATCACCTTCTTGCGGATTTCCTCCACCTGCTCGCCGGCCGCCGCCTGCAGCGTATCGTCGTAATCGAGCGAGATCATGTTGAGAACGATGTCCTGGGCGATCGGGTGCGCGCTGCGAATGAAGCTCTCGCTGCAGCAGGTGCATTCGAGGCCGTGCAGCCAGATCACGGGCAATCTGGGTTTGGTTTCGAGGGCAGAAACCACCGTCGGGATGGCGGTGGAACCCAACCCCATCATGGCGGTAAGTTTGACGCAGTAATCGAGGAATGTTCGGCGGTCGACTCCATGACTGCGGAGCAGATCGTACGTGGACTGAGCACGGATCGGCATACGTCCCCGCGGGTCTTCGCGATCCAGGAGAGGGTTGGTGAGTGTTACGGCAATTTGCGCCGCCTCAAGATCGGACAGACCGTCGTGGACACGGTCGAGATTCTCCGCGTCGGCGAAATTGAGCAGATCGAGATCGCGACTGAATTAAACCCCCTCGTCAGACACGCACGCCTGGCCGCCCGTGAGCCGCGTTTGCGCGCCACTCTTCCGCATTCGAAGAAAGGGCTTTAAGTATCAGGTTCCGGTTCAAACGGTCCTCCAAAAGCAAGAAAAACGTCCCAGATCTTCGCGCTCTCGCGCTCCCGCGGCGTCGGCCGGTACCACTCCGCCCATTCGTCGCCAACCAGATCTTCGGCCCGGATCATAGCCGCTTCCGATTACACGAAGGACCGAAGAGCGTCATCTTCCCACTCGTAAACATCGAGGACGTTGTAGAGACGGGTTACCTGGAGCAGGTCGCGAACCCGTTTGCCGAGGCAACAAAGCTTGACCCTTCCGTGGTTGTGGGCGACAGATACATAGCCGCTGACGAGTTCGCCGATTCCGGAACTGTCGATAAATGTCACCCCTGACAAATTCAGAAGAATCTTCGTGTGGCCCTCCGCCATGAGTCCGCGCAGGTTTTCACGCAGGGCGCCGGAGCTCTCGCCCAGGGTAATTCGGCCGGATATATCGACAACGGCAACGTCGCCGGAATGGCGAATGGTCAGAGAGGCACTCATCGCGTTCAGTATACAGTCGCCCTGTGCGGGAGATCTGCGTCATCTGCGAGCACGGCGGGTTCCCTTCCCTGGCTCGGTGGCGGGCTTCGGCTCTCCGGAAGCGCGCACGGCTGGCCGCGCCGCCGCTGCGTCGCGGCCCGTAAGCTAATTGGAAGCAGCGGACGCCTTGCGCAGATGTATGCCGCCGTTGTGAGTGGTGAGTTCGACCAGCGGCCCTCCCGAGCCAATATTGCCCTCGAGGTGATGTTTCTCCTTATCGCCTGAGGTCGCTGAAACGTCGAAATCCGACGAGATGGAAGATTGGGAGGTCTGGGCATTCAAGTGGGCAGCGGTGCTTCCGGGCAATTCGATCGTAATCGAGCCATTGCTGGTCTCCGCACGAATACCGCTCTTCGGGGACTTCGGCATTGTGACGTCGACCGAGCCGTTCGAGGTATGGATGCGCGTGGGGCCGTCGGGAGCGTCCTTAAAGCGCAGCGACACGGGACCGTTGGAAGTCTCGGCCTCACAGGGGCCTGCCAAATCCTCGGCATGGATGCGGCCATTGGATGTTTTGACGGTAAGTCTGCCGGTGATGGAATCGAGGTCGACGCCGCCGTTGGAGGTTTCGGCATCCACGCTTCCAGCGATATTCTCCGCGCGGATTGCCCCGTTGGAGGTATGGAGACGCGCCGCGGCGGTCATATCGTGGATACGAATGGCGCCGTTACTCGAAGCGATTCGGTCCAGGACGGTCTTGCGCGGCGCCCGAATCAAATAACGCGCGCCCTGGCTGCCGTGAAATGTGGTTGGATGCTCCGTGCGGATTTCAGTAATGGCGGGCGATTCGTGGATATCGATTTTTATCGCATCCAGCATTTCCTGAGTGGAGGCATACCGGACGCCGGTAATCTCGATGGACGGGTCGTCCCATCCCGCGATTTCGATTTCGCCGTTGAAGTTCTCCACGCTGAGCCTGTCGGAGGGCTTCAGGGTGTAGTGAAAATCGGCTTTATACCGGTCGCCCGGGGCGAAATCTTCCGGGTCGCAGCCAGTCAGAATCAGTGCTGCGAAAATGGGCAAAATAAGGCGCATTGTGTGGCTCCTTCCCGTCCATACGTTTGGGCTGCCGCCGGAGTTCGCAGAAATGCGAGTGAAGCGAGTTTCGCATCTCTTCGGATTCCAGCCCTACTGATTCCATTGCCCGTGGATCATTCGGCGGCTGACACCGCCAACGGCCGGCGCGCCATTGGGTCCCGCATTCAAAATAAAGAGATCGGCCGATTCGCCCGGCGCTATGCGACCACCGGCGACCGGGACCACCCATTTGCCAGTGAGATCGGTGCGCTCGGAATCCTGCGGGATCGGCACGTTCTTGCGGACGCCCGCCGCGCGAATGGTGGCGCCGGAGATCACGATGACCGTGTCCTGTACCGGGTTCGATCCGGCCTGCATGATGGCCGTAGCGCCGATGAGCACCTTGAGGCCGGAGACCTGGTTAGCGGACTGGCAGCCGGGCATCAGCAGGCAAATGGCGAGCAGGAGAGATTTGTACATGCCGAATTATGCAGTATCTCATTCGCGCGGAAAATCTTTGCGCACATGGGCTCGGTCGTCGGCAGGCCGCGGATCGGTTTCCGGGGCTACGAGGCTTGCATCCGAACTCCTGATATGATGAAGACTCATGCCGCAAGAGACCCCCACGGTCGTGATCGTGGGACGGCCGAACGTCGGCAAGTCCACCCTTTTCAATCGAATCACTCACGGACGAAGGTCCATCGTGGGCGACGAGCCGGGAATTACGCGCGACCGGATATCGGGCGCCGCGAATTTCGAGGGCCGCCGGTTTGAATTGGTCGATACGGGTGGAATTGTCGTCAACAACGCCGACTATATTCCGACTCAGATTCTGAAACAGGCGAAAGTGGCGCTCGAACAAGCCTCGCGCGTGATTTTCGTCGTCGATGGCCGTTCCGAAATCACTTCCGCCGATCGCGAACTGGCGCAACTGCTTCGCAAGACGGGCAAACCGATTACACTGGCCATCAATAAGGTAGATACCGGCGTAAACGAGGGGTTGGTGCACAATTTCTACGAACTCGGGATCAAAGACATGTACCCGGTTTCGGCAGAGCACGGGCTTAACATGGATGCCTTCATGCTGCACATCACCGAGGGCTTTCCCGAAGGGACTGCCGAAGAGCTTGCCGCGGACGCGGGCGAACGGCCGAGCATCGAGGCCGAGGAAAAGATTGCGGCGGGGCCGATTAAAGTGGCCATCATCGGGCGACCGAATGCCGGAAAGTCAACGCTGCTGAACGCTCTGGTGGGTGAAGAGCGAGCGATCGTTTCGCCAATTGCAGGCACGACGCGCGATGCGGTGGATGAGACCGTGTCGCACGGCGGAACGGATTTTGTTTTCATCGATACGGCCGGTATCAGGCGTAAAGGCAAGACGAAGCTGATGGCTGAGAAACTCAGCGTCGTGATGGCTCGGCGGCATATTCGTATGGCGAACGTCGTCGTGCTGGTGATGGATGCCACCGAGGGCGTGCTGGGGCTGGACGCGACCATTGCGGGTTACGCGCACGAGGGCGGCCGGCCGGTGATTCTGTGCGTCAACAAGTGGGATCTGATCGGCGACGATAAGAGGTTCGAATTTGAGGAAAGCATTCGTTTCCATCTGAAGTTTCTCGAATACGCTCCGGTAGTGTTTCTTTCGGCGAAGACCGGAAACGGCGTCTTCAGGCTTTTCGGGCTGATTAAGACGGTGTTCGCCTCCGCCACGCTCCGCGTAACCACTGGAGAGTTGAACCGGTTCGTCGAAAAACTGCACTTCGACGAGCGGAAGATTCTCTACATCACCCAGGCGGGCGTTCGTCCGCCGTCATTCGTCGTGTTCACCGACAAATCGGGGCCGCTTCATTTTTCTCATGAGCGGTATCTGGTGAATCAGTTGAGAAAACGGTTCGGATTCGAAGGCACGCCCATCGAACTGAAGATTCGGGGACGCGCAATGCGAAAAGAGCGCAAGCCGCTGAAATAGGCAAGTCTGCCTGAACTCGGCCATAGTACCGCCGTTTCCTCACAGCAACAGAAGTTCAACCAAAAAACGGCAAAAAAATGCGAAGCCCTTGCAATCGTCTCGCTGTTCCTGTACATTCTAACAATTGTGCAGAATAATACAGCCGAGCGCGCCGACCTCTGCGGTCGCAGGCCGGAAATGCTTCTGAAAGCGGACTTATGAGCGGTTCCCCGATTCCCTTGCGCGATGTCCTGATAGGCGAATACACCGCGCTTCGCCCCGGAGTCAATTTTGGCGCGCAGAACGAGGCGGAACTGGCCCGTAAGGCGCACAGTCAGGAAAACCCCTTTTCCGCTCTCTGTATTTCCGGCGGCGGAATTCGCAGCGCCACGTTCGCTCTCGGCGCGTTGCAGGCCCTTGCGGAGCACGGCCTGCTGGAGCAATTCGACTACCTTTCAACCGTCTCCGGAGGCGGATACATCGGCGGCTGGCTCACCGCCTGGGTGCAACGGGCCGGAGGGATCGGCAACGTTATTCCCCGCCTGCAACGGGATGCTCCCGCAGCGGCGCCGGACGAAACAGACCCCATTCAGCATCTGCGGGAATATAACAACTATCTGACGCCAAAACTCGGGGCGCTGTCGCCCGACACGTGGACACTCGTGGCGACCGTCGTTCGCAACATATTCCTCAACTGGCTGGTCCTGATACCGATCCTCCTGTTCGCGTTGATGATTCCGCGTTTTCTTCTTTCGATCGACAGGTTCGGAGACCTCTACGTCGAACTCCACCGCGGGGGTGCCGACGCGATTAGTTCTTCCCTGATCGTGAGTTGGGGATTGCCGCTGCTGGCGGCGGCGCTTTTTGTTCTCAGCATGATCAATACACTGCGTTATTTGCCCGCCGTGGGTGGCGCGGACCATACCGCTGCCGACTTTGTGCGCTACATTCTGAGTCCGCTCGTGCTGGCCGTCCTGGCCTTCGTCGCCTATGATTCGCTGTACTTTCTGGAAGACAAATATTTGCCCACAAGCCTGATCCAGGTGTCGCTGTGGACTCTGATTCCCAGTTTCGCGGCGTGGCTGCTCTATCTTATGTTTTGCCGGAAGAAGCTGAAAAAGCGTTTGCAACTGCTTGCCGGCCCGCTGTCCATCGCAATCGCTTTGATGGGGATTGGCACCGGCACTGCCGCGTGGTATCTCACCAACTACCTGCTGGTGCCGACGTCCTGGGCGGTGTACGTCACGATTGCGCTCCCTCTCTTGTTGATGGGATTCAGCGGCGCGGGCGCCCTGTTCATCGGCCTTTCCAGTACGGCGCTCGAGGATGAAGACCGCGAATGGCTTTCACGCGGCGCGGCGTATGTGATGCTGGTTTGTTTTATCTGGGTCGCCGCCTGCGCAGTAGTGCTGCTGGTGCCGCGCTGGATCTTTGCACTGTACTCATGGGCACAGGGAGCGGTTGTCGCGGCGGGAGGCATCGCCGCATGGTTAAGTGCCCTTGTCGGGCACAGGGGCGAAGAGACTAAATCGCATTCAGGAGGTGAGGCGAGGCCATCGCCCCTGGGGTGGGTCGCCAAAGTGGCACCGCCTGTGTTTCTCCTTCTCCTGGCGACCGGGCTCTCCATGCTGACAAACGCAATTCTATCGGCAACGGGCAGCCTCGATAAAGCGTGGTGGGACCACGACTATCTTCTGGAACACACCAGATGGTTTGAAAACCTGGAGTGGGCGGCCGTATTCTTCGCGATCAGCTGGGTAATGGCGCGCTTCATCAACATCAATAAGTTTTCACTCGAAGGCATGTACCGGGACCGACTGATCCGGGCCTATCTGGGCGCGTCGAATCCGCACAGGAAGGCCAACAAGTTCATCGGCTTTTGCAAGAGCGACAACATTCAGATGCACGATCTGAATACGGCATTGCGCCCGTTTCACGTTGTCAACCTGACGCTGAATCTGGTTGGCGGCGACCGCCTGGCCTGGCAGCAGCGCAAGGCGGAGCCTGTG
Source organism: Bryobacterales bacterium (assembly GCA_003136575.1). Taxonomy (GTDB): domain Bacteria; phylum Acidobacteriota; class Terriglobia; order Bryobacterales; family Bryobacteraceae; genus BOG-234. Next base: position 47,198 of record PLEX01000074.1, on the reverse strand, counting down.
ACGGCGACGGCGCTGCACGTCGGAAACTCCCGCCTCGGATACAGGGAAAGCGCCGGTTACGGGGGCAAGGACGGTATCTCGCTTGGATCGGCAATCGCCATCTCGGGTGCGGCGGCCAGCCCCAGCATGGGGTACCATTCCTCTCCGGTCATAGGATTCATCATGACCCTGTTTAACCTCAGGCTGGGAGCGTGGCTGGGAAATCCCGGTCCGTCCGGCGACCACACGTGGACCTTCGGCGGGCCGCATTCGGCAATTAAGTCTCTGGTCAGAGAGGCTTTTGGCCTGACCAACGACGACAGCGAATACGTGTATCTTTCCGACGGCGGACACTTCGAGAACCTCGGTTTGTATGAAATGGTCCGTCGCCGGTGCCGCACGATCGTCGTGCTGGATGGCAGTTGCGACGACACCTTCACGTATGAAGATTTGGGCAATGCGCTGCGCAAGATTCGCATCGATATGGGAATTCCGATCGTGTTCGGGGAAGGAGCGGCTCCGCCGGCACTTGGCGGCAATATGAAAAGGTGCGCTGTCGCGACTATCCGATATTCGGAAGTGGATGACGCAGGCGCCGACGGCCGTTTGATTTATATCAAACCGATGATCCAGGGTAACGAACCCCCCGACGTGACCAGCTACCATTCGGCGAACCATTCGTTTCCCCATCAAAGCACTGCCGAGCAATGGTTCGACGAATCACAGACGGAAAGCTACAGGATGCTCGGCCAGCTTTCGATCGACGAGGTGTTTAGCGGCTGGAACCCGACGAGTCTCCTGAAGGATGCCGTCCGGCATGTCGAAGCCGGATATCTGAAGATAGACGCTGGTGGCGATCCGTCCGCTCCAAAGACGATTGCGCCCGCTAAGTGACGACCGCCGAGTCCTGAGGGCGACGTGATATCGTCTCCGCTATGAAGCTGGTTTTGTTTTCACTGCGACCGGCCGCCGGGGCGCTCTTCATTTGTCTGGCCCTTCTGGCCCAACAACCCGCGCCGCCGCAAGCAATCGGTCTGCCGGCAGCACAGCAAGGCGGCAAGATCAAGACCATCCCGCCATCAGGTATAGCCGTTCCCGAAGCGGACCAGCGCGCCCTCCGCGCCAGCCTCGCGCGTCTGAACACGCGCCTCGACGCTCTCAAGGGCAACCCGCGTCTTCCGGACATTCAGATCTTCACCAAAGCCATCTCGTACGCGCTTGACGGCAACGAATTCTTCGCCGCCGAAGAAATCTTCAGGGCGAAAGAGCTCGTGCGCATCGCCAACGAACGCGCCGACCAACTCTCTCGCGGCGATGCGCCATGGACCCGCGTCACAGGCCTCGTGGTTCGCGGCTACATTTCCAAAATCGATGGCAGCGTGCAGCCGTACGGACTCGTCGTCCCGCCCTCTTACTCTCCCGACCGCGCGCATAGCTGGCGCGTCGACGTTTGGTTCCACGGCCGCAGCGAAACACTCAGCGAAATCAATTTTCTCTGGGACAGAATGCGCAACCCCGGCGAATTCCAGCCGCGCGACACTGTCGTGCTGCATGTCTACGGCCGCTACTGCAACGCCAGCGCATTCGCCGGCGAAGTGGACATGTTTGAAGCGCTCGCCGATGTAAAGAAGAGTTTCCAGGTCGACGAAAACCGCATCTTCGATCGCGGCTTCAGCATGGGCGGCGCATCGGCGTGGCACATCGGTGCGCATTACGGGACGTATTTTGCAGCCGTCGCTCCCGGCGCTGGTTTCGCCGAAACCGTGGAATACTCAGGCCAGGCGCAAAAGGGTGTGAAGCTGACGTGGTTTGAAGACAAGCTCATGCACCTGACCACCGCCACGGATTACGCGGCGAATTTCTTCAACGTACCCGTCGTCGCTTACAACGGCGATCAGGATCCGCAGGCGCAGGCCGCGGACATCATGGCCCGCAACATGGCGCCGGAAGGTCTCACACTGGCCCGCGTCATCGGCGAAAAGATCGGCCACGCATACACCCCCGCCGCCAGAGTGCAGCTTGATTCGATGATGGACGCCATCGCGTTGAAGGGCCGCGACCAGTGGCCGCGCGAAGTCCGCTTCACCACGTGGACCCTGAAGTACAACCGGATGCGCTGGGTCGTGGTCGATGGTCTGGAGAAACATTGGGACCGCGCCCGTGTCAGCGCCGTGGTTTCCGGCGACCACACGGTTCAGGCAACAACGTCCAACGTTTCAGCCCTCAGTTTCGAAATGGGCGTCGGAGCGGGACTGCTGAATCGTGCCGCGAAGGTGTCCGTAACGATTGACGGCCAAGCCGTCGCCGGGCCTCCGCCTCTGACCGACGGTTCCTGGACCGCGCATCGGCGGAAGACCGGAACGAAGTGGGCTCTCGCGGATGACGACTCCAGCGTTCTTCGCAAGCGGCACGATCTGCAGGGTCCCATTGACGACGCTTTCATGGATACCTTCCTGATGGTGAATCCGACCGGCGCGCCGATGAATGACATGGTTGGCAACTGGGTGAAAGCGGAGGAAGCGCATGCGATCCGGTTGTGGCGCACGCAGATGCGCGGCGATGCGCCCGTGAAAGACGATACGGCTGTGACCGACGCGGACATCGCATCGAGCAATCTGATTCTCTGGGGCGACCCGAAGAGCAATAAAGTGCTCGCGCGGATCGCCGACAAGCTGCCCATGCAATGGGATACTGACTCGGTTTCCCTCGGTACTCGTAAGTTCGCCGCCGCGACAAACGCGCTCGTGATGATTTACCCCAATCCGCTGAATCCGAAAAAGTACGTTGTGATCAATTCCGGTAATACATTCCGCGAGTACGCGCAATCGACCAATTCATTCCAGGTGGCCTATCTGCCGGACTACGCGGTGGTCGATCTGACTACGCTGCCCGACGCTCGCTGGCCCGGCAAAATCGCCGCCGCCGGCTTCTTCGACGAGGGCTGGAAATTGCAGCCGAACGACGGCCGATAGCACGTTCGGACCGGGCCGCGAAAGCCGGTTCATACCCCGGGCAATCGCGCTTTGGCAACTGCCGTCCCTTTCCGGCCAAGTCCCGAGCTCGAACACGGGTTCTTCGTCGTTCGCCTTCGGGCGAGCGGCGAACCCCATCGGCTATCATCATTGTTTACAGGAGGCCCGCTGGATGGCCGTCACCGTTGGACTGCCGGGAGAAACGTTTCCCGGCGAACGCAGAGTAGCCCTTACACCACGCGCATGCGAAACGTTAAAAAAAGCCGGATTTGAAGTCGTAGCCGAATATTCCGCGGGACTATCGTCCGGATTCACAGATGAAGAATACGCCCGGCGCGGCGTGACCCTTTCCTCCCGTTCAGTGGTTTTTGAGAAGGCGCAAGCCATCGTTCAGGTGCGTACGCTGGGAGCCAACCCCGCCGATGGCCAAAGCGACCTGGCGCTGCTTCGACCTGGTCAGTTGCTCGTCGGCTTCGGCGAACCGCTGACGGCCACAGCCGAGTGCGCGAGAGTCGCCGCGACCGGCGCGACGCTGTTCGCGCTCGAACTTGTCCCTCGCACCACCCGCGCGCAAAGCATGGACGTCCTTTCATCGATGGCCAGCATCGCCGGATACGAGGCCGTTCTCCTTGCCGCTCTGGCTTTGCCTAAACTGTTTCCAATGATGATGACGGCCGCGGGTACGATCGCGGCCGCAAGGGTACTGGTGCTGGGCGCGGGCGTCGCCGGTCTTCAGGCCATCGCTACGGCGAGACGACTGGGCGCCGTGGTTTCCGCCTATGACGTGCGCGCCGCCGTGAAAGAACAGATTGAAAGCCTCGGTGCGAAGTTCGTCGTGCTCGACATGGGCGAGAGCGCCGAAGGGACCGGCGGGTACGCAAAGGCGATGGACGACGCCTTTTATCGCAAGCAGCGCGAGTTGCTCGGCAACGTCCTGAAGGACCAAAACGTCGTCATCACCACGGCCGCGGTCCCCGGCAGGAAGGCGCCGGTTCTGGTAACGAAAGAAATGGCGGAGCGCATGTCCCCCGGGTCCGTGATCGTGGATATCGCGGCCGAGCGCGGCGGTAACTGTGAATTGACGCGCGCCGGCGAGACAGTGGTCCACAATGGCGTGACGATTCTGGGTCCGGTTAACATGGCGTCGCTTGCACCGCAGGATGCCAGCCAGATGTACGCCACAAACCTGATCGCGTTTCTCAAACTTATGGTGAAGGATGGCGCCGTGGCGATTAACCGCGACGACGACATTATTCGCGAGACCCTGGTGGCCATCGACGGGAAAGTGGTGCATCCGCGAGTGCTGGAGTCGCCGGGACCAGAGGTAAAAAACTAAATGAACTACGAATTCGGACTCTATGTCTTCATGCTGTCGGCCTTTCTGGGCTTTGAGCTGATCCGCAAGGTATCGCCGCTCCTGCATACTCCGTTGATGTCGCTGACCAACGCGATCTCCGCCATATCCGTGGTGGGCGCCATCATGATCAGCGGAGAAAAAGACGTGCCGGAGCTTTCCCGTATCCTTGGATTCATCGCGATCGTCTCGGCGACGACTAACCTGGTGAGCGGCTATATGATCACCGACCGAATGCTCAAGATGTTTAAGAAGCGGGAGCCGGCCGGAAAATGAGCCTTTACCAGTTTCTGTACATCGCCGCCGCCGCGGGCTTCATCCTGGCGCTGAAGTGGATGAGTTCGCCTGCTACCGCGCGCCGTGGCGTGCTGGCGGGGCAACTCGGCATGCTGATGGCGGTTGTCGGTACCCTGATTCGGGCGGAAATATTCAACTACGAATGGATCGCCGTCGGCATCGTTCTTGGCGCCGTGATCGGCGCGCCCATCGCGATCTTCATGCCGATGACCGGCGTTCCGCAGCGAACCGCGATTTCTCAGGCCTGCGGATCGCTCGCCTCCGCCTTAATCGGTACCGCCGAATACTACAAGCTGCAGCCTCATGGCTTCATCATGAGTGCGCTGATAGTGGAAACGTTGCTCGGCTTCGTCACGGTAACCGCAAGCATCATGGCGTGGGGAAAGTTGCAGGAGGTTCTTCCCGGCCGCCCGGTGACTTACAAAGGCCAATTCTTTATTAACATGGCCGTCCTGGCCTCCGCCATCGCACTGGGCATTTTCCTCGTATTCAATCCGGAACGTACGGATCTGTATCCGATCTTCGTAGTTTTGGCGCTGACGTTCGGCGTATTCCTGATCCTGCCGATCGGCGGAGCGGACATGCCGACCGTCATCGCTCTGTTGAACTCTTACGCCGGCCTCTCGGCCTGCGCGATGGGTTTTGCGCTCGATAACAAACTGCTTATCATTGCCGGCGCGCTCGACGGCTCGTCGGGCTTCATTTTGTCGGTGATCATGTGCAAGGCCATGAACCGTTCGTTTGCGAACGTGTTATTCGGCGGGTTCGGGCAGGTGCAGGCTTCCGTGGCGGGAACGGAAGCCCGTCCCGTTCGTTCGGCCACTCCGGAAGAAGCGGCGCAGATTCTCGAAACCGCGAGCACGGTGGTGATCGTCCCCGGATACGGCATGGCGGTGGCCCAGGCCCAGCACAAGATTCGCGAACTGGCCGACGCGCTTGGAAAGAAGGGCGTTGACGTGAAGTTCGCCATTCACCCCGTAGCCGGACGCATGCCCGGCCACATGAACGTGCTGCTTGCCGAAGCCGACGTTTCCTACGACAAGCTGATTGAAATGGAAGATATCAATCCCGAGATGGCTATGACGGACGTTGTGCTGATTGTCGGCGCGAACGACATCGTGAACCCCGCGGCCGAGACCGACCCGTCCAGTCCGATCGCCGGTATGCCAATCCTCACCGCTTACAAAGCGCGGACCGTCATGGTGATCAAGCGCAGCATGGGTGTGGGTTTTGCTGGAATTGACAACGACCTTTACTATCGCCCCAACACGCTCATGTTGTTCGGCGACGCCAAGGCGTTTACCACTAGTCTGGTGAAGGAATTGACGGCGACGTAGCCGCCCCGTCCACTCCTCGCGGGCTACGCGCGGCGCTATATCTTCATGGCCGCTGCGGCGATGGCGCGGGCCGCTTCGCGGTAGTCGTCCTGCCGGAAGTAGATGACGTAGCCGAAACGGCCGCCGCCATCAGTCACTCCGCTGGAGGCGTAGATTGCGACGCCGGCCTCGCTGAGGCACTTGTAGATGTCCGCCACGGCGCCCAAATGGTCGTCGCCCTGAATCAGAACGGCGTGCTGTGGCGCCGAAAGTTCCCAGCCGCGTTTCGCTCCCGCCCGCAGCAGACCTGCGCTGCGTTCCGGAAACAGGGTGAACTCCACGTGGGTTTCCCCGAAAGGCACCGCGCTGAAGGCCAGAAGGTTGATATCTTCCTCAGCGAGTTCCGCCAGTAGCCGGTAAGCGTCGTCGCGGTCGTTTGCGAGCCTTACGTAGAAGTATTCAACCGTTCTGACCTCGAGTGCCATAAAACCATAGTATGCGCACTTGCCGTTCCATTCATCCCTGCCGGCGTAATCGTTCGGCTCGGAAGGCGCGCGGGCTTGACGAGCCGCTGCAATGCGCATGGATGCCGCGGAATCCGAAGATCGCTCGTTTGTGGGACACCGCACGCCGGAATACGGTGACATTTCCGACAGGTGGTAGGATGCGTGCGCGGGGGGTACAATATCCACTGACCCAAAAACTCTGTATACTGAATCACGCGGAGAGGTTTTAGTGTGAAATTGCCTGAAACGAAAGTCCGGCAATTCTCACTATTAACCAGAAAAAGGAGCAATCTATGAGCGGAAATAAAGTAAGACTCGCCGGTAGCGAACGGCAACCGGTCGGAACGCGTGTGGGGGATCAGCCGGGTGACGAACTGATCGAAGTCTCGGTAATCCTCAAGCCGAAGACGCGGGCGGCGGTTCACCGCGGCGGTGGAGCGTCCGTGTCGAGAGAAGAGTTCGCGGCCGGACACGGCGCGGACAGCGCGGCGATCGAGGGAGTAAAGAAGTTCGCGAACGAGTATGGTTTGACCGTCGGCGAAGTCTCGCCGGAGCGCCGGACGGTAAAGCTCGAAGGCACGGCTGCAAACATGATTCGTGCGTTCGAGGTTGCGCTCTCGCGATACGAACACGAAGGCGAGCAATATCGCGCCCGAACCGGATCCATTAATCTGCCGGCGGAGATCGTCGACTCTGTGGAGGCGGTACTGGGACTCGATAACCGGACGCAGGCAAAGCCGCACTTCCGCGTGCACGAAGAGCATTCCGCAAAGCCGAAGCCCACCAAAAGCGTATCTTACTCGCCACCGCAGGTGGCCCAACTCTATCAGTTTCCGGCCGGCGTCAACGGGACGGGAGAGACGGTCGGCATCATCGAACTGGGAGGCGGGTTCGCACAGGCGAATCTGACCGCCTATTTCTCGAGTCTCGGGATAAAGGGACCGACGGTGACCTCGGTTTCCGTGGATAAAGGCAAGAACAAGGTAACCAATGCCAATGGGGCTGATGGCGAAGTGCAACTCGATATCGAGGTCGTAGGTTCCGTTGCTCCAGGCGCGAAGATCGTGGTTTACTTCACGCCCAACACCTCGCAGGGCTTCCAGGATGCGCTGACCACCGCCATTCACGATGCGACGAACAAACCCTCGGTCATTTCGATCAGTTGGGGCGGGCCGGAATCCACATGGACCGCGCAATCGATGACGGCGTTCGATTCGGCCGCTCAGGATGCGGCTGCGCTCGGCGTTTCGATCTGCGTCGCTTCGGGCGATAACGGATCGAGCGACGGAGTGACGGACAATGCAAATCACGTCGATTTTCCCGCGTCAAGTCCGCATGTTCTGGCCTGTGGCGGGACCAATCTGCAAAGCGCGAACGGCGCGATCACGAGCGAAACTGTGTGGAACGACGGCGCACAGGGAGGCGCCAGCGGCGGGGGTTACAGCGTGCAGTTCCCGTTGCCCGCGTGGCAGGCGAGCGCGGGAGTGAAGCCGCCAGCGGGCCTCGGACGCGGCGTGCCGGATGTCGCCGGGAACGCGGACCCCGAAAGCGGCTACAACGTCCTGATCGACGGCAAGTCCCTGGTGATCGGCGGAACCAGCGCAGTGGCGCCCTTATGGAGCGCGCTGATAGCCCTGATTAACCAGAAGCTCGGCAAACCGCTGGGCTTCCTGCAGCCGACCTTGTACGGGTTGCCCTCGACCGACGGCGCGTTTCACGACATTGTCGCGGGATCGAACGGCGCTTTTTCCGCCGGTCCTGGGTGGGACCCGTGCACCGGGCTGGGTTCACCCGAGGGCGAAAAACTTCTGGCGGCACTGACCGGTCCGGGTACCACCAGTTCGTCCGGAACGTCGGCGCGCGCTCAGAAAGCCTGACGATTCGGACGTAATGCGAACGGGAATGCGTGGCAAGGTGGCCGCGCATTCCTGCTTTGCCCCTCTGAACAGGGAGCTACGGCCTTCGGGCGGGTGTCTTCACCAGTGACTGATTGAGAAATTCCACAAAAGGCGTCATCGCCTCAAATCGCGAGACAATCTCCCTGAGCAGCGTCGGGCTGGCGGCGATGTCCGGACTGAGCGTCGTGTAAAGGATGAACCTTTTGTGCTTAAGTAATTCAGCCGCCGGATCTTCCGCGCTGAAACCTTTTGGCACCCTCGTCGCCCCCTCGCCCTGAAGTTCGCCCAGGAGCCGACGAACCGGTTTCGTTTCAAACGTGGCGCGGAACAATTTCCGGTTGGCGGAGATTCTCTGACGAACAGCCAGCAGCACCGCTGGCGACGGCATGTACATTCCGCCGCCGATCGCAACTTCCTTCGCTGAAATGGCAAAGTAGAAGCCCGCGCCCTCGTTTTTCTCCAGATTGTTTCGCCAGAAATTCGCGGCCGCGTGCGTCTTGTATGGCGTCTTGTCCTTCGAAAANNAGCATGGCAAGGTGCACCGCCCGAACCAGCTCCAGCATTGGCGCCTGAACCTGCTGCTTGTACGTTTCGAGCCTCGGCGCGAACCATTCGCGATTGTTGTTCGTCGTCAGATCACGCAGAAACGCAATGCCTTGGGCGGGGAGTCCCTTGAACCTGCCCAAGGCTGCTTTCATACTTTCGCTTGTCAAGCCAGCACCGTCCCTATAATGAAACCTGATGAAGTCCGTTTTTGAGGAACCCGCGCAAGTCCGGCCACCGAACCCGGATGAATCGGCGGTTCGCCCGCTCCCTGTCACCGCATCCGGCGTTTCCGAAGTGCTCGAACTCCTCGCTCAAGCCGACGGCATCACGCTGCTGCGCAATGTCCCGCTATCACACTATACGCGATTCGGCATCGGCGGACCAGCCGACCTCTACGTTGAGACACCCGATCCGGCGCGCTTTGCCGAGGCGCTCGCAATCGTCCGCGCGAGCGGCCTCGATTCCGTCGTGATCGGCGGTGGCACGAACCTGATCGTCGCCGACGAAGGATTCCGGGGCGTGTGTCTGAAGCTGACCAGCAATCGTATCGCTGCCGACGGCTGTCGCGTCGAAGTCGAATGCGGGGCGAGCTTGCAGGAACTTGTCGATTTCACGGTCCAGCGCGGTTTGAAAGGTCTCGAAACCATGACAGGAATCCCGGGTTCCGCGGGCGCGGCTATCTACGGGAACGCGGGCGCATACGGACATTCGATTCAGGAGCGAATCCGCAACGTAAGGTTCCTGGATTCCTCATCGGACGCGGGTGAAGCCGTTCGGGAGTTCACCAATTCCGAATGCCGGTTCCACTACCGTGAAAGCATTTTCAAGCGCAATAAAGCGTGGATCATCCTGTCCGCCGTTCTCGACATGGAACCCGGCGACCCGGACCAGCTTCGGGAAACCGCCGACCGAATCCTTTCCACGCGGAACCGCAAGTATCCGCCGTCCATGCGTTGCGCCGGCAGTATCTTCAAGAATTTTCTGCTCTCCGAGTTGCCGCCGCATCTGGCAGCCGAAGTTCCATCGACGGCGATTATTGAGGGCAAAGTGCCGTCCGCGTGGTTTCTGGAGCAGGTGGGGGCGAAGGGGATGAAACGCGGCGGGATCGAGGTAGCCGATTATCACGCCAACCTCATTTACAACGGGGGCGGTGGCACGGCGCGGGATCTCGTTTCCATCGTGAACGAACTGAAGGAACGCGTCTGGCAGCGTTGGGGCATTCCGCTGGAGGAAGAGGTTCAGTATGTTGGGTTTGCCCGGTCGGCACGGCACGCCTGATTTTCGGCATTTCCGCGAATTGGGACGGGAACTAAACGCCGGTCGTCGGCAATACGAGACAGAGTAGCTCAGGGCCGCCAGATAGCTCAGCATTCCCTTTCAACCCTCATGGCTTGGCGGCCCTTTCCCTTTTGCGTTCCCTCATAACCCACGAACCGCGACGTTCGCGGCGTGGCGAGTCCGCGCGATGTTTCCGGATAGCGTACCCTTGAGTAAATGAGGTCGTTCGTTCTTTTTGCCGTTTGCCTTGGCGCGGTTTCCTTCGTTATCGCGGCCGACCTCCCGTCGGGCGAGAGCCTGATCCAGCGCTGCATCGAGCGCGAGGGCGGCGAAAAGGCGCTGAATCGGGCGCAGACCGCCATCATGACGGGTACGGTCGAATTGGTTGGCCACAATATGTCGGGACCTTTGCAACTGTACCAGCAGGGGGAAAAGACCTACACCGTAATCGAGTTGCCGGGCATCGGAAAAGTCGAAGAAGGCTTCGATGGTGACGTTGCCTGGGAGTCGAACGTCCTGCAGGGGCCGCGAATCAAGGATAGCCAGGAACTGGCTGCGGTGAAACGCGAGTCCCGCATTTCGCTGCTGAGCGACTGGAAGCTGTATTACAAGTCCGCTGAGACTGTCGGCTCGGAAGACGTCGACGGCAAGCCCGCCTGGAAAGTCGCCATGACTCCGACGGAGGGAACCGCCGTCGAACACTTTTTCCTGGATCGCGATTCGGGCCTTTTAGTGAAGATGACGCAGATCCTGCCCACGCCGCTGGGCGACATTCCAGTGGAAATGACGCTGGGAGATTACCGGCTCGTCGATGGCATCCAGACTCCGTTTCTGATGACGCAAAGCACGATGGGCCAGAACATGGCGATGCATATCGACAAAGTCACGTACAATGCGACAATTCCATCCGGGCGGTTCGATCTCCCAGCCGAAGTGAAAGCGCTGGCGGCCAAAAAGACACCGTAGCCGCTGAACTCCCCGGTTCACGGGCGTGTCGGCTTATCAACAGGCTTGCCGAAGCAACGAATATTCCGGCGCCGGGGACTCCAGAGAGGCGGGAATCGTAAATCTGAAAGCGGCGCCCCTCCCCGCGACCGACTCGACCCAGATGCGTCCACCCTGGCGCTCAATGATCTTTCTGCAAAGCGCCAGTCCGACGCCCGCGCCGGGAGTTTCGTTCCCCTGCAGACGGTTGAACATGCGGAACACCCGCTCGGCGTCTTTCGGGTCGATGCCTATGCCGTTGTCCCGCACCGAGAACAGCCAACGGTCGGATGCGTTCTCGGCGGAGATGTGGATTCGGGAAGCCGCTTCACTCCGGTACTGGATTGCGTTGCCAATCAACGTCCGGAAGACCCGCTCCAGCGTCGGTTCTTCGGCGACCACGGTCGGCAAGGCATCGGAAGTCACCGTCGCGCCGCTTTCCTGAATTGCCGCCTCAAAGTGCCGGAGCGTCCGTGACAGCACCTGGTTGCAGTCTACCGTCGATAGATTCACGCCGCTCCGCTGCGTCACCTTCCAGTAATCGACCAGGGCCTTCATGAGGGTTTCGATCCTCAGAGCGCTCTCGGCGGCATCGGAAATATGTGCTTCCGTCTCCTTGCCCGGCCTTCCCCGGTTCTCCTCCGCCAGCATTCTGGCAAAATTCACCACCAGGCTCAGCGGCTCCCAAAGGTTCTGCGTGAGGGCATTGCCGAAATTCCGAAGTTCGGCATTTGCCGCCTCCATCGCCTCCGCGGCCAGTCGGCGTTCGGTAATATCGATGACTGCGCCAACAGCGCCGCGCGGCCTGCCCGTTTCGTCGAATAACGGCACGGCATTGCCGAGCCAGCATCGATAAATGCCATCGTCGAACGACATGTCGAACTCGTAGTCCTGAACCCGCTCGCCGGTCCGGGCGGCGGTCTGCAGAGGCAAATCCCGGGTCGGGATGTCCCTGCCGTCCCTGACTTCGCGCCATGCCTTCAGCTTCTCAAGATCGAGCGCGGACATTGAGACATTCCCCGGGGACGATGCGCGCAATAGTTCATGGGCCATTCGATTGCCCAATATGGTTCGGCATTCCGCATCCTGCGCAATGAAGACGCCAACGGGTACCGCGTCGAGGACGGCGGCTATCTCCGCATGGAGTTTTTGTTCGCTCAAGTCCGTGATAATTCCACAAAGACACCTCATGCCATTCAAAAGCACGTTCTGCACGGACAGATGGACCGGTATCGATGGTGCGCCGTCTATTCTCAACCGGAACTCCGCTCTCATTCTGCCCGCGCCCCTGAGCAGCGACGAAATTAAACCGGCATCCTCCGGGGAAAAGAAGGCTTCCACTTGCGCGCCAATCACCCGCTCGAGTGGACGGCGCACCATAGCTGCAAAGCCTTCGTTGGAGAACAGGATCAGACCATCGGGCAGGATGGTGATGGCGCCTTCGCCCATCTCCTCGACCATGATCCGGTAGGCTTCATCGGCGCCCTTGAGCGTATAGACCCGGTCGCCACCCGGGCCGCCGGCGACGATCGCGTCCACCTCGCCGTTCCTCAGCGCGCAGAGAGTTTCTTCCGCTTCCTCCAGGCGTGCCTGCAGATCCTGAACCTGCCGCAGCAGATCCTTTCGCGTTCCGGATCGTTTGTCAGACGCCATGTTGGTTTCCTGGCGTCTTGGCCTCCAGCGGTCGCCTGACGATATCCAGCCCGACCAGTACCCGCTCGTTGTCGGAGAGGTCTCCTATCATCCTGCGAAACGGGAGCGGTAGCTTTTTGACCAGCGTAGGAGTGACCACAATCTGCTCCGGCGCCGCTTGCTCGGGATGTTGATAAATGTCGATCACTTCGAGGTCATAACGCCCTGGAAGATTCGCCTCGCAGATAGCCCGTATGTTCTTAATGGCGCGGGCACACTTGGGAGTTGTGCCTGTGATAAAAAGCCGAAGGCGGTAGCGCGCCGGCTCGGGTTCCGTGGCCAGGGCATTCTCGAACGCCTTTGTTGTGTCGCTGACCCTGTGCCGTTTCATTAGTCCGCCTCCTGCCGTGCCTGGAGGTCGAGGCCGACCAGTACACGTTCGGTATTCGAAAGATCGCCGATGATTTTCCGCACCGGCTCCGGAAGCTTCCGAACCAGAGTCGGAAGCGCCAGAATCTGATCTCCCTTCGCCAGCTGTGGGTTCTGCAGCAGATCCACAATCTCGATGCGGTACTCGCCCGAGAGATGATCCTCGCAGATCCGCTTCAGATTGGCGAATGCCTGGAGCGATTTCGCGGTCTGTCCCGCGACGTACAGCCTCAACTCCCACTTCACGATTGCGGCCTTATTGGCGCTGCGTTTCGGTGCCGTCCCCATGTCAGATCCGGACTCCGTGCGCTGCCGCGCTTTTTCCGTTTCCCGGATGCGGACCTTCCTTTGCGAACCGGCTGCTGGCCATCTCGCCCCGGTCCCGCTCCCACTTCGCGACCTTCAGCTTCTCCTGAGCGATCAGTTGCCGGGATTCCTGCACTTCCGTTTCAAGGTCCAGTTGCAGGGCCGCGATCTGAGCGTCCAGCACCCTTCGCTTGCGTTCGAGAAGTAGCTGTTTCCGTTCAATCTCCTGCCGCCCCAGCAACGCGGCGGACGCGTCCTTTGCTTCCTGCGTCATGCGGGCGGAGCCGGTCAGCAATCCCTTTTCGCCCAGATAGACCTCGCGCAATTCAATGCCTTTATTGGTTAAGAGAAATTCGCGGATCTGATTTGAATGGGCGACGCCGCGCGCCTTGAGGATGTAGATGCCCCGGTTTCGTTCCCCCCCGCTCTCGATATCGCGCAAAAGCAGCCACGCGTCCACCAGCGACGAGATATCGACCTCCGTTTGTTCCTGAACGTTCGACCCGCTGGTCAGAGTGGTCAGCAGGGCGGTAATCTGCTTTTCTTTCAGGAAATCGATCAGACGCAGCAGAATGCTTCTGGTTTCAGATGCGGTTCCGGCATGGAGCAGTCCCGTAACCGGATCCACAACGACCAGACTTGGGCCGAACTCCTTGATGATCTTGTGGATCTTTACCAGGTGCATTTCGAGGCCAAAAGTCGTCGGCCGGACGGAATGAAAATGCAGCAGGCCCTTGTCGACCCAGCGCTTCAGGTCTATTCCTATCGACCGCATGTTGCGCAGAATCTGGTCCGGAGACTCTTCAAACGAGAAGAAGACGCATTTCGCTCCGCGGGCGCAGGCCGCGTTGACGAAGTGCGCGGACAGGCTTGTTTTCCCCGTGCCCGATGTCCCGGAGACCAGAATGCTGCTGCCCCGGAAGTATCCCTTCCCCCCGAACATCGTATCCAGCGCGGCAACGCCCGTCGAGACCCGTTCGTTGCAGGCCGCGTAGTTCAGGTCCATCGACGTCACTGGCAGCACCGAAATGCCGTCGCTTTCGATCAGGAACGGATACTCATTCATGCCGTGCGTGGAGCCGCGGTATTTGACCACGCGCAGACGCCGCGTGAGGACCGTTTCGGTCACCCGGTGATCGAGCAGGATGACGCAATCGGAAAGGTACTCTTCCAGTCCGTAGCGCGTCAGCGTGTTCTGTCCGCGCTCCCCGGTAACGATAGTGGTGAGATTTCTTTCCTTGAGCCAGCGGAACAAACGCCTCAATTCGGCCCGCAGGATCGATTGATTTTCCAAACCGGCGAACAACGCCTCTACGCTGTCGAGAAGCACCCGTTTGGCCCCGATCGAGTCGACGGCGTGCCCAAGGCGCACGAACAGGGCCTCCAGATCGTATTCGCCGGTTTCCTCGATCAGACTCCGCTCCAGATAGATATGATCGATCGCCAGTCGCTTCTGCCTGACCAGAGCGGCCAGATCGAACCCCAGCGATGCCACATTGCCGGTGAGTTCGTCGCTTGTCTCTTCAAAAGATAGGCAAACGCCGGGTTCGTCGAATTGCATCGCTCCGCGGACGAGGAACTCCATGCCGAGCAGCGTCTTCCCGCAGCCTGGGCCGCCACAGACCAGAGTGGGTCGTCCTCGCGGAAGGCCGCCGAGCGTGATTTCGTCAAGCCCGTGGATGCCGGTTAAGCATTTTGACAGAGCGGCTGAAGTGGCTTTAGTTGTTTTGGATTTTGGCGATCGCATTTCGACGTGACGACGATTGAGGGCCTCGCGGCCTGATCATCGCGGACTGCACGTTGGTGGCCAGTCGCGTGGACCTGCGTGAAACCGGCGAGGACATGCGATCCCCGGACATCAACCGGCTCTGGCGCAATTCAATGCCTGCGGATGACCAAATACGGTCACTGGTTGACACGCCCTGAAGGCCTGTCCAGGACAACTGAAGCCTGTCCGGCATTCGGATCGGCGAAACCAGTTACTGAGTTTCTTCGAGAAACGTCTTCAGCCGGAAACTCCGGCTCGGGTGCCGCAACTTCCGTAACGCCTTCGCCTCGATCTGTCGAATCCGCTCCCGCGTCACGGCGAAACTGCTCCCGACTTCTTCGAGCGTATGTTCGCTGCCGTCTTCGAGTCCGAAGCGCAGGCGGATGATCTTCTCTTCGCGCGGGGAAAGGCTCTTCAGAACCTCCGCCGTCTGATCGTGCAGATTCACATTCACCATCTGCTCGGCCGGCGACTGGTGCGCCTGATCGACGATGAAATCGCCCAGATGCGATTCATCCTCTTCTCCGACCGGAGTCTCGAGAGATACAGGTTCCTGTGCGATCCGCATGACTTTGCGGATCTTGTGCACCGGCATCTCCATCTTCTCCGCCAGTTCTTCGTTCGATGGCTCGCGTCCCAGTTGCTGCACCATCTCCCGTGACGTGCGCACCAGCTTATTGATCGTCTCGATCATGTGGACNNGTCGAGAATTTGTAGCCGCGCCGGTACTCGAATTTCTCGACCGCCTTCATCAGTCCGATGTTCCCCTCCTGTATCAGGTCCAGGAATTGCAGCCCGCGGTTGTTATAGCGTTTTGCGATGCTGACAACCAGGCGCAGATTCGCCTCGATCAGTTCCTGACGGGCGCTGTCGGCGTCGTGATCGGCGCGGTTGACGAGTTCCAGCGCGCGCCGCAGTTCGGTTGCGGGAGAACCGTACTTATCCTCCAGATCCTTCATGGTCTCCGACAACTGGCGCTGTTCGCGCCGCAGTTCCCGCAGCTTTTCGGTCTTGGCGATGGCCGTTTGGCTTGCGCCCGCGCCGTTTCCACGCGGCGCTCCGGCACTCGCTTCATTTCCACGCGGCGCATTCGCGCACGCTTCAATTGCCCGATGGTTCCGCGCGATCTGTTGCTCAACCGGCCTGACTTCTTCCACTGCCCCACGCAGCGAACCAATCAATACCTTGACCGCCGCATGCTGGAGCGGGATTGCGCAGGCGGTACGGGAGATCTCCACAGCCAGCCGGGCCAGTTCCCAGCGCAGCCGGCGGTTCTGTTTCGGCTTGCTCTGGCGCGGGACGGCGATCAGGCGTTGCCTCAACTGAAGAAACTTTCGACGCATGCCCGCCAGTTTTTCGCAATCGGCAACCATGGCGTCGATAGTTCCGGGGTCCTGCGCATGTTCGGCGTCGTCCTCTTCGTCGGCCCCCTCCGCATCCGGATCGCTGATCTGGAGCACGGCGCGCGCCTCGATCGCCCCGGCGCGCACTTCGTCGCCCAGCCGAATCAATTCCTGAATAACAACAGGGCAACGGGATAATGTGCGCCGGACTTTCCTCTGCCCCCGCTCGATGCGCCGCGCGATACCGATTTCGCCCTCGCGATTCAGCAGCTTAACCGAACCCATTTCGCGCAGATAAAGGCGGACGGGGTCGTGCGTCTTATCTAAAGGATCGACATCGAAGACGTCTTCGGATTCGTCGAACCGGCGATATTCGCTTTTATCGTCGAGTTTTTCGTCAAGCAGCGCGCCATCGACGGAGATTTCATCTAGCTCGTGCGGCAAAACATCTGCTTCGACGTCGTAAAGCGCGAGTCCGGTTTCCTTGCTCACCTGGGCAAGCGGGTCGACGGCCTCGAAATTGTCTTCCGCCACTTATGGACCCCCTACGGTCTCGCGACGTCATCCGGCGACAATAATGCATTCATTGTACAACGCGCGAAAGATACACCTTGCCGCGCACGTTACCGTGCGTCGAAGCGCGGAAACGTTACAGACCGGCTTCAGGATTTGCCGTCTTTGCCGAGTTGTTCCATCAGCCGCAGCGCATCTTCAAAACGCCCTTCCCGTTCCGCCTGTTTGATTTGCGTCTTCATATCCCGCTGCGCCTGGCCCTGTATCTCCCTGCGCCATGCTTCGATACAGGCGAGCCCGTCTTCCACCGATGCGCCCGTTACGTCGTCCTTCAGTACGATGTCTTCGAGCAGCTTCCGGTTTCCCTCAGCCAGCCGCTCGTGAACGGCGACGAAGTTTACGGGCTCGCCCGAATCGTGCATCGCTATGATCGATTCGTAAAGAGGGCGCGTAGCGCCCATCCTCGGTACCACCATCCCTCGCAGCGCCGCAACAAGTTGCGCACGCCCTTCGTCGTTCGATAACAGCAAAGTTAAGAGAATGCGGTCCGTGGAATGGGCCTCGTGTTCCGCCCTCTGTAGCGGCACCCGTTCCACGCGGTCCGCAGCCATCTTCCGGAAATGCTCGAGCACCAGCCCGGCTTCGATCCCGAGGTAACCGGCCAGATCGTTGGCCACCGTGCCTCGCTCGATCTTGTTACTCAGCCCCTGAATTGCCGGTAACAAAGACTGGAACGCATCGACCCGCCCCTGCGGGTCCCGCATGTTGAACTTACCGCGCGCCCGGTCCGCCAGCCAGTAGAAATACGACTTCGCGTTATCTACCCGCCCCCGGTATGCTTCCGCGCCATGTTCCTTACAGTATTCGTCCGGGTCGAGTCCACCCTCCAGTTCCACTACGCGCACTCGCATGCTTTCCTCAAGCAGCAGTTCGATCGAGCGCGCGGCCGCTTTCGAGCCGGCGGCGTCGGGATCGAAATTCAGGTGCAGATTTTGCGAATGCCGTTTCATGGCGCGAATCTGCGCGGTCGTGAGCGCCGTCCCGCAGGTTGCGACGGCCTCCACTACTCCCGCCTGCGTAGCGCCGATAACGTCCATGTAGCCTTCCACAAGAACCACCCGGTCAGTCTGCATGGCCGTCTTCTTCGCCCGATTCAGGTTATAGAGGATCTGCGACTTCTTGTAGATCTCCGTCTCCGGCGAATTCATGTATTTAGCCGGTTCGTTGGGATCGAGTGCGCGCCCGCCAAACGCGATGATCTTGCCGGTCTCGCTGTGGATCGGGAACATCAGGCGCTTGCGGAAACGGTCGTAGAGCGACCCGTCCTCGCGGCGACCCACCAGGCCCGAAGCTTCCATCTGTTCCTTCGTGAAGCGACGCGATTCGAGAAGGCGCTGCAATCTTCCACCGGATTCCGCGACGCCGAGCCCGAACTGCCGGATCGATTCCTCCGTAACGCCGCGCTTCTTCAGATATTCCCGCGTCGATGCGCCGCCGCTCCCCGCAAGGTTCTCCCGAAAGTGATCGGCCGCGGTCTCGTGCATCTCATAAAGCGCGGCACGCAGTTTCGTCGTCTCGTCGCTGGCCAGCGACTGCTTCGGCAGCGGGATGCCGTTCTGCTCCGCCAGCTTCTTCAGGGCTTCCCAAAACGTGATGCCCTCAATCATCATTACGAAGTTCAGAACGTCGCCCTTGGCGTCGCAGCCGAAGCAGCGGAAGAACTGGTGGTCGGCGCGGATGTTGAAAGACGGCGTCTTCTCGTTGTGGAAAGGGCAGAGTCCGGTCAGGCGATTGCCGACGCGCCGCAGCCTGACGTAGTCGGAAACCACGTTAACGATATCCACCTGCGACTTGACGTGCTGTGCGAATTCCATCGGGCGGGCTTAGCCCCCATTATCTTATGTGGGGCGGGCTTCAGCCTGTCGGGCCGAGCGAAACTCGGCGGCTCTTAACTCCTGAATCGCCGCGCTCAGCCACCACATCAAAACCCCATGGGTCGGAAATGAGCGAAACGGTCGGATTCCTGCTGCAACACGGTTACAGCCTGCTGTTCGCCTTCGTTTTGGCGGAACAGCTCGGTCTGCCCATACCGTCCACGCCTCTGTTACTCGCAGCTGGCGCGCTGGCCGGTCTCGACCGGATGAGTCTGCCTCTCGCCTTGTCCGTGGCTGTCCTCGCGTCGCTCCTTGGCGACACGGTTTGGTTTGTTCTCGGGCGCTGGCGCGGGTTTTCGATCCTGAACCTCTTTTGCCGGATCTCGCTCGAACCGGACACATGCGTGCAAAAGACCCAGGCGAGCTACGGCAAGCATGGCGTCAACTGGCTCCTCTTCGCCAAATTCGTTCCGGGCCTCAGTACCATCGCGCCGCCGATGGCGGGCCTGTTCAAAGTCGCTCCGTGGAAGTTCCTCGCGATGGACTCGGCCGGCTCCCTGCTCTGGTCGGGAAGTTTCATTGCGGCGGGCTGGTGGTTTCACGATCAACTGGAGATGGTTGCCTTGTTCCTCGCGCGCCTCGGTTCAGGCCTGTTTGGCGTTTTGCTTGGAGGCATTCTGCTGTACGTGGCTTTCAAATACATCCAGCGTCGTCGGGTTTATCGCGATCTGCGAATTGCCCGCATCACCCCTCACGAACTGAAACGCCGCATGGATAGTGACGAAACCATAGCCGTCGTCGATCTTCGCAGCGAATTCGAATGGAGCGAAGGCCGCATTCCCGGATCCCTTACCCCGGTCGACGACGATCTGGAAGGTCTTGTCTCCGGCATGGCCGAAAGCGAAATCGTCCTCTACTGTTCGTGCCCGAACGAGATCTCCAGCGCCCGGGCGGCGCTTCGGCTGAAACGCCACGGAGTGAAACGCGTCCGGCCGCTCGAAGGCGGCTTCCCCGTCTGGAAGGAACTCGGTTTTCCGGTGGAACAGCCGCTCGTCGCAGTTAGATAGAGTACCTTGATAAAAGTACCGTTGAATTAATGAAAACTCTCTATCGTTATCTGCGCGACTATTGGGTCCTGGTCGCGCTCGCTCTGTTCCTCGCGGCGGTCAACCAGGTATTCTCTCTGCTCGACCCGCTCATCTTCCGCCACATCATCGACTCCTATGCCACGCGCTATCACGACTACACGCGCGCCCAGTTCATTCGCGGAGTCAGCATGCTACTCGGCGCGGCTGTCGGCGTGGCATTTGTCTCCCGCGTTGCAAAGAATTTTCAGGACTACTACGTCAACCTGATCACGCAGCAGGTCGGCGCGCGCATTTACGCCGATGGCATCCGCCATTCGCTCGAACTGCCCTACGCCGATTTCGAAGACCAGCGCAGCGGCGAAACGCTGGGTAAGCTCCAGAAAGTCCGGATCGACGTCGAAAAGCTGATCACCATCGCCGTCAATCTGTTGTTCACCACGGTTATCGGCGTTATTTTCGTGATGATTTACGCCGCCAACGTGCATTGGGCCATTGGACCCGCATACCTGCTCACCATCCCTCTCCTTGGTGGCCTAAGTTCCCTGCTCAGCGGTAAGATCAAGACCGTACAGCGTGTCATTGTCGCCGAAACCACCGCGCTGGCGGGTTCTACCACCGAATCGCTGCGTAACATCGAACTGGTGAAAAGCCTCGGCCTTGCCCAGCAGGAAATCGGCCGTCTCAACGCCACCACGGCGAAAATTCTGAAACTGGAACTGAAAAAAGTCCGCTATCTCCGCAGCCTGAGCTTCATCCAGGGCACTTTCGTCAACATGCTGCGCACCAGCATCCTTTTCCTCATGTTGTACCTGATTTTCACCCAGCGCATCACGGTCGGCCAGTTTTTTTCGCTCTTCATCTATTCCTTCTTTATCTTCGGCCCGCTCCAGGAACTGGGCAACGTCGTCAATACCTACC
Source organism: Bryobacterales bacterium (assembly GCA_003136575.1). Taxonomy (GTDB): domain Bacteria; phylum Acidobacteriota; class Terriglobia; order Bryobacterales; family Bryobacteraceae; genus BOG-234. The sequence goes on along the minus strand of PLEX01000074.1, from coordinate 26,197 downwards.
GCGAAACCGAGGTTTCGCTGCAGAATTTCGAGACTATTCTCGCAATGAAGCCTGAGCCGCGCCCGGACCACCCCGTGCCGGTTTCGGAACTCGATACGCTTGAATTCCGCGACGTCGGTTTCCAACACCAGACCGCGAACCAGCCGGCGTTACAGCACATTTCTTTCACCGTCACGCGCGGCAAGACGATTGCGTTCGTCGGGCCGTCCGGAGCGGGAAAGACCACGCTTGTAAAGCTGCTGGTTGGCCTTTACCGTCCGAGGTCGGGCCACATTCACTACAACGGAATTCCGGAAGACGAGGTGCTGATCGACAGCCTGCGCGGCCGGATCGGCTTCGTAACGCAGGATGCGCAGCTTTTCTCCGGCTCGATTCGCGAAAATCTGCTTTTCGTGCAACCGGACGCTACGGATGACGAGTGCATGGACGTGCTGCGGCAGGCTTCGGTACAGACACTGCTGGCGCGCGCCGATCGCGGCCTTGATACGGTGATCGGCGAAGGCGGCGTCAAGGTTTCCGGCGGCGAAAAGCAGCGCCTGTCCATCGCCCGCGCGCTGTTGCGCAAGCCCCAATTGCTGGTATTCGACGAGGCGACGTCCTCTCTCGACTCGCTTACCGAAGAGGAAATCAGCCAGACGATCCGCGCAGTGGCCGATAGCCGCGACGCGATCACGATCCTGATCGCGCATCGCCTGTCGACCATCATGCACGCCNNTGTACTACGCGATGTGGCGTCAACAGGTTGGCGAGGCCGATCTGGCCCTTACGTAGAAGGTCGTTGGGCGGATGAGTTTGTTCGGCCTTCGCCTTTGGGGTGGCAAAGCCGGCCGGAAAGCCGGTCGGCAGGCGAAACCGCCTGCCCCACAAAGCAGCATAGCCGCAACCAAACTGCGCCCTGGAGCTTGCGACCAGAGTGGACAAGATCAAGGCGCAGGCCAGAGGTCTGCTCCACGTGGGGAATTTTACGGCCCCGGCCGTATAAAATCAACGGCATCGGGCGGACAGGTTATTTCGCGACAGATCCTAACTATTTTCCAGCCAGGCGCGTCTAGTCGGGCAACATATGTTCCGTGTTTTACAAAGTCGTCCTTGCCGCGCTTGTCCTCTGCGGAAGTACGGCTCCGCTCGGAGCTCAAGCCAGCGCGGGTGGTCAGCCTCTCTCTTTCGACGTGTTTTCGGTCAAACCGAACAAGTCGGATCAGCCTCCAGTATCCAATTTCCCGTTGGGTCCGGGCGACGTGTACGTCACGAATGGAGAGCATTTCATCGCCAGCAACTTCCCGTTGGTTACGTACATCTTCTTTGCGTACAAAGTTCCGGGGAACGAATCGCAGTCGATCCTCGCACAGTTGCCGTCCTGGGCGACGGCCGACAAATTCGACATTGAGGCGCGCACGGACGGGGATCCCGCCAAGGACGCCAAGAACCCGATGCGCCAGATGATGCGCTCTCTGCTCGCCGACAGGTTCAAGCTGAAGACGCACTACGAGACAAGGCAGGTCCCGGTTTTCGGTGTTTCGCCGGTGAAGGCGGGGAAGTTGGGTCCCCAGGTGCAGCCGCATCCGGCCGATGCGGAATGCACGACGGTAACCGCCCCGGCGGACAGCGCGGCGGCCGGAGCGAATGCGGCGAATTCAGTGGGAGGCTTTCCGGCGCAGTGCGGTGGCTTGCTGCTCATGCCCCCAGCGCACCGGGGCGGCTGCGCGCCGGCGCCCGAAACGTTAGGATGGCCTTTGTCGCGAGCATGCTTACGGGTATTGGCGCGCTGGAGCGCCCTGTGCTGGATCAGACCGGACTCGCCGGAACCTACGATTTCGTTATCGAGTGGGTGCCCGACCTCGCGAACCCGAGCCGGGTGCAGATCGGACCGGATTTTCAGCCCGACGCCGACGGGCCGACTTTCGATCAGGCGCTGCGGAGCAACTCGGCGTGAAACTCACCTCAGAAATAGGACCGAGCGAGTTCCTCATCATCGATCGCGTGGGGCATCCATCGGAAAACTGGGAACTGCCATTTCGCGGCCCGCTGCGTGGCTCGCCGTTTGCGGCCTGCCTGACTACCCGGCAAATCGCAGCCCCGCTTAACCGAGTACTTCGTCGAGGCGTCGCCTGAGTTCCGCGACTTCCTCCCGCAGTTTACCGACTTCCGCTTCAAGCGACGCTATTCTGTCGGCGGCTCCCGCATGCGTCGCCGTCGGAGCAACGAATTCCACTGGTCCGCCCAGCAACTGGGCCCATCGCGGTTCCTTCATGCCCGGCGCCGCGGCCAGCTTCTGCGTGAGCGCGCCGTCCTCCCGCGCCGCCAGTTTTTGCAGCACCAGTTCGACCTCTTCGAGATCCGCGAATTCATAGACCCGCTCAGTGCGGCCTTTGATCTCACCCAGCGTCTGCGGACCCCGGAGCAGCAGCACGCACAGAATGGCCGTTTCTCGGCGTCCCAGATTCAGCTTCTCGGTGTATCTCTGAGCGTATTTCGAAACGCGGCCGTTGCCGATAATTTCCGCCGCCATCCCTTTGGCGCGAAGGCCGTCGAGCGCGTGGCGGACATCGCCTTCACCGAAGTCCGTTACGGGCCATCGGTTGTTTTTCTGATTGCATGCCGCGATCAGGCTGTTCAGCGTGAGTGGATAATACTCCGGCGTGGTCGCTTCCTTTTCGAGCAAAGCTCCCAATACACGCACTTCTTCGGGCGTCAGAACGTTCATGTCTTCTTCATGGTAACGTCAGGCGATGGCATCGGCGCTGGTGCGAACAGCATTTTCGTCGGCGGCCAGAACCCGTTCGGCGAGGGCGAATTTCAACTCCTCGATGCCCTTGCCTGTGGCGCTCGATATTTCAAAAAATGGCAGGCCGTGTTTCTTCGCCAGCCTCTTCAGCGCCGCGACTTTTTTCGGATCCTGCGACACATCCATCTTGCTGGCGATGACGAGCATCGGCTTTTTCGCCATGTCCGGACTGAACTTCTCCAGCTCCGCCATCAGAGTCCGGAAGTCGTGCTTCGGATCGCGGCCGGTCTCCGACATGTCGACCAGATGCGCCAGCACCTTTGTTCGCTCCACATGCTTCAAAAACTGGATGCCCAGCCCCTTGCCTTCGTGCGCGCCTTCGATCAGCCCCGGAATATCGGCCACCACGTAGCTGCGGTCGTTCGGCAACTGCACGACTCCCAGATTCGGTTCGAGCGTGGTGAAAGGATAATCGGCGATCTTCGGGCGCGCCGCCGAAATGCGCGAAATCAGGGTCGATTTTCCGGCGTTCGGATAGCCGACCAGCCCCACGTCGGCCAGCAGTTTCAATTCAAGGCGCAGAGTCTTAAATTCGCCCGGCTTGCCCGGTTCGTGCTCGGTGGGCGCCTGATGCGTGGATGTGGTGAATCGGGCGTTGCCGCGTCCTCCGCGGGCGGCCTTCGCCGCCAGCCAGGTCTGGCCGTCTTCGGTGAAGTCGAACAACTGCTCGCCCGTCTCCGCGTCGAAAACGACGGTGCCGACGGGCACCTGAATCGTAACGCTCTCGCCTTCGTGGCCGGTGCGATTGCTGCCTTCGCCGTGTCTGCCGCGCTGCGCCGTGTACTCGGGGTTGAAGCGGAAGTGCAGCAGCGTGTTGCGATGAATCGTGGCGACCATGAACACGTCGCCGCCCCGTCCGCCATCGCCGCCGCTGGGTCCGCCGCGCGGCACGTACTTCTCGCGCCGGAACGCCAGACATCCGTTCCCGCCGTCGCCGGCCTTGACTGTAATTTTTACTTCATCGACTAACATAATTGCCGGCTCTTCCAGTCACTGCTGATTGCTCTGTGAAGCCCTGTGGGGCAGGCGGTTCCGCCTGGCATTCGCCGCGGAACGGAATGCCACAAAGCTTTCGGCAAAACTGTCCCGGGGCCAGTCGGCAGGCGAAACCGCCTGCCTCACAGCAAACAAAAGCCGCCGTTCTGCGTGAGCAGTGCGGCGGCCCGTATTACTTGTGTCTGAATCGCGCGCGACGGACTTCGCGCGTGCGATCCTGAAATTCGCGATTATTCGGATGCGACGATACTGACGAACTTACCCATCCGCCCCCGGTCGCGAAACTCAACGACGCCAGTCACCGTGGCGAATAGCGTGTCGTCGGAACCCCGACCCACGTTAACTCCGGGCTTAAAGGGTGTCCCGCGCTGCCGCACGATGATCGATCCGCCCGGGACCAACTGTCCGCCGAAGCATTTGACGCCCAGCCGCTGAGCGTTCGAATCGCGCCCGTTTTTTGAACTGCCTAAACCTTTTTTGTGTGCCATGAAAAATTCCAGTCACGCTCTCGGCGCCAAAACCCCTCGGGCTTCAGGCAACGATATCGCGGATGCGGACCTCCGTGTAATCCTGACGGTGGCCCTGAGTGCGTTTGTACTGCTTCTTACGCTTGAACTTGAACACCAGAATCTTGTCGCCTTTGTCGTGAGCGGAGACGGTTGCGTTGACGCGCGCGGCGGTCGCCGCCTCGCCCGTGACCAGTGCGCCGGAATCCGGGAACACGGCCAGCACTTTACCCAGCGCGATTTCAGTGCCCGGTTCGGCTTCTAATTTGGGAACGCGGAGGACGTCACCCGGCGTGACGCGGAACTGCTTTCCACCGGTTTCAATAATTGCATTCATTGGAGTCTTTTGACCTCGTGGGACGCTCATGCGCACACTTCCGCACCGGAGCAGAACCAGAAACTCTATTGTAGTACATGGCGCTCGCCCGGCACAACCGGTGCCGGGCCGCGATCCTCAGGTGTTGAATAATCCGCCGAGATTGATTCCGGTGGACTGCTGTCCTTCGTTGGCGATCATCGGCGGGTGATACGTCATGCTCTGGATTCCCACCCGGCCCGGACCGTAGAAACGGTTCAGGGTGAAGGATGTGCCCCCGAATAATCCCGTGCTCAGGTTGGTAACGTTGGTATCCATCGTGACGCTCGCATCCTTCCAGAGGAATGCGCCCGGCTCCACGTCGATAGCCTCACCCGGAGCCAGCGTTTTGGTAAAAACATTGCCGTAGCCGTGAAGCAGCAGCAAACCTGCCCCGCTTTCGTTGACGAAGTGGTCGATGAAGAAGCCGGTTCCGCCAAACAGCATGTTGGCGACGCCTCGAACGCGGAAAAAATCGTAGGCGACGCCGTCGGTCGCCAGCAGAAACTGGTGCTCGCGCACGTGAATCGCTTCACCCGGACGCAATTGCATCACGACGATCTGCCCCGGAGCGTCGCGGGAGAACGAAATGTTTCCCGGTCCGGCGGCCTGCGTGACGAAGATCTGGAGGCCGGCGAAGATCCGCTTGATGGCCCCGCGGAGGGACTTGATGCTGATGTTGACGCGCGGATCCTTCCACAACAAAACATGGTGCTCGAAGTAAATATTTTCGCGTCCGCCCAGTTCCACGTCGACGACGGGCACCAGTTCGCCTTCAATGCGAACCGTCACGTCCCCGGACCGGAATACGCCCTGCGGATCGCCGACCTGAGGGACTGGCTCATTCGCAGCGCCTGCAAAGACAGGCTGTTGTGCGGAAGGTGCGGGTGGCGGGACGGGAGCCCCGCAGTTCCCACAGAAGTTGGCGCCCGGGCTCACGGGCGTGTTGCAACGGAGACAATTCATGGGTTACTCCTCAGTCTAAACCCAAAAGTACGGATACAGATTCAATATCGTTCCCCCGCTCGTTCTCAAGCCCTACAAATTCCGCTTCAGGAACGAGATAATCTGATACCCCAGCGCAAACTTAAACGGCGACTCCCCGAGCGTATAGTGTCCGCAGGGCATCACCACAAGCTTATGGCTTGCTCCGCTCTTCGCGATCCGTTCCACCACGTCTTTCGACAGGTCCGGAGGAAACGTCGTGTCGTATGTCGCATAAAGAAAGAAAGACCGCTTCTTCATCCGCGAAAACCGCTCGACATAATGCACGGGGCTGAGGCAATCCCAAACCGGCCGCAACCGGTCGAGGTCGATCTGGTCTTGAATGCCTTCGCGAATATGCTTCGTCGAAAGTCCCTTCCACACCACATCGGCGAAATGCGTGGAGCAGTGGTTGAAAACGTTGACCCGGATTCTCTCATCGTGCGCGCTCGTCAGGAACCCATAGCACGAACCGAGACTGGTGCCGACCAGACCCAGATCTTCATAGCCGCGCGATTGTAACCAGTCGTAGCAGGATCGCACGTCGATTACCGATTGCCTTGTCGCGTCAATGGTGCGCGCCACGTTGGCGGAAACGGCGTAATCGGCGCGCGTCAGTTCCCGCGGCATCCGCTTGTCGTGATAGGGCAGGCTGATCCTAAGAGCGGAGATGCCAAACTCGGCAATGGCCCTGCACAGCCCCGCATGCTGGCCCGGACTCGAATTCCAGTGCGGCAATACGACGACCGCCTTATTCCCGCGCTTCCATCGCCTCTTCGCCGGAAAATAGCGCGCCTCGACGATGTTGTTCTCCGCGTAAGGCGTTTCCACGGCCGACGTGAACCGGACCATATCGCCTTCGAGCCGAAAGTCGCCGGGCGGCTCGTAGTCGAAGAATTCCGAACTACGCTCGATGGCGAGCTGGTTTAGCTCACGCAGTCGACTTTCCACGTCGCTACCCGGACACGAAGGCCGGATTGGCCACCGTTCCATCCATTCGCCGCCCCAGTCGAAAGGCCGCACTACGCGGTCGGTCGACCGAGTGGCGAGATGGTATTCCCACTCGTCCATGCGCCTGGCGTACCACTGCTTGACTAATTCCATGGGGTGAAATTCCAGGTTAGCAGAGTGTCAGCGACTGGAGGCTGCGCCCTCACCGGCAATTTCGGTCTCCTTCGAACCGCCGGCGAATGGCACCGCTTAGCAGTTGCCCAAAGCGTTACGATAAAGGCATCGCGAATCGATGGCGGGGGCGGCAGCCAAGAGCAACGCCGCCGTTCCAAACCCGTAATGTCGCCGGACACCGTCTCCGTCATCTTCGTGCCAGTGTACACCAGGAAACGCGGTACTACTTCTGCCTGGCGGATAACTTCAGGAACCGACGTTGCCAACGCAGGCGGTCGGAGAACAGCCCAAAGCAATGGCTTGTTCGAGTACCTTTCTGACCGTATCCACCGCCAGTTGAATTCCATCGCCTCGCATCACCGGGCCATGACCGGCGACGGCGATCGCCGGTTCCAGCGACTCGATTCGGCGCAGCGATTCCAGCCAGACTCTCCATTCCGCCGGACCTCCGGCATCGAGGTTCGGCAGGTACCCGCTAATCAGGCAATCGCCGGTGTACAGTGCTCGCTCGTCAGGCACCCAAACGGAAATATTCGTTGCCGTGTGGCCGGGTGTCAACAGGATCTCCGCGGTGCACCCGCCCAGTTCGAATCGGGTCTCCTCCGTAATCCGACGGTTCGGGTTCACCACGCGTGTGTCGCTGAAGAAAACTCGGGCCTCGCCGCGATTCCGTCGGACGGCGCACTGGATCGCGTCGTTGAATTCCGCGATCTCCGCCTGAAATTCCCCGCCGGTTCGCTCAATTCCGGCATGGCCCCACACGTCGATCCCGAGGTCCCGAAAAAAACCGTTCCCGCCGATGTGGTCGAAATGCTTTTCCGTGTTAACCACGCGCAGCTCGTTTTGAGGCCTCGCGGCGCAGGCGTAACCATGGACCGTTCGCGCCGCCAGTGTATTCGCGCCGGTATCGATTACCAGGGTGAGCCGGTCACCAACGATAAAACCCGAATTCACGCACCACGGCGCCGAATATCCGAGACCGGTGACAGCGTAGCATCGGTTGGTAAGCCGCACATTCCTATTCTGCCTCCACTCCCGGCGCGCCAAAGGTTCTGCTACGATGCGGTTCTGGACTCCTCGTTGAACCGGCGCACCAACTACGTTTCGCGACGCTCCTTCTTTGCCTCGGCTTCTTTTCTGGTTGCCTGCTCCCGCAAGCGCGCGCCGAGGTATCAGGCGTGGATGTTCGTAGCCAGCGCGGCGGAAAGAGCGGTGGTCGTTTCCGATCTCTCCAGCTTCCGGCGTTCGGGATCCATCCCGCTGGGCGTTGTCCCGGACCAGGTTCTGAGCGCGCGCGGTAAGCTGTTCGCCGTCTGTTCCGCAAGCCAGACCGTCGTTCGCATCGACCCGCTCAGTCGTGCCGTAACGGCAAAGGTCGACATCGGAGGGAAGATCGCCGCCGCCGCTCTCACCACTACCGCTGACTATCTCGTCATTGCGGCAGGCCCGCCTCATTTCGTTGTTGTAATCGACACCAGCACCTTTAGAATCGCTCATCGCACCGAACTTCCCGCCGCGCCGCGGGCCATTGCGGCCGCCCAGGCGCAGGCTGCGATCGTGCTGGAACCCTCACAGTCCGTCCGCACAACGAAAGCCGGGACATCGGCCCGAATTGCCCGGATAGCCGTTCCGGGCGGCGACTTACTCGGCGTTTCCACCATCGACGCCGGCCCTCTGAACGCTATCCAGTACCGCAAAGACGGCCAGACAGTCTTCGTCGCCGCGCCGGACGCCCGCCAGATCGTTTCGCTCGACGCCGCATCCGGCTCGGTGCTGGCGCGTTTGCCCGTGCCCATACGGCCGGCCCGCTTCTGCGCCGATGGCGGCGGCGGGCAGGTTTTTGTCACTGGCGCAGACCAGGAACCTCAACTGGTAATCTTCAGCCCTTATCAGAATCAGGTGGATCAGACGCTCTACGCCGGCCGCGCGCTTTTCGGCATGGCTGTCGCCCCGGTGCTTAATCTGCTTTTTCTCAGCAATCCCAGGGCGGGTGATGTCACGATCGTCGAGATCGAGACGCGACGCGTCAAAGCGTCCATTCGAACTGGTGGTCGCCCCGGCGAGATCCTGATCGGACCGTCTGCCGGCGAAGAGGACTACGTTTTTGTGGTGGACGAGGATTCCGGCGACGTGTCGGTTATCCACATTCCGGCCGTATTGCACAAACGCGGAGACGCTATCGTCGCCGAAGCGCCCAAACCCGTCTTTGCGATGTTTCATGGCGGCGCGGAACCGCAATCGGCCGTAATCGTGCCGTACTCGTCCTGATTCGCGGCGTTGTCTAGGCCAAAGCCGCGTTCGGCTGGGCCATCTCCGTCAGTGGCGCGAATTCGCCGCGCTCGAACTTCGCCCACGCCGCCGCCGCAATCATCACGGCATTATCGGTCGATAACGCCGGAGTCGGAAAATAAACCGGCAATCCTGCCCACTGTTTGCCAGCGGCCGCCCGCAGTCCCGCGTTACAGGCCACGCCGCCGGTAATAATCAGCGACCTCACGTCTTCCATCTGCGCGGCAGCGGCGGCAGCGTGCCCCAGCAGTTCGTCGATCACCGTGTGCTGGAAGCTCGCCAGGAGATCTCGAGTGGCCTGCGGAGTCACGCTGAGCCAGGCTTCAGAGGAAGGTTGAGGATCGTGCCGCACCAACTGCTTCCGGGCCTCGATTTCCGCCGCCAGATCGTGGCCTTCCACCCAGCGAAGCACCGCGGTCTTGAGTCCGCTGAAGCTGAAATCGAGAGGCGATCCCTTCACCCGCGCCAGCGTAAACGGGACTCCGTGAGGATCGCCATGTGGAGCAAGGCGATCAATCACGGGGCCGCCGGGATAGCCGAACCCCAGCAGTTTCGCCACTTTGTCGAAAGCCTCCCCCGCCGCGTCGTCCCGCGTCTTGCCCAGGAGACGGTAACCGGAATCGCATACTTCATACATGTGCGTATGGCCCCCGCTCGCCACCAGCGCGAGCGCCGGCAACCCCACAGGCTCGCCACGTTGCCGCCCTTCCAGCATCACGGACTGGATATGGCCTTCGATGTGATGGACCGCAATCAGCGGAATTCCGGTCGCGAACGAAATCGCCTTGCCGTACGTCAACCCTACCAGCAGAGCGCCAGCCAGACCCGGTCCTGAAGTGGCCGCTACAGCGCTCAGATCCCGCCACTCCACCCCGGCCTTTTGAAGCGCCTCTCGCACCACCGGTACCACGGAACGAAGATGCTCCCGCGATGCCAGTTCCGGCACCACGCCGCCATACTTCGCATGCAGGGCCAGCTGGCTGGCCACTACGTTCGAAAGCACGCGCGAGCCGTCTTCGAGAACGGCCGCCGCAGTCTCGTCGCACGAACTTTCGATAGCCAGAATGCGCGCCACGTACCAATGTAACGGGCCTTCACGCGCGAGCCTGTCCCGTGTGCTAATTTAAGGGTTTCCCCAACCCTCTATGGCATACGTAATTGCGGAACCCTGTATCGGAACGAAGGATGCGGCTTGTATCGACGCTTGTCCGGTGGATTGCATCCACCCGAAGAAGGACGAAGCGGACTTCGCCAGCGTCGAAATGATCTACATCGATCCGGTCGAATGCATCGACTGCGGGGCCTGCGTCCCGGTTTGCCCGGTCTCCGCGATCTTCGCGGTGGACGATCTGCCCGAGAAGTGGTCCCACTTCACGAAGATCAACGCCGATTACTTCAAGCGTTAGGCTGGGCGGCGCCGGTAATGGCGCAAGACCACACTTCCGGCCAACAACCCGCTCGACGGCCAATCCCGACAGCATCGGGTCGCGCACTGCACACGACAGCGCAGTGTAGAATGTGAAAACCCGTTCCACTAATAAGCCCGTTTATTGCTAAACTAATCTGACAAGCCCCGGCAACTTCCAGGATTGTTGGATGGCACGGTCTGAAACAGGAGCATCCGCGATATATGCGCTACACCGCGCCTGCCTTTTCACGAATCGGGCTTCTGGTATCGGAGCCATCCCCTCTCCTCAAGCGGGCAGTCGCCTTTACGCTGTTTTCCTGCCACTTCCTTGCGCCGCTGGCCAATGCGCAGTTTAAAGAGGTCGGACCCGCTCCGATATCACCCGCAGCCGCGCACCGGCAGGTCGCGAACTTACTGGACAAAGTAGATTCCTCGAACCGTAAGCAAACCCTCTCAACCATCTCCGGACTGCTCGTCTGGTACCGGGATCTGATCGACGAAGAAATAATTGCCGCATGGCGCCGGGACGGGAGAGCCAATCTTCCTGAGGTAATCGAAGCGCTGGCCGACCCGCAATTGGCCTCGGCCATCGTCGAGTACTCGTGGCGTCAGGCTCGGCAGGCAACGTTCGTTCCCGCCTACGCACCCGTACTCGGGCACCTGATGTATCGATACCCCGATACCGCCCGGCCGTTTCTGGACGACCTGCTCGGTCCGGCGTCAACCGGTCGGCCCATGCCCGACCTATCGCAAACGGAAGCGGAGACCGTTTGCCGCATTCTTATCGATGCGCCCGACAATGCGGAATGGAGGAAACAGGCACAGCAGATTCTTCCCCATTACCGGGTGGCTGCCGAAGCCGTGCTCGCCGAGGACCTCCGCGGCGGCGACGGAGAGAAAACGTATCGCGCTCAATACTGGATGGGTCAACTCAGCACGGCCGCACCTTCGGCTTTCGCGCAACGCAGAACTGCGCCTGCGGCATCTGCCCCGACTCCGGCCGCGCCAGCCACGTCTACGCACACCGGCGTGATGCTGAAATCGCTCGATCCGGTCACGGTAGAGAGCACCGGCCGTTCGATTAACAGCGCTGTGCCGACGATAATCGATTTTGTCAACCGAAGCGGCGGCCCCGTCGATATTTATTGGATCACCTACCAGGGCGAACGTAGGCTGGATCGTGCGACCCTCCCCATAGGCGCAACATGGACGGAGACAACATTCCTCACACACCCGTTCCTCATCGTCGCATCCGGCACTGGCGGTACCACCGCAAAGGGCACCGGAACTCGCCTCGCCGCTTTTCAGGCCGTGACACCGAAAAGCGCGACCGATCCCTCGGTGCGGGACACCGCGATCATCACAAACGCCGACGGCACAACCTCGTCGGCCGCAATGCCGACTCCCGCTCCTGCCCAGCAGGGAAAACCCAACGCCGACGGCGTCTACAGCGTCGGCAACGGAGCCACCGCACCGTCCATCATCACCAAGGTGGACCCGGAATATTCCGAATTGGCCCGGAAACTGAGCATTGGCGGCACCGTAACGCTTTCGATTGTCGTGAACAAGGAGGGTATCGCCGAAAACATCAGGGTCGTAAAAAGCCTTGGCATGGGCCTCGATCAAAAGGCAATGGAAGCAGTTCAGAAATGGCGCTTTCATCCAGGATCCAACCAGGGCGTGCCAGTCAGCACGCGGGCGGTGGTCGAGATAAACTTCGGGCTGTTAGGAAGCCGCGCCCCCGACCGTTGGTACTACTCCGGCCCCATCGAATTTTCCCCGGATCCAGGCCTCACGCCGCCCGTTCTCAAAGACGCGAGTATGCCAAATGCCACCGGCGACAGCACGAACGAAACCGTGAGCCTCGGCTTCACCGTCAATGAGAGCGGCTCCGTGAAAAACATCCATGCCATATCGGGGCCGAAATCGGGATCGGATCTGCTGGCGCGCAGCCTCGAAAAATGGAAATTCCAGCCCGCTGCAATTGGAGGCCAGCCAGCGGCGACCAACGGCACAGTACGCTTCGTTAAAGGTCAGATAGAAGCGGCGAATCGCCCGCCCGCGCCGCCGCCTCCTCCCCAAAGCATCCCGCCCCGTCCCACGCAAAATACGACTCCGGGTCCGGTGCAGCCAGCCTCGATTTCTTCGGTTGTATTCACGGGCACGCCATCCAGCCCGACCATCCACGTCGTAGGCCGCGGGTTTTATCCTGTTCCCGCAATAACCGCCGTTGCACAAAACGGCGCCACGGGACAGGATTTCGGAGCCTCCCTGCACATCGTCGATTCCAAAGGCCAGGGAATGAGCGCGGGCTACGACGTTCCCGCCATTCGGCGCGATCATTTCGGTCTCGTCGTCTCGGAATACAGCGATACCCTCATTACTTTCGCGTTGGGATCGAACTACCAGACCTACGCCGATAACGGGATCTACCAGATCGCCGATGGAGATCGATTCACCATGTACGTTCGCGACGCGGAATTCAGCGCCACGGTGCACTACACCGCGGAGAGCAACTTCTCCGCTCCCCGGAGCAGTCCTCCGCAAGCGGCTCGCGCGCCGGTGGCGGCGAACTCGGGCGTCACTCCTTCGCTCAGGTCCGTCGACGGCACTCTTCGCCGTCTCGTCGAAAAGGAGTTGTTGTTGCAGACTGCGTCGGGTAAGGTATTGCGTTTCCGTCTGCTAACGAAGACTGAGTTTCGAGACAGAGACGGCAAGCCGATCCGCGACTCTTTGCTGCATCCCGGCGACCGTATTTCCGTTGAAGTGAGTTCGGACGACGTTGAGACAGCGGTTTACGTTATCCCCAACTCGTCTGGCACCGATCCCGAGCGCGAAGCCGCGTCGGCCCCGGTGGATGCGGCGCGCGTCGCGGCGCCGGACATCGGCGACTTCGCTGTGGCACATTCCGATGCGAGGCCTGCCGCGCCGCAGGCGCCGCCGAATTCGACGCTGGCGGGAGCCCACGATCCGATCTTGAACGCGAAGGATGGTCTGCGCTATGTATGGATTCCGCCAGGATCGTTCACAATGGGCTGCTCCCAGGGTGACGCGGAATGCGACCANNTACCAGCGCGTGACGGGCGGCAATCCGAGCTTCCACAAGGGGGACCAGCTTCCTGTCGAGATGGTAGCGTGGACCGACGCGATAAATTATTGTACTTTGATCGGCGGTGGACTCCCAACGGAGATGCAATGGGAATACGCCGCGCGCGGAGGGATCGCTTACGCGCGTTTCGGCGCCGTGGATGAAGTTGCGTGGCACGCCGGCAACAGCGGTCGGGAAACGCATCCGGTTGCCATGAAACTACCGAATGCTTTCGGACTCTACGACATGCTCGGCAACGTATGGGAATGGGTCCGGGATGGCGAGGCTGAGATGAAGATTCTCAGGGGAGGCTCAGTTATTTTTGATCAGCGCAGTGCGCGGGCATCCAGCCGCCTTACCGTTGCGCCGCAGGACGTGCAGCGCGGCAGGGGATTCCGATGCGCGATGGAAGCGCAGGCTCCGAACCCAACTACTGCCGCGGATAAGACCGCCGTCGGAGCACCTCCGCCCGGCGAACCGGCGCCCGGGCCGCGCGCGGACGCCCATCTCACACCAGACGGTTCAACTGTGCCTGTTTTGATTCATAAGGTCGACCCGTATTACTCGGAACAAGCGAGGCAGGCAAAGCTCGCGGGAATAGTGGTGTTGTCGATAACAATCGACACGGCAGGGGTCCCGCGCGGGATTTTCGCGTCGTCAAAGGTCTTGGCATGGGTCTCGATGAAAAGGCAATAGAAGCGGTCCGGCAGTGGAGATTCCAACCGAGCATGAAGGACGGCAAGCCCGTGGAATTCCATTCCGTCGTCGAAGTCAACTTCCGACTCCTTTGAGCGAGGAAGGCGATTGAGAGGAATGGAGCCCGGTGCCGGGATTGAACCAGCGACATCCAGTTTACAAAACTGGCGCTCTACCAACTGAGCTAACCGGGCTGTTTCCAGCGCGTACCTGAATTTTAGCAAATGAGGCCTCCGATCCACTGAGTCGGATTGCCAAACCTGTTAACGGATCCGCGTCGCCGTTCGTTCTAAGCGCAGGAACGAAACACAATGGCAACTCACGGACTACCTGGAATCGTAATTCACATCCTGATCTTCACCTCCTTTTTCGCCTGGCTGGCGTGGCTGATCGCCAATGGTTACCGCCGTCACAAGAAGACCCAGATCCAGAACCAACTGCTCGACCGCTTTTCATCGGCCACCGACCTGGTGGCGTTCCTCGAAACCGAGGGTGGACGCAATTTCATGGCGCAGATCTCCGACAAGATCGCCAGCCCGGCGCAAGGCGTCGTGAATTCCGTTCGCATCGGCATTCTGCTGATTTTCCTCGGGATGGGGATCATGGTCGGCGTGCATGTCATGAGCGACCACGGCCAGATCATTCGGGAATCCAGCCGTCTGGACGCCGCCGGAGCGTTTATCATTGTGTTTCTGGGACTCGGCTTCCTGGTATCGGCGTACGTCTCGCTGCGCATCTCCCGGCGCCTGGGAGAAAAAGAAGATTCGGCTGCCAAGAACCAAGCGCCCAACGGAAAATGACCGATAGCCTGTCGATCAACTATGCGACCACGCGGGACGAACCCGGCCCGGCGTCGAAGGCCACAACTCCGTCCGGGGCGATCAACGCGGCGATCTGCCTAAAAATGACGCGAGACGAGTTCGACGTCTTCTACCGCCAGACTGCGCCCGCGCTCGGCTCCTACATACGCCGAATGACCGGCGCGACCGACGACGATCTGTTGCAGGATTCCTACGTGCGCCTGCTCGGAGCGTCGCCCGCGACTTCCGATGCCGGCCAGTTGCGCGCTTACCTCTACCGGATCGCCACGCGCCTCGTGCTCGACCGCTGGAGAAAGGAGCACCGGCAGCGAGCGTACGTTTCTGAGGCGGCTCGGGGTTTATCCGGCCAGAATCCCGCGGGCGCGTCCGGGTTCGAACGCTGTTTCGGGCTCCTCGCCCCGCGCGAACGGATGATGCTCTGGTTGGCGCATGTGGAAGGGCTGTCGCACAACGAGGTAGCGGCGGCGATGGGTTGCAACGCCGCCAGCGTCCGCGTGATGTTGTTCCGCGCACGGCGTAAACTGGAAGGTATTCTGCGAAAGAACGGATGGCAATCGTCATGAACAATCGGCCGAATATTGAGCTTGCCCTGCGCCAAATGGCGACGCCGGATCCGGAGCGCCCGTTGCCTCCGCCCGGCCTGATCTGGTGGCGGGCCGAGATCGAGCGTGTTCGCCGCTCGCGCGCCAGATCCGCCCGGCCGGTGGCTTTGGTTTATGCGGCTTCCTGCCTGGCCGCTGGGGGCGTCGCTATGTCTGCTGGCGGCCCCGCGATCTTGCAGTGGCTGGCCATTCCTGCCAGTCTGGCTTCGGCTGTCGTGGTCTGGAAGCTCTATTCGACCGCTCCGCAGCGCCGGCAGCACTGAAGTGGTCCTGTGCTGCGGGAAAGTCCTTTCCCCGTCATTTTTTCCAGTTGCGAAACGCCGCCAGTAGTGCCATCGTATCTTTTGGAGCGCAAGGGCCGCCGAACACGGCGCCAGACATCGGAGGAACTACCTTCATCCGGGTTCGGCGGCGTAACTTGCGCGAGTTCCATGGAAGCGTTCCACGATGTTCAGCCTCCTTTCCAGACGATCCCTATTGACGACCAGCAGTCTCGCGCTGGCCGCCAGGCTGCTCCCGGCACAGGATTCTCACCCGGCCAACCCAGCCCCGGACGCCGCCACCACGGCGACTAAAGACGCCACCACGTTTTCCAGCGATGTAAAAGTCGTCAACGTCCTCGCCACCGTCCGGACCAAAGCCGGGGACATAATCGCCGATCTCACGAAGGACGATTTCCTGCTCTCCGAGGACGGTCGCCCGCAGATGATCAAGTACTTTTCACGCGAGACGAATCTTCCGCTGATTCTCGGCCTGCTCGTCGATACCAGCGGCAGCCAGCGAAACGTTCTGGGCGAGGAAGAGACGGCCAGCTATCGGTTCCTCGATAAGGTCCTGCGCGAAGATCTGGACAAGACTTTTCTCGCCCACTTCGATTTCGACACCGAATTGCTGCAGGATCTGACGTCGTCGAAGGAAAAACTACGGCGCGCGCTGGAAGGCATGGAAGTGCCCGGCCCAGGCAACCGGCGCGGTGGCGGCTACGGTGGCCGGGGACGCGGCGGACGCGGTGGCGGAGGCGGAGGCGGCGGCACTACTTTATACGACGCCGTTTATCTTGCAGCGGACGAAATCATGCGCCACCAGCAGGGCCGCAAAGCAGTGGTACTTCTGACCGACGGCGTGGATCACGGCAGCCTTGCCTCAATGGACACGGCCATCGAAAAAGCGCAGCGCGCCGACACGCTCATTTATTCGATCATGTTCGAAGGCGAGGAAGGCGGCGGCGGCTTCGTCGGTTTCGGCCGTATCGGCATGGGTGGCATGGACGCCGACGGCTACAAAGTGTTGCAAAAGATGTCGCGGGAAACCGGCGGCGGTTTCTTCGAAGTCTCGCGCAAAATGGGCATCGACGCGATCTACCGGCGGATCGAAGAGGAACTGCGCAGCCAGTACAGCATCGGCTACACGCCCGACCGGCTGACGGGCGGCGGCGCGTTCCGCACTATCAGCCTGAAGGCCCGCCGCAAGGAATTGGTCGTGCAGGCGCGGCAGGGTTATTATCCGGTCGACTGAGCTTCACAGGAGGGGCATTCCAGGTCAGCGCCAGGGTACCAGCCCGGCCCCACCCGGAGATGATGGCTTATCGAATCGGGCACGATCATGAACGACACGAAACCGAGCACGGTGTGCGCGAGGCCGAGGAACCAGAGGTTTCCGTACCTTCGGTAGACCCAAATCGCCGCCGGCGCTCCCATCGCGGTGATCAGCATGAGGAACCAGTTCGGCGCGTGGGCGGCGCAGAAAAGGGCGGATGTCAAAGCGCCCGCGGCTGTTCGCGAAAAAGCCGTTTCCAGACGTCTGAGAAAGTAGCCGTTCATTAGATACTGCTGGAATAATCCCCACGGCAGATACACCGCGAACGACGCGAGCATCTGAACCGCCGACTGAGGCCGGATGGTTCGGAGGAGCGACCCGGCGATCCAACCCGTAATGGCCAGTGCGGCGAACGCCGGACCGAAGACCGCGAGGCAGTCGCCGAACCCGGCGGTGCGGAAGCCGAGGGACGACGGGCGCTCGCCGTGGATCGCTTGAGACGCGAGAATCAGCGCGAACGGGACAATCCAGAAAAACGGGTGCGCGGCCCGGATTCGCCAGATGTAGATCATGACGATCGCGAAGACCAGGAGCGCTTCGATGGCGTCGTAATTTCGCGACTTACTAAGGTTGGTCATCCCTTCGGAAGCGTGAAGAAGGTACGCCACAGCGTGTCGACGAGCGCGTGGGTTATGGCGGATGCCATGAGGCTCCGATGCGCCCGATATGCCGAGCCGTAGAACCAGCCGGCGACGGTCGCAAGCGCGACGTAACGCCAGTTCGGATATGGCGCATGGCGGATATGAGAGAGGCCGAATAACAATGCAGTGATCGCCTGGGCGGCGTAACGCGAGCGGAATGAGCCTTCGAGCAGATTCTGGATCAGTCCGCGGAAGAATAATTCCTCGGTGACCGCGATGAAGGGGAAGATAACGATCAGGTCCGAAGCGAATGCGGGCGCGCCATGCCACTGCGGGTTCCATTTAATGAAATGCAGGGCGTAGCCGAGCGGCAGCGCGATCAGGGCAAAGCCGCCGAAGTTCCCGATAACGTCGCGCGGTGTATGGAGCGACAGGGCGAATTCGTAGCCGGAATCCGGGACACTGCGGAAAATCAGAAACGCCCAGGAGCCCACGCCGACCATGAACAGGCGCGCCATGAAGTCCAGATTTACCGGGACGTTCCAGATGCCGCCGATTTGGCCGGCGAAGACCGGGGCCATCAGCCACAGGAGCGCCAGCAGGTCCTGCCAATGTAATCGGCCCGGATCGCGAATGCGGGCGCTTCCGAGCAGTAGCAGCGGCGGCGCTGCGATGGCGATGAGGCGCAAGAACGCGAGCCAGCGAAAATCGCCGGTTCCGAGTGCGTAAATGAGGTACGGGACGACGAAAATCGCGAGGCAGCCGATTGCGCCGCGCTCGCCGTGCAGCCGCTCGATCAGCCAGGATCGCGACGCGGTAAAGCCCGCGGCCAGGTAGAACGCCAGCAGCATCAGCAAGCAGGCGTAGAGCGAAACGAGTTCGCCGATTCCGACGGGATTACGCTTCAGTTCGATCGTCGCGTACCACGCGAAGAAGAGGCCGAGGGCTGAGTAGACGGCGATAAAACCGGTCCAGCGCTTACTGGGCGCGTGGACTGATATAGGGAAACTCATCTCAAACGGCTGGCTACTGCGAACGTTGGTCGGTCGGATAGCCGTGGTCGATCCAATCGGTCTTGAGATTTTCCGGCAGGCTCAGCACGCGGACCCGGGTGAAACCCATTTCGCGGAGGGCGGCGAATGCGGGGCGGATGTTCGGGCATTTTTCCATCGGACAGCAGCCGCAGTAAATCACGATGTCGCGGTCGTGCGGCTGGCCGGCGACGGCCTTCTTCAGTTCGGCGAGTCCCTCGGGCTTCGACGCGGGACCGGCGTAGGGAGTGCCTGCGATATGCGCTGCCCGGTAGAGCACGTCGAAACCGACGTGAATGATGAGCGGGCCTTTCACGTCCCTGGCGAGTGCGGCCGGGGCTACGATGTCGGTCGCGGTCCAAGGGTCGGCGGCGAGAAGCAGGCCGGCGGTCAGGGTGAATAGTATCGCTCGTCTCATAACAGAATTGTATAGGGCGCCAGCGGCGCTACTTTGCCGGTAGAGTTGCTCCGTCGCGCGTTTCGTCGGAGGCGCGTTTCACGATCGAGTCGCCTGGTTTAAGTGCGCCGGAAACTTCAACAAGGTCGCCCTCGGCCGCGCCCTTTTTTACGTTGACCCATTCGGCGTGTCCCGCCTGATTGCGAATCACGAAAGTCCGCTCGGTGGTTGTGACGACGCTGGTCGCGGGCACGACGAGCGACTGACCCGGTCGCCGTACGGGCCAGACAACTGTCGGAAACATACCCGGCGCGAGGGCTAAGTCGGAGTTCTGAACGTCCAGTTCGACGGTCAGTGTGCGGGTCTTCGGATCGAGGGTGTGGGAACTGCGCGCGACTACGCCGGAGAAGGTTTTTTCCGGAAATGCGGGCACGTGAAATGCGACTTTCGCGCCCTGCAGGAGCGTGCCGGAATCCTCTTCAGGCACCGGCACGATCAGGCGGAGTTTCGAGATCTGCCGGAGGACGAGCAAAGGCGCTTCGGCGCCCGGCCCCACCAGAGCGCCAGGATGGATCAGACGATCCGTGACGATGCCATCGAAGGGAGCCAGGATTCGCAGATAGGCCTGCATATCCTGAAGCGTCTTAAGACTCGCAGCGGCTGCTTCGCTCAATCGGCGCCGGGACTGGATGAGCGCTTGTTCGGCTTCGATTTGTTCCTGGACCTGGACCAGTTCGTTGCCCGCGATCGCGCCCTGGGTTTCCGACGCCTTCTTCAGTTTCTGGTAAGTGCTGCGCGTGGCCGCCAACTGCGCTTCCGCCTGAAGGCGATCGGCGTCTGCGGCTTCTATACGCGCCTGAGCTTCGGCGATGCGGGATGCCATTTCCGGTGCACTCAACTCGACTAACAGGTCACCTTGTTTGACCGATGAACCGCGATCGACAGCGACGCGCTCCACGTAGCCCGGGACACGGGCGTGCAGAGTGACCTGCTGAAAGGGTTCGAATTCGCCGGGGATATCGATGGTTCGCGAGATGGATTTCGAGAGTACTGTTGTGAATTCGATTTTTTGCGCGGATAGCGGCAGTGAGGCGAGGACGAACAGAAACACATGGCAGGCGGAACCGCCTGCCCCACAGCGGAGGCCTGGAGAGACGGGCTGGTGGGCAGGTCTCGCGGGCTGGTGGGAGGGTCTCGCGACCTGGCGGGAGAGTCTCGCGGGCTGGTGGGCGGGTCTCGCGGGATGGCGGGAGACTGTCTCCGTTTCGGGCTGGTGGGCGGGGGGCTTAGACGCGTTCATAGTATCGACTCTCAGGATCGTTCGGGTTCAGTGACGCGGAGGCTGTAGTGGCGCGAGATTGAAGGATCGCGTAGATCGATGGCAAGATCGTCAGCGTCGCGAAGGTGGACAGCAACAAGCCTCCGATCACAGCGCGTCCCAGCGGCGCGGCTTGTCCTCCGCTCTCGCCTGCGCCGATCGCCATCGGGAGCATGCCGAAGGTCATTGCCGCAGCGGTCATCAGGATGGCTCGCAGACGGCCGCCAGCGCCCTCGCGAACGGAGTCGGCCAGAGATTTCCCCTCATGACGGAAACGCTCGGCGAAGGTGACGAGCAAAATCGAATTCGCGACGGCAATGCCAATCGCCATAATCGCACCCATGAAGGATTGGATGTTCAGCGTCGTGTTGGTCAGTTTCAGCATGATCAGCACCCCGCAAAGAACTGCGGGGATCGTCAGAATGATAGAAAGCGCCAGACGCAAAGACTGGAAGTTCGCGGCAAGCAACAGGAAGATCACGAGGACGGCCAGGAGCAGGCCGGTTCTGAGCCCGGTGATGGTCTGGTCGAGCGCCGGAATCTGGCCGCGGTACGTGACTGTAATGCCGCGTGGAACTTCGCCCGCCTTCGCCACGGCGGCGCGGAGCAGCGGCGCGGCTTCGCCCAGCGTTATCCCGTGGATGTTTGCCGTCAGACTGATGACGCGTTGCCCGTTATTGCGTTCAATGATGCCCGGCATGGTCCCGTTCTTCAATGTGGCGACGTCGGAAAGGCGCGTGTCGCCGCGTCCACTCTGCATGACGGGAATGGCGTTGATGGCGTCATTGGTTTGCAGTCCGTTTTGCGGCAGTTCGACCTGAATCTGAAACGCGTTGCCCGACGCGGGATCACGCCAGTAGTTGGGCTGCGTGAAGCGCGACGAGGAGGTAGCCGGGACCACGGAGCGCGTGACGTCGGCCATTGTCAGACCGAACTGACCGGCGCGTTCGCGGTCGATATTGATATCGAGCGTGGGGTAGTTCACCGATTGCGCGAACTGCAGATCGCGGAGGAAACTCAGCTTCGCCATTTGCGCCTGGATTTTCTGGCCATAGGCGTAGTCGTCCTGAAGGTTGGTCCCCATGACGGCGACTTCGATCGGTGTGGGTGAGCCGAAACCCATCACCTGGCTCACGATATCTCCCGCTTCAAACGACACGCTGGTTCCGGGAAGAGCCTTTGCCAGCCCAGTGCGCAAGCGTTCACGCAGGCCTTCGCCCCCCGGTGCGCCTGCCTTGAGGGCGATCTGGATGACGGCTTCCTGCGGGCCGCTGGTGAAGAGATGGATAAGGTCGACCGGGTAGCTCGAGGGAATGATGCCGACGAAATCGCTGGTGATGGCGATGTTGTCCGGGCCGGCTTCGGATTTGATTACATCGAGAGCGCGGAGGACGATGCGTTCGGTTTCTTCCACGCGGGTTCCGGTGGGGGCGCGCAGGCGAATGCGCATCAGTTTGGAATCGGACTCGGGGAAAATCTCGGTGCCCATTTTCGGCACCATGATGTAGACGATGGCGCAGGCGCTAACGAGATAGGCAAGGACGAGGGGCCAGCGGAATCGCAGGACAACGCCGAGGTAGCGTTCGTAAAGGTCGCGAAAGCGGTCGAAGAGTCCGGGCTTCGCTGATTCCGCGTGCGCGCTTTTGAGCAGCCAGACCGAAAACACGGGCACGAGACTGCTCGACAACAGATATGACGCGATCATGGCGAAGGCGACTGCGAGCGACAAGGGTACGAAGAGCTGGCGCGCCACTCCGACCATGAAGAACGACGGAACAAACACGGCCAGAATGCATAGCATGGAGAGCAGGCGGGCGAGCGCGGTCCGTTTTGTCGCATCGAATACGGCGCGCGCGATGGAGCCGCCGTGCCTTCGCTCGGTGTGGATGTTTTCCACTTCCACCGTGGCTTCATCCACGAGAACGCCCACAGCAAGCGCGAGTCCGCCGAGCGTCATGATGTTGATGGTCTGCCCCGTCGCCCACAGCAGGATTACCGCTGTCAGCAGCGCGAATGGAATGTTCATGACGACGATCACCGCGCTGCGCCAGTCGCGAAGAAAAAGGAGCACCATCAGGCCGGTGAGAACCGCCCCCAACATTCCTTCGTTCGCCAGATTGCGGATGGAATTCGTCACGAAGGGAGACTGGTCGAACTCCAGGCGCACGTCCACGTCTTCCGGAACTGCTTTCTTAAACGTGGGGATAGCCGCTTTCACAGCCTCGATAACGGCCAGCGTCGAAGCGTCGGCGCGCTTTGTGACCGGAATATAGACGGTGCGCTTGCCATTGACGTGAGCGTAGGCGGTTACCAGATCGGTGCCATTCTCAATCGTGCCGACGTCGCGAAGGTAAACGGTTGCGCCCGATTTCGGACGGATCGGCGTGCTCAGCAATTCGGACAGGTTTCCGCCGAGCGCTGAATTGGTCCGGGCGATCTTGTTGAGCGTTCCGGAGAAAACGTTGCCCGAGGGCATCACGACGCTGGCCTTACTGACGGCCTCGATCGCCTCATCCGGCGACATACGGTACTGGCGGAGCTTCGCGGGATCCAGAGTGATCACAATAGTGCGCTGGCTGCCGCCAAACGGAGGCGGCGCGGAGACTCCAGGCAGAGTTGCAAACAGCGGACGCACGCGGTTGATCGCATAATCCTGCAATTCCGCGCGGCTGTGCGTGGCGCTGTCGAAAACCAACTGGCCCACCGCGACGCTGCCGCCATCGAAACGAGTGATGAACGGAGGCACGGTTCCGGGCGGCATAAACGCGCGGGCGCGATTCACGTAGCCGACGGTTTCCCCCATAGCGGAACTCATGTTGGTGCCTTCGTGAAAGACCAGCTTCATCAGAGCGGCGCCCTGAATGCTCTTGCTTTCCACGCGCTCAATGCCGGTGATGTAGAGGAAGTGGTACTCGTAATAGTACGTGATGTAGCCTTCCATCTGCGCGGGGTCCATGCCGCCGTAGGGCTGCGCGACGTAGATGGCGGGCTCGCCCACCTGCGGGAAGATATCGACCGGCATGCGCTGGATGGCAAGCGCGGCGCACAGAGCAATCGCGATCAGGGCGACCACGACGGTGATCGGACGAGTCAGGGCCGCGAGGACAAGTCGCATGGTTTACCTGCTTGCCTCCGCAACGAAGGGCTGGATGTCGCCTGCGGCCGTCGCGAGACCCGAGAGCGCGCGCCATACCGAGAGATGCGAGAGCGCGTCGTCGATTTCCGCCTGAGTCAACAAGCGCTGCGCTTCGGCGACCTGATCGATGGTGCCGAGGCCCGCTTCATACCGCGCGTTCGCCTGCTGCAAGGCCGTGCGCGCGGATGAAACCTGCACGGGCGTGTTCGCGGCGACATCTCGCGCGCCATTCAACTGAGCCAGCGCGACGTTCCATCGGGCCTTCAGGTCGGTGACGATTTGATCGACACGCGCGCTCTGCGCCCTGATATTGGCCGATTGCACCGCCTCTTTGGCATGCAATGCGGCGAAATCCATGATGGGAAAGGTGACCGTGAAGCCGACGGCGAAATCCTGGACCGTCGGAGCCATGCCGTTCAGCGCTCCGAGGCGCTCGCCATCGGTGGCTGCGCCCGTGCCACGGGCATAGACTGCGCCCTGCACTGCGAACTTCGGAAAATACGAGCGTTCCGTGGCGCGAAGCTGAGCCTGAGCCTGCTCAATCGTCGCGTTCTGCTCGATCGCGAGAGGGTTGGTTTTGAAGTCGGCCGGAGCAGGAGTTTGCGCCGGGGGCAGCTGAAGCAAGCCTTGCGCCGAGACTGCGATTTGCTGCGGCGGGGTTCCGATGAACTGCGAGAGCGTGGCGCGCGAAACCTCAACCGCCTGCCGCGATTGAATCATCTGCGTACGGGCCGCAGCCAGTTCCGCTTCCGCTCTTGAAGTGTCGGCCCCGGGACGTAGCTCGGCGTCCGACAGCGCGCGGGTTGTGCGCAGGATCGCTTCCGCGCGGTCGATTCCGGCCTGCGAGGCGCGCACCATCTCCTGAGCGGCGACGAGCGTGAGGTATGAATCGATGGTTGCGGCCGCAACCTCGAACTGGCTGCGCTTCACCGTCGCTGCGGATTGCGCGCGGGAGGCTTCGGCAATGGCAACATTGGCCTCGCGCAGTCCGAAATCGAAGGGTTCCCAGGTTGCGAGTGCGCCGAGGGCGCTTCCCCAGACGGTTCCCGTGTTGTTAGAGCCGATCACGGGACCCGACATCGACGGAATCACGCTTTGCGGCAGCAGAAGGCCGAACACATTGTTGCGCGTGGCGCGATTTTCCTGCGCGAGCGCGTCGATTCGAGGCAGATACGCCGTTCGCGCGAGTTGGATGCCGGCGGCCGCGGCGTTGAGTTGTTCCTGAGAAACGCGGATGGACGGATAGTTTTTGAGCGCGGCGTCGACGGCCTGCGCGAGCGTAAAAGGCGTTTGCGCGGCGAGTCCGCCGGATGCAAGCAGGCAAATCGCGAGCGTCAGGGCGTGCGGTGATCGCATTTGGGTTTCGTTCCGGGCGGGCGAGAAATCGGGGGCGATCTTCATTCTATAACCTGAGGGCACATGTTCGTATTTTGGGCACGGAAGCAAGACAGATGCACCGGGAAACGAAGCCGATTTTGGGATCGAACGCGTCATGAAATGGGTTCCGAGGGGGCTGAAATGGGATCGTCGATTTTCGTAAGTGACTCGTTTTCAGTAGTTTGATGGAGTCGTGCCGCGCCAGCATTTTCCGGAGCGCATTGCGCGTTTCTGGCTTCCCTTGCATCTCTCTCCTCCCTGAGGCGCTTGAGGCCTTCGATCGCCCGGTGATGCTGGCGATCGAAGCGGTGCTCGTAACGGCTCAGGAGGTCGAGGTGCCTCGATTTTTCGCTGAGAGTCTGAATGGCGATCATGGCACGGGTGGGAGTGTTCTCTTCCAGCGTCGGGCCGGTCTGGCAGGCGACTTCGCGCTCGATGCCGGCGGTCTCGACGGCCCAGACCCGAAGCAACCGCCATTGAGCGACGGCCATTCTCTCCACGAGCGCGCACTCGCTCGGGGTTGTGGGCTGGAATTCAGCGTGAAATGAGTTGACGAGGGCGAAGAAACGCTCGCGGGATTCGCCTTTGAGAACCACAGCGTTGGCGAGAATGCCGTGGCGAGTGGAGTTCAGGGAGGAGTTGCGCCGACCTTCAGCGGTTTTCGGACCTTTCGATTTGAGAGCGTTGGCGCGGTTGGCGGCCAGTTGCTTGTCGGAGATTTCCATACGATCCGATAGTGGCACGGCCCGTTGGAGTGCTGGATGGAAGTTATTGATTTTAATGGGTGAAATCGACGATAACGGGAAAATATGGCCGCCGATGAACGCCGATTCACGCGGATAAGAAAAACCATAAAGATTCAAAACCGGTCACTGCGATTTTCCGGCTTTTTCTATTGGGAGTAAGTGGTTTTGAATCTGTGGTTTGGGTGGAGGATGGCGGTTCTTGATTGGCTCGTTTCGAGCTACGCGCGTGGTATTGAGGTGGTATGTGGGACACGTTTGATGCTTCGCCATGGCCGACGGCGAAAAGGCGCGATAAGGTTGGGGCGACGGGGCCGGATTTGATTGACGCCGGGGACTTTGCGGTGACGCGGCTGGGGTTTG
>PLEX01000042.1 GCA_003136575.1 Bryobacterales bacterium | reverse complement strand
GCATTCAAGGCCGGCGAGCCGATGTCGACGCGCGCGGCCGCCATCGGCCGGCTGGCGGCGCTGGTATTTGTCATCACGTTTGCGGCCGCCGGCGCCTGGCTCGCGCTGGGGCCTGACGGCCAGCGCATCGGCGGCGGCGCGGATCCCATGGGACCGTCCAGCCCGCTGATGAAGACCGTGCTGCTGCGGCCAGGGGCGTGGCTGGACAACTACCGCGAGCATGACATCCTGTGGTTAGCACCGGCGATCGCACTGCTGACGGCGATGCTTGCGGCGGTGTTGCTGCACTTCGGCCGGCCAGGCGCTGCGCTGCTGTCCAGTGGCCTCACGGTCACGGCCACGATCCTGACGGCCTGCATCGGCCTGTTTCCGTTCCTGATGCCCTCCTCCACCGATCCGAACCAGGGGCTCACGCTGTGGGACGCCTCCAGCAGCGCCAAGACGCTGTTCATCATGCTGCTGAGCGTCATCGTGCTGCTGCCGATCGTGCTGGCGTATTGGGCGCGCGCCGTCTTCTCGAACGAATTCGTTTTCGCGGGAATACTCGCGTTATCCGCGGTGCTGGGGGTTATCTTTTACGGCGTGGGATTAGACTCCGCCGTGGAATCGGCCTACAAGAACCGCGAGTCCATGTTGCAGGCGCTCTCCGGTTCCGACGGCCCGATTTCGATTACGTAGGGGGACGGCTGGAGAATGTTCGACTGGCGGCGGGCCGCTTTGCCCGATATAGCGGTCGTCCGGCATAGACTCAAGACGGAGACACGCGCGCGGCTTTCAGCGCGGCAAGCACCCGATCGTCGCGGAAAGGAACTCTGCGGAGGCGAACACCGGTCGCATCGTGGATAGCGTTCGCAATCGCGGCGATCATCGGTTTCATGGCGGCTTCACCGGCCCCGTAGGATGGCAGATCGGGACGGTCCGGGTTGGGATCGCCATTCACCAGCAACACCTCGAGTTTCTTCGGAATGTCGATGTGACGGAGCGTCGGAGACGAGAACCAGTCGCGGCTCGTCACCTTTTCGGTATCGAACCGTACCTCTTCGTAAAGCGCCCTGCTCAACCCGTGCAGCGTTGCGCATTCCGCGGTTCGGCGAACGGCTTCGGGGTTGACCACAAAACCGACATCATAGGCGCACACCAGCCGCTTCGCGAAGACATGACCCGTCTGGCGGTTCACCTCCACCTCGGCGATCTGCGCCACCATGCTCTCGCCGCGGAACGAATAGGCGATGCCGCGTCCGGTGAGAATGTTTCCCGCGTCGAGCGGCTTCGGCGACGGCCTCGCGTCCCAGCCGTAGGTCTGAGCCGCCGCTTTGAGAACGGCCATGGACCGGGCGCGGCGGGACCCGGCGTCGGTGCCTGTGCCTGTCGTCAGCATTTTCATGCGGAATTCCACAGAGTCCGCCTTCGCCGCCACCGCCATTTCGTCAATAAACGACTCGGACGCGAAGGCCGCCTGCGGGCCGTTCGGGTCGCGCAGGTTTCCCGTTCGCAGCGGAGTCTCCCACACTTCCGGCAGGCCCACCACGTCGGCGGTCATCCTGCGGTTGGGGATGGAATATGAGTCCGAGGGCATGGAGGCGCTGCCGCCGCCCGGGCGGGCACTTCTGGTGCCCATCAGTTGCGCGATCAGCGTAGTCTGCGGGTCGTTGTAGCCGAGGTGGTTGAGGTCGCAGGCGCGCGCATTGTACTCGTAGCCAATCAGACGACCGTCCGCATCGAGCGCACCGCGCATCTTCACCAGAAACGCCGGAGCCTTGGTATCCCACGCCGTTTCCTCGTCTCTCATCCACTGCATACGAACGGGGCGGCCGAGCTGTTGAGCGATCCAAGCCGCCTCGGCTGCGGCGTCTTCGGCGGCGGTACGGCCGAATCCCTGCGGGCCCTGCATGTAGACCACGCGCACGCGGTCCGCCGGCATTCCCAAAAACGTGGCGATACCCCTCCGCATGCCATACGTCTTCATGTCGTTCGAATAGACCGTCATCTGCCCATTCGAAGGGTCCGCCAGGGCATGAGCGCCGGCGAGTGCGGTGTGTCCCTGGAAGGGGATCCAATACTCGGCCTCGACGATCTTTGCCGCGCTCGCGAATGCCGCGTCGGGATCGCCCGTCACTACGGGCCTCGATAGCCCGAAGGCCGGCCCCTGCCCCCCTCCCGCGGGCGGTGCCGCAACTGCTGCAGAGCGTATGTAGTCGAACAGATCTTCCGACGACGGGAACGGAGCTGTTTTCGGCTTTTCCCAACTGGTCTTGAGCACACGGGCGGCAGCGATGGCCTGCTCTTCGCGTTCGCACACAACAGCGACGTAGTTACCTTTGTTCATCACCCTGATGAAGCCGGGCAGATTCTTAACCGACGATTCATCGATGCCGGTCAGCTTTGCGCAGGCGAATGGAGGCTTCACGTTGCGGGCGTGAACCATGCCCGGCAGCTTCACGTCGACGGCCCATTTCAGAGAGCCGTCCACTTTGGCGGGAATATCGTCCCGTTGGATAGACTGGCCCGCGTACCTGAGTTCCGGAATCTGTTTGATTCTTGCCTGGCCGTTGATCGAGTTGACGTTGCCGCCGGTCAGAGCGACATTGAACTTCTTTCCCCCGATCAGTTCGCCGTAAGTCACGCGCTTTGAGGGATCGGTCCCCACGGTGATAACGGCGTCGGTGACCGTCAGTCGATCCACAGGCGTGGCGAGTCTTACAGACGCCATCCCAAGCAGCACACGGCGCGCCTCCGCGGCCACGCGGCGCATGGGCAATGAGTCTCTTTCAATCGCGCTCGATCCGCCGGCCCCGACCTGGTCGA
This sequence comes from Bryobacterales bacterium, assembly GCA_003136575.1. GTDB lineage: Bacteria > Acidobacteriota > Terriglobia > Bryobacterales > Bryobacteraceae > BOG-234. Next base: position 12,371 of record PLEX01000042.1, on the reverse strand, counting down.
CGGTGATGTCGGTGCTGCCCATAATGCACGCGGTCTTGTCGAAGGCGATATCCAGTTCGTCGGACATCAACTGCCGGAACGCCGTGCCGGTGCCCTGGCCGGGGTCGGTCTTGCCCACATAAAACGTAGCCGTATTGTTTTCATGTATGACGATCCATGAATCGATCTGATGGAAATCGGGAATGGGATACGGGCCCGGTCCCGGGTCTGTTCCATAAGGTGCGGCGGCGCTTTGCGCATCGGCCTCGTCGGCCCCCGCTGTCGCATATCCGGCAATGCCGACGGCGAGCAGGCCCGCGGTGCGGAGGAAGCCGCGCCGGTGCGTGATCAGCAGTTCCTCGATTTGTTTTGGAAGTCCGGTTTCCGGAATGCTGTAAGCCATGTTCATGCCAGGCCCTCCCGTCCGGCGGCGGGTGAAGCATCCTCTGTACCCCGGGCGACACCTTTGACCACGACGCGCTTGATGGCGGTCTGAACCCGGAAGTGGCTAAAGCAGCGGCACAAGGTGCTGCTCATCGTCTCGCGGATCTGCGCATCGGTCGGATGCGGATTCTTATCCAGCATCGCTTTGGCTGTCATGATTTGCCCGTTCTGGCAGAAGCCGCACTGTGGGACCTGCTCCTCGATCCAGGCCTGCTGCAGCGGGTGCAATTTGCCGTTCGGGGATATCCCTTCGAGTGTAGTGACTTCGGTTCTGACTGAAGACACAGGCGTAATACAGGAACGAACGGCCGCGCCGTTAACGATGACGGTGCAAGCGCCGCACTGGCCAAGTCCACATCCGAACCGCGGCCCTTGCAGACCCAGATCGTTTCGAAGAATATAAAGCAGCGGCGTGGTCGGTTCGGCATCGACCGTATGCGAGCCGCCGTTCACCCTGAGTGTGATCTGACTCATTCGTTCCGTGTCCTTTTTCAGCTAAGCTGATGTCACGGCCATTTTACCTTGTACCGCCACGGGCGGGGATCGTTGATAACACAGCGCGCGCCCGACGATCCGTTGAGACCATTCGATCAGGGACGGTTCATAGCGAACCTGGACCAGGTCGTAGACCCGTTCGCCGAGTGCCGCAGAGCACGCCGTCGCGAATGCCACCTGATTCGCGGGCTCGCCGTCAACGCCGGACGATCTCCTCGTCTGGCGTAGTCGGGTAATCCTCGAGCCAGTCGCCGGGTTCGTCGCGACCTTCGTCCATAAATCAACTTCTCACCGAAGGATCTTGTACAGATTGCTGTAATCGTCCGTCCATTCGCGCAGACCTGGAATCGGAGCGATCGGTTTGGCCACACCCTTGATCTCGTCCCGCTCGAAAAAGCCCTTCCGCGACGTCACCAGCACCCACTCGGACGCGGTCTCTTCGCGGTCGTCGTCGCCGTCGTAATTGATCTCCATGGCCTGCTTGCCGTCCGCCGCCGCGGCCAGCGCGACTCCGGGCGCCAGAGACAGGTAGAGATTCGACACGTGAACGGCGAGAACCCCGTTCGGCCGGAGGTGCTGCCAGTAAATCTTATAGGCCTCGCGCGTCAACAGGTGGACCGGAATGGCATCGCCCGAGAAGGCATCCACGGAAAGAAAATCGAATTGCCGGTTGATGCCCTTTTTCAATTCGCTTTCGAGAGAAAGCCTGGCGTCTCCCAGAATCACTTCGTGTTTGCCATAACAGTGGGTAAGGAATGAAAACTGTGTCGTGGCAATTTTCGGCACGTTGGGATTAATGTCGTAGAAATAGTAATGGTCGCCTGGCCGCGCATAGACCGCCGTGGTGCCCGCCCCCAAGCCAATCGATCCAACGTTGATGTTTCCTTCCACGCGGAGGCTTCGCAGAGCAAGGCCAAGACCGGATTTTTCCGCGTAGTAAGTGGTTGCGTGCCGCAGATTCTGCGGCCAGAGAAACTGTTCGCCGTGGTCGATGGTGCCGTGGCGCAGCACGCGGACCGGACCCATATCGCCGGTCGTGTCCATATCGTAAACCACCAGCGCGCCATAAAAATTTCGCGCGAGAACGCGCGCCATGCCGATGGAATCCCAGGCGTCGCGCGCCATGTATCCCGTCATGCCAAAAGCCAGGCCGATGGCTGCCGCACACACTACCAGATTGTTATCGAGGGTGTCCCGGCTGCGCCACAACAGATAGATGGCCGTCATGCCCACCAGCGCCCCCAATGCCATCTGGTCCCATGTACCCTCGGTCAGCGGCGGCGAGTTGTGAAGCCGCGCCATAGCGCCACGCCAGATGCAGAACACCACCGCTACGCTCAGCAGCGACGCCACCACGCGTCTGTCACGCCTCTCGTCCGACGGTTCGACCATACCACGGCTTCGCCAAAGCAGATAAAGGATAAACGCCGCGGCGAAGGCGAGCAGAACGGGAACGTCATACCGGCCTTGGAGCAGAGCGGGCGCGCCGGAATATTTAGCCATCGCCAGGCGGATCCCGACGAACGCAACCGCGCCCGCCACGATGCCGGGCATCGCGATTTTATCGACCGGATCCGTCAGAAACTTGTCGTCCTTGAGGCTGTCCTTCGCCTTTACGCCGCGCTCGCGCCACAACAACCATGCCAGAAGGAAAGCCGTACATGAGAGAACGATGGGCAGGTCGATCAGAGCGGGCAATATGTAAGGGAAGACGAAACCGATCAATAATCCGCCAATCGCCCCGCCCACCGATACCATCAGGTAAAACGCCGTCAAATGCCACGGGGCAGGGCGGCGCGCGGCGAGTTCTCCGTGGCAGACCATGAAGAGGACGAACAGCGCCGCGGAAAACAGGCCGACGGCAAACCTGAGACTGTTAAAGTTGCCGTTGCCCGAGATGGCGTAAGCAAGAACCGGCAGGAAAAACGCCGCAGCGGGACCGAAGAAGCGGCGTTTGTACCACCGGTCGCTGTCGAAGCAAAGAATGAAGCTGAGCAGATACAGGCTCAACGGCAAAACCCAGAGGAACGGTATCGCCGCCACGTTCTGCGTCAGGTGGTTGGTCACCGAGAGCAACAAAGCGGAGGCGCAGGCCGCGAAAGTTATCCAGAGGAGCTTGTCGCGCCATGTGGGCGCCGGGGCGTCGAACACCGCGCGGGCCTCGGCACCTCTGGCCGGCGTGGCGCCATCCCGCGTGGCCTGCGAAGCGGCGGCTTCGGTCTGGTCTCCGGTTTCCGCGGCCGAGCGCGACCGGAAGGCGACCACAAGGAAACAGACTACGAACGCGATGAACCCCGCCGACCACATCCAGGCCTGGTGGCGGTTGGTCACATTCGGTTCCACCAGGACAGGATACGTCAGCAACCCCGCCATCGAACCCGCGTTCGACAGCGCAAAAAAACGATAGGGCAGCGCTCCGCCGTTAGCGCGCGAATACCACGATTGCAGCAGCGGGCTGGTTGCGGAGAGCAGAAAATAAGGCAGACCGACCGTTGCGGCCAGAAGCCCCAGAATGCCGAGCAGCGGATCGTCGCCACCGTTCGGTTTCCATCGGATCGAGGGGATAATCGGCAGCACCGCCAGACTTAACAGAAGCAGCCCCGCATGGAGCAGGATCTGGTGTTTCAGCCGCCGGCCGACGAGCCAGTGAGCCCATGCGTAGCCACCGAGCAAGGCGAGTTGGAAAAACAACATGCAGCTGGTCCAGACCGCTGCTGACCCGCCAAACCATGGCAGTATTAATTTGGCAATCAGTGGCTGAACCTGAAAGAGGAGAAAGGCGCTGAGAACGATCGTCAGTCCGAACAGCGCCGCTGGCACGCGTGGATTGAGTTCGGCCGCAGCCATAGCCGCTAAAACCCGGGCACTGCCGGACTCTGCACTAAACGGCGTCGTGTCCACGCGTCCGGATGCGTCGGGCGACCGGAGTTCCGCGTACTCCTTAGGGGACAGCTGTGTAGAGGGAATCGGCTGGTTCATTAAGTCCTGTTGTTTGGGGAATCGCGCAGATCCCGCATCATCTAGAATACTTGCCCCGGGCGATGGGCAGGCAAATGCGACGCCGCAATATAACTACAAATGAAGTTATTCGCGATGGCGCCGACTCGACTCCGGCAGGCAAAGTGTGACATTTCTTGCTATAATACAACTAAATGATTGACCGTCATACAATTAATGATTCGTTTTACTGCGGGCGGCTGCGGGGCGATAGCATTGTGAGCGTCATGACTACGGGCGCTTACGTCATGGCTGAGTACGACGAGCAAACCGGCGAAATTCGCTGGTACCGCGTCGTCAACGCCACCCAAAAAGAGAGCCTGCACAACTGGCTGAAGCAGCACTTCCCGATCAAGGAAAGAGTCGCGAAGCCCCGCGCGAACACCACAAAGAAGTTCGCCGCCGCGTAAAGCTTCGCTGCTCTTCACAGCGGCTGCGCAATGGTTCGGGCATTGCGCCGGAAGCGCACGATCTCCCGCGCCTTAGCCTCCGGTCAGCCATGTTCCGGGCTAGGCCAGCAGTGCCTTGTGCAGCAGTCGAGCCATCTCTCCGACGTTGTCGCCGTGGAGCATCGTCAGGTGGTTGCCCGGCACCTGATAAACCGCCAGCTTGCCTCGAACGAATTTTCCCCAGCCATTTTGAGGGTCGAATGCGGTATCCCCACTGTAGTACTCGCTGGCTCTCAGCAGCACCATGTCCCCGGAATACGGCTTGGGAGAATAATCCACCATCGTTCGCAGCAATGAGATGGAAAGCGGTAAACTTTCCGCGGATGCTACTTGTTTCACTTGCTCGTCCAGAATCTGCCGCGAAAGCGGAAGCCGATTGCGCAACAACCGCCAGATGGCCACACTTCTTTCCCCAAGATAGGTCAGGGTTTTGCTCGCGTCGCCCTTCTTGAGGATATCCACGCGTGTCCTGAAACGGCGCGTCCATTGCGCGGCCTGTTCGGACAATGTCCAGTCGACCCGGAGTCCGAAAACGCTGGTGTCCAGCAAAACAAGGGATACCACCGATTCGCCCGCCAGCAGAAGTTGTTGAGCCATCTCGAAAGCGACTAAGCCACCGAAGGACAGCCCGCATAGCCGATAGGGTCCCGGGGTAAACTTCCGCAGATTCGCCACATGGTGAGCCGCAATGGATTCAATTGAATCGGTCGCGGTAGCGTCGGTCAGAGTCAAACCGAATATCGGACCTGATCGCATCTTCCTGAAGAGGCTTGCATAGAGCGGCACCCGTCCATCGATGCCGTGAACGAAAAACGCGGGGGGGCTGCTTTCCGGCCCATCTTTCATCAGGACGATGCCATCCACGCCAGCCGGCTGCGAGGAAAGCTCCCATGCCAGCGCGGCCGGGGTTAGATCGTGCAGCACGTCAATCTTCTTCCCGAATTCCTCCTCCATCCAGGCGATGAGCTGGACGGCGGACAACGAGTCGCCCCCGAGGTCGAAGAAGTTCTCGTTGCTGCCTATGTCGGAGACTCCCAGGATCTCCGACATTCGGCCCGCGATTCGCGCCTCGACCGAACCAGCCCGTGGCCTTTCGTTGGCATCGGCGTGGTGTTCCGGCAGCGGCGCGGAATTCAGAGTGGCGCGATCGACTTTGCCATTACTATTCTTCGGCAGCTCCATTAATGCGACGAGCGGATTCGGAATCATGTATTCCGGCAGCCGCGCCTTTAGACGATCGCGTAATTCCGCGGGGTCGACAACAGCCCCGCGCCGCGGGGCGAAAAAGCCCACCAGTTGCTGGCGGTTGTGCTTTCCCAGCCTCTGCACGACAACGGCCGCCTCGGTTACGCCTGGCAGGCGCAGGAGTTCGGCTTCTATTTCGCCAGGCTCGATCCGATGTCCGCGAATCTTTACCTGGTGATCGAGGCGGCCGACGAACTCTATCAGCCCGTCTTCGCGCCGCCTCACCTGATCGCCGGATCGGTAATAGCGAACTCCGTTCACGGGATGGATTATGAATTTCTGCGCCGTGAGCTCGGGGCGGTTCCGGTAACCCAGCGCCAGTCCGGCGCCACTGATGCACAGTTCTCCGACGGCGCACAGAGGCACGGGTTCCAGAGCTTCGTTCAAAATTGCCACGCCAGTTTCGGCTATGGGGGTCCCGATCGGAACGCTGCGGGCTTCCAGTGTCCGGCATGGTATTCCCGCTTCCCCCGGAGTCCCGAAATCCCGCGGAATCCGGTAGCAGCAGGTAAAGGTAGTGCTTTCCGTCGGGCCATAACCGTTGATGAACTGCGTGCCGGGAAGCGCGTCGATTGCCCGTCGCACATGAGCGACGGAAAGCGCCTCTCCTCCGGCAAGAACCTCCCCGACGGGTGCCATTATCCGGGGATCGTCGTCGATAACCGTGTTGAACAGGGCGGCGGTGAGCCAGAGCGTCGTTACGCCGTGGGCCGCAATCGCTCGCTCGAGGCCGGACACGGTCGGCAGCCGTTCGGGGTAGAGCGCACAGATTCCGCCATGCAGTAAGGGCCCCCAGATTTCGAGCGTTGAAGCGTCGAAATTGGGCGGCGAAAGGTGGAGAAATACCCGATCAGCCCCGAAACGGATGTAATCGCCCGATACGAGCCTCAGTACTCCGCGGTGGGGAATCTCGACGCCTTTCGGAGAACCGGTCGAGCCGGAGGTGAACATAATGTACGCGAGGTCGTCTGTGTCTCCGGCCAACGCGGCATGGTTGCCCTCGTGAGCGAGTGCTTCGTCCACACCAATGGTTCGACAGCCGATCGGAACGGCGGGCACCGTCCCGCCAGTTACCACAAGTCGAATGCCTGCCTCCGAGAGCAGGAAACGCAGTCTATCGGTCGGGTCAAGAAGGTCGAACGGAACGTAGGCCGCTCCAGCTTTCAGAATGCCCAATATCGCGGCAATCTGTTCCGGGCAGCGCTCAATAGCCAATCCGACAGCCTCGCCCCTGGCGACCCCTCGTGCCTTAAGAGCGCACGCAATCCGATCGCTCATGCATTTCAGTTCGGCATAACTGACCCGGCGATCGGCAATGGCCAGCGCGACCGCGTGCGGAGTCGCCTTCGCCTGGCGCTCAAACACGCCGTGTATTGTTGGCGATGTAAGTGGAACTATGTCGTTTGTTGGTGCTTCGTCGACCGTTGCCATTATCACAGATGCAGGACCATGTGTACGATAGTGTACGCTGATCCCTCAGGAAAGGGCAACGACTTTGGCCGTCCGAGAGTACCACCGGTACTGAAATGTAAGTCTGGTACCGGATGCCCGCGGACGGTCCTTCCACGTTGTTATCTGCGCTTCGTTAATGCAGATAACCGCCGCCGTCGCAAATAATCATCTGGCCGGTGATCAGTTCGGCGTCGTCGCTGGCCAGAAACGCGATTAGTCCGGCGAGGTGTTCCGGCTGAACGCGCTTTTTGATCGCCTGATTTCCCATCACGCGATTGAACGCCTCTTCCTGGGAATGCTCGGTCGTACCCGGCGTTGCCACCATGCCTGGCATGACGGCGTTCACCGGAATCCCCTGCTCTCCCATTTCCTTCGCGAGGACCCGGGTCATCCCCATCACCGCGCCCTTGCTCGCCACGTAAGCCATCTGTCCCGGATTGGCCAGGAAGTACGTCCGCGATGCCACCATGATCACGCGCGGTGTCTGGCTTTTCAGAATCAACGGATAAAGGGCCTTTGTCACAAGGAAATAGCCGAGGTAGTTTACGTTGACGTACCTCTCTACTTCCTCTTTCGACAGGGTATGCCACGGCTTGCGGCCCGAAAGAATGCCCGCATTGTTGACCAGAATGTCGATGCGCCCGTGACGTGCCTCAATCCCCTGAACGGCATCGGCGATTTGCGCTTCATCGGCGCAGTCGCATACGGTCGAGTTCGCCCGGCCACCCAGCGCCTCGATCTCCGCCACCACTGCGGACCCGTCCCGCAAATCCAGGATCTCCAAAATCGCTCCTTCAGCGGCCAGCCTGAGAGCGGCGGCTTTTCCCAAACCCGCAGCCGCGCCGGTCACAACGGCGATGCGGCCCTTCAAACGTCGGTCCATTAATTCGCTGCCTCCCTTGCCATTCTGCGCTGCTCCGCCTGCACGATCACCAGCGCCATCAGCATGCCCAGCGGATGCGCGCCGGCTTCCACCAGCGGATGCGACTTCAGCGACCGGAGGACATCGATGCTTTCATCTTTCAACCGGCCGAGCGCTTCGGTTTCCGTTGCCGTGAGACCGTATTCGCTGCCCAGACCCTCGGTATCCGTAAAAAGCCGCCGTCGCAACGCCTGCGAATGCCTTAAATCGAAGATCACCTTGTTCAGCCGGTAAACTGCCGGGTCCGGATGCCTGTAGAACTGGTAGCCCCCCGCATTTTCAAACTGCCATGACGGGGCAGGTTCGGGCGTAGACGGCCCGTCCGCTTTATTCGGGATGAAACGCATCACCCCGTGGCCATGATGCCATGTCGGCTGGTAGGTCAACAATTCGCCGGGCTGATTGCCGATTGCGCCGAACAGGATCATCCACGGCAGCATTTCGGTATTGCCCACTTCGTCCAGTTGCTCGTTGGTGAGATCGAGCAATGCGGCCGGGTTCCCGCGCTCCATCTGCGCGATCGCCCACCAATCGAAATCGTACGCCGGTTGCGGATATTTCCACGTGCCAGGATAGTGCGACATACCACCGCTGGCGATAATCGCCACACGCTCCGGCCCCTTTTCCACGATTTCGCGGATGGCCCTGCCCAGCGCCTCGCAGCGGCGCGCTCTCGGAAGCGGCGGCAGATAGGTATTCACGAACAGCGGCACAACAGGGACCGAGCGGCCCTCGATCACCCATTCATAAACGGCCGCGAAGGAATGGCCCATCACGGCATCCTGCGAGTAGGTCATGTCGAAACCGGCGTCGACGAGCTTATCGAGCAGTTCCTCGGCCAGCGGATGCGTCGGCAGTTCGTAGTCGCGTCCCGCGAAGGAGGCCTGCGCTGTCTTGCCCGCAACGATAGCGAACGTCGGCACTGCCGAGAGGAAGAATGTCTCCAGATGGTCGCTGCCGATGACGATGGCGACGTCGGGCTTCGTCTCATCGAGCGTTTTGCCCAGTTCGCGCATCGCCGCGATGTCGGCGTCGAGTTGCGCCGGATCTTCCGTTGGCGGACGCGTGAATAATTGCGGCGCATGCACCGTGGCCATTGCCGCTACGATTTTTCCCATGACTATCCTCCTGGACGCCGATGACGAAGGCTGGCAGGCGGAACCGCCTGCCCCACACCGGGTCTACACCTCTTCGTCGCTGTACTCGACGCCCAACTCTTTCAGCTTCGCTCGCAGTCCGTAGAAATCCAGGCCGAGTTCACCGTTCTTCAGCCGCTCGCGCGATTGTTCTTCCTTCGCGATTCGTTTCGCACTCAACGCGGCCACTTCTTCCGCCCGGTCGCGGGGAACTACAACCACGCCGTCGTTATCCGCCACGATCACATCGCCCGGATTTACCGCCGTCCCCGCGCAAACCACCGGCACATTGACCGATCCCGCCGTCGCTTTCACCGTCCCCTGAGCCGAAATCGCCTTTGCCCACACCGGAAAATTCATCGCGGTCAGGTCGGTCGTGTCGCGTATTCCGGCGTCGATAATCAGGCCCACCACGCCATGCGCCTGGCAGGAGGTTCCCAGCAGATCGCCGAACATGCCGTCGGTCGATTCCGATGTCGTCGTCACCACGAGGATGTCACCTTTTTTGACCGTTTCCATGGCGGCGTGAATCATCAGGTTATCGCCCGGCTGACAGGAAACGGTAATCGCGACACCCGAAACCTTCGCGTGCGGATAGATGGGCCGGATGTAAGGCAGCATCAGGCCGGTTCGGCCCTGCGCCTCATGGACGGTAGCTACGCCCTGCTCGCCGAGTTTGCGAACCGTTTCCGCGTCCGGACGCCGGACATTCCTTACAACCCTTGGTTTCCAGAGACCGCTCATGACAGCTCGCTCGTTACCTGAGGATAGACGCGCTGGAAAGCTTCAGCGTACTTAATCTTCTTACTGCCGCCGTTGCGCACGGCCTGCACGCCGCGGCGTTTGCCGAGGTCCGTGTAATATTCCCAAAGATGGGTCTGCGCTTCCATCGATTCCATAGCCTGATGTTTCGTCTCCCAGACCGGGGTTACATCGAGCAGCACCTGCGGCTTGAATTCGCATTGTTCGGGCTGGTGGGGTTCGAAGATGAATACCGGCGGCGCTTCGAGCGGCTTGCCCGGCGCGGGATACCCGAGCGCCTGCGCGTAAACCCGGGTTTCCAGCGTGACGCGGTTGGCTGTCGGATGATCCGGGTTGTAAGGATCGAGAAACGAATGCGTCAGAACAAATTCGGGCTGCAATTCGCGATACTCCGCGACCATCGCATCCACTGTTTCCTGTGTGGGCTGGATGGGGTAATCGCCGGAATCGAAGAAGCGAATCCCGGCACCGAGGATTCCCGCCGCGCGGGTCGACTCGGCGCGCCGGATTTCCTTCACGCGCTCGATGGTCATGCCCGGTTGCTTCCACGCTCCCTGGCTTTCACCACGCTCGCCGAAGGAAAGGCAAAGGATGCGCACCCGGTAACCGCGCGAGGCATAGAGGGCAATCGCTCCGCCCGCCCTCCAAACGAAGTCGGCCGCGTGCGCGCTGACGACGAGTACTGTTTTCTGTTCCGCCATATCCTTTGAATTAGTCGGCTAATTTTGGTCAACCAGAGCCGACGGGTTCGTCACCGTCATGCGCCGTATCTCTTCCACGGAAAACCCGCCGTCCAGCATTTTTTGCGAAAACATGGCGAAGCCTTCGGAAACGCCGGGGTTGATCGACTGGCCGAGATCGCTCGAGAGAAGGCAGCGCTCGGGACCCACGACGCGGATGCTGTTCATCACTTCTTCCCACGGCGCTTTGCCCGTGTACATGGTGGTGAAGCAATGCTCGATTAACGCGCCCAGTTCGGCCAGCTCCAGTTGCTCCGCCGCGGTCAGGCTTTGCGACGGAAACTCGGCGTGGGTGACGACAACTTTTCGCAGACCCATTTGCCTTGCCTCACGCACCAGGGCGAAGATTTCGCGGCGCCCCAGATGGCCCGTCGCGAGAATCATATCGTACTTCTTAATGAGTTCGAGACACGTCAGGGCAACGGGCGTCAGATTGCCTTCGTCGTCGATGACGGTCATGGGCGGAGGATTGATGCCGGTCGCGGCAAGGTCCAACTGGATTTGCGCCCAGAACGGCAGCTTCTTATTCGTCCCGCCGGGGCGGCCCGCGGTTTCGTTTGCGGCGTCGACGGTAGGCATCCAGACAAGTTTGCAGCCGGAGCGACCCGCCAGTTCGACAGCCACGGGGTTCAATCCGCCCACGCTGTGATTGAGAGTGATTGCGCCAAATGCGCGGATTCCGGGCACGGCTTTCGTCACGACCTGAGCGCGTTCCGCCGTAGGGAAGTAGTGGGACTTCAGGATGAAGCCGGAGAGGCCTTTTTCGAGGAATTCTTTGGCAAGATCGAGATCGTCGATGCGGCGGGCGATAACGTCGGGCGCGACGTGGACATGAACGTCGTAAGCGCCCTGAAGGGTTTCCCATGCTTCACTTGACGGAGTTATCGCGGTGGTGGGTTCGGCGCTCATTTGGAAAATCGACTATGGCAAATTATGACACACGTGGCGATGGGAGCGGTCATCAAACAATATGTCCACGGGTACACACAGATACACACGGATAAGCAAGGCAACGGCAAGGCAAGTCATGCGCTTCGCGGTTTGGTGGCTCTGAAGCCGGTCTTGAGTCGTTCATCGAGGTCGTTTTGGCCTGGTATCAGGCGGCTTTGCCCGACGTGCGGGCGATTTCGAGCGGAAAGTTCTTGTCCCGGTATTCTCTGTCCCGCTTTTTCGCGTTGTTCAGCAGGTGAAAGCGCTTCGTGTAAGCCTTGATTTCAGCGAGAGAAAATTCAAAGCCATTTTCCTTGGGACAAAAGGCTAAACCGTCTGTTTCCGCCAATTGGAAGAGGAGACGGGATTCTTCGAGCTCGGCTTCGCGACGCGCTTTGCGGGTTTGCTGGAGTTCGATCAGCTCCTTCTTGTGTTTTTCGCAGGCCCTTTGGGTGCGTTGCATGTAAAGAGAGAGCAAGGCCAGCTCTTTGGCGCGGTCGCGCTCGATGGCGGCATCGACGGCGGCGTCTTCAATCTGAAGGTTCTGGCCTTCGAGCGAATCGAAGTTGTTGCCCGCGCCCTCGAATGCTCCGACGGCGGCGAGGTTGGAACAACGGGCGCGGATCTGGTTCAGCCGCCAGGAATCCTCGGCGATGGAATTGGCGAGGAAGGTTTCGTAGGTGCCGACGGGTGCGAAATCGGACATGACGCCGGCGACGAAGACGTCGAAAGCTTCGCGCTCTTCGACGGTCATGATGAGCACCTGGCCGGTGAAGCCGTGGCGGCAGGCGTTGTGGCGGACGCGGTCTTTTGTCTCCTT
>PLEX01000123.1 GCA_003136575.1 Bryobacterales bacterium | reverse complement strand
GTTAAGTGAAGAGTATTGCGGCTAGCAGGCGATCAGGGTTTGTGGTGCCTATGGAGAATCCGCCGCGCCCCGGGGTGTGTCCGTCCCTCCTGATTGCCGGATGAACCGCCTCTCGTTCCGTGACGCGAGGGCGCTAAGTGGGCCTTCCACCGGGTTTGTTACCCGGTTAGCCGGAGTGCGTTCTGCAATCTCCGGCGAGTCGGCCCAGTTTCACGAGCGCCCGCTCGTAAACCTCGGACCACGTGTGGCAACAATTGATGCGAACGTAGTTCCTGTAGCGGTTGCCGCAGCAGAATACGGGTCCGGGCAGGATCGTGATGCGTTCGGCCAACGCCGCCCGATACAGCTTCAACGAATCGGTCCCGGGCGGCATCTCAACCCAGAGCAGAAGGCCTCCCGCCGGCCTGCTGATGCGCGTTCCGTCCGGGAAATACCGCGCGATCGCCCGGCGAACGCTTCCCACCTGCAATGCGATCGAATTTCGGAGGCGCTTCACGTGCCTGTCGTATCCGCCCGATTCCAGAAAGTCGGCCACCACCCGCTGAGCGAGGGAGTTGCTCGCGACTGTGGTCACAAACTTCAGCCGCTCTACCTCAGCGCGGAATCGTCCGGCCATGATCCAGCCCACACGATAACCGGGCGGCAGCGTCTTCGAAAACGACGAGCACAGGATCACGAGTCCCTTGTTGTCGAATGATTTCACGGTCCGCGGTCGGACCGCGCCGGCGGCCAGGTCGCCGTACACGTCATCCTCGATCACCGCAACGTTGGCGCGGCCGGCCAGGTCCGCCAGCGCGCGTTTGTGATCGTCCGGCAACACATACCCGAGAGGATTGTGGCAATTGGGCATGGTCACGCAGGCTTTGATCCGGTGCTTGCGGATGGCGCTTTCGAGCGCATTGAGATCCATTCCTTCTTGTGGGTGCGTCGGTATTTCGACGATCTTCATTCCCGCGGCCGTAATGTTCGCGAGGACACCGAAATACGTGGGGCTTTCGACCGCGACGGCATCCCCCGGCTTAGCCGCCGCACGCAGCCCAAGACCGACCGATTCGAGCGCTCCATCGGTCACCACGATATCGCCCGGCGATGCGCCCGATTCAATGTGAGAAACGCGGCGCGCGATCTGTCTGCGCAGTTGTTCCGCGCCCGGAGGGAAATCGTATCGCGAGCTGTGCAGCGGGTCCCGATGAACGATGCGCTTCAGGTTCAGATTCAGCCTGCGAGCCGGAAGGAGTTCCGGACTGGCACAACCGGCCCCGAAGCCAATGCACGTGGGATCGTTGGCCGTCCGGAAGACATCCTCGAAGATTTCGTCCATCCCCGGAGGCCCTTCGCGCACGCCGCCCGGTTCGAATTGCGGCTCGGGAATCTCGTTGGCAAACGGCTGGCGGACAAAGAACCCCGATCGCGGACGAGCCTCCAGGTAGCCGCGGTTTTCAAGCCACATGTAGGACTGCAACGCCGTCGTCACGCTGACCCGTTCCTGCAGACTGAGTTGGCGCAGCGAGGGCGCGCGCTCTCCCGTCCGCAATACTCCACGCTGCATCTGTCTCATGAGACTTTCCGCAATGCGGACATAATGCGGCGTGGCCGTGGCGGAAGCTGCCATCAACAATGAGCATAACAGATGTTATTCACAATATCTGTACTGGATATAGATTCACAGTTCTGAATCTGTACTTTGTGGGGGACTTGCGCTAACGTTGATTCAGCCGTTTGAACGGCCGCAAGCGGAGGGCAGAACTCGCCGGTTGGGTCTGACATCGGCTCAGGAAGGATCTCTCACGGATGTCCCCGGTCAGGATATTCATCGTCGACGACGAGGCGCTCGCAAGGACGCGCTTGCGCCGCCTGGTCTCGCTGGATCCGGATTGCCAGTTGGTCGGAGAGTATGCCAATGGCGGCGACACGATTGCCGCGTACCGCCGCGTGCAGCCGGATCTGGTATTTCTGGACGTGCAAATGCCCGGAATGGACGGCTTTGAAGTCGCGCGAGCGATTGCGGGAACGCGCTCACTCGTGATCCTGGTCTCGGCGCACGCCGACTATGCTCTGCGGGCTTTTGAAGCTGATGTCTTCGACTACCTGCTGAAGCCGTTCGGCCGCGGGCGCTTTTACGAATCGTTACGCCGCGCCAAGGCAAGGCTTGCGTGCGAACGCCCTGGCGTGGGGACCGGGGATCGGCGGCAGGCCGGTCCGGTGACGGCGCCCTCCCCTCAACGGTCGGCGCCCGACCGGATTGCGGTAAAGAAAAAAGGTTCTATGGTGTTCGTCAAACTGGAAGAGGTTGACTGGTTCGGGGCGGCGGACAACTACGTCATGCTGCACCGCGGGCGCGAGACACATCTGGTGCGGGCGACGATGATGGAACTCGAATCGAAGCTCGACCCGGCGCGGTTTCTGCGCGTGCATCGCTCGGCGATCGTGAATCTGGACCGCATCAAAGAGTTGCGGCCCTGGTTTCGCGGCGACTACCTTGTCATCCTGCGCGATGGCACTGAGCTTAGACTGTCGAAGAATCATCGCGGGAATCTTGAAGCGCACCTATTACTCGGCGCGGCGTGAATTGCGGAAGACACGCAACCAGCGGGTTCCCGAGCAACCGCTCGCGCCGCCCGAATGCGGCCGTCCGGCCTGGATGAGATGGCGGCAAGCGTCGGTGTCGCCGCATCCGACTTGTTAGCATGAGGCCATGAGGCGCGTGCTGTTAATGTCGCTGGTAGTTGCTTCGTTTGCGGCACTGCGTTTATCAGCCGCATGCCCGTGCATGCTTCACTTCGGAGTCTGCGACGAGGTAGGCCAGTCTGATGCGGTCTTTATCGGAACCGTGGAGTCGGTAGCGCCTCCACTTCTTGATCCCTTCGCCCGAGGCAAATTGATGGCTTCGATGCCTGCCGCCGAAACAGCGCGGCTACAGGCGGATTCGTCTCCCGGTGGCCTCGAAAAACTGAAGAGTATCTATCTGAAAATGCTCGACGGAGTTCCGGACTACTCACGCGCGCGGATTGCCGAAGCGGCCACACAGTCTGAGTTACAGGCGGCGTTCGAAGACGTTCAGTCGGACGGGCGGGTCGCGCGGTTCCTGGTGCGAACCTCGTACAAACGGGACCACGGCGATGGTGATGACGATAAGAAAGCCCCGGCGAGCAATGTCGCACCCGGTGCCGGGAAAGACGACGACAAGCCGGCTGCGCCCGAGTTCATCGAGATCTGGACCGGCAGTGGCGAGTGCGGCTTCGATTTTCAGGTTGGAGAAACGTACCTTGTGTATGCGGCTGAAGACGAAGGCTCCGGCAGGCTCGAAACGAGTGTCTGCATGCGAACGCGCCGTCTCTCGGAGGAGAAGGGCGACCTTGCGTATCTTTATTTTCTACAGAAGGATGAAAAGGAATCCACTCGCCTCGAAGGTTTCGTCAGTACGAGTTTCGCCGATCAGAATCTGCCGCGCTACGAAGACAGCGTGAGCTCGCCTGCGCCGGGCTCGGTCCTTGAACTGGACACGGGAGCCGGAGTTCGCTATGCGGAGACGGACCGCGAAGGCCGATTCTTCTTCGATGGGCTGAAGTCGGGAGATTACCGGATTTCTCTGCTTGAGCCGGGATTCCCCAAACTCGCCAGAACTGTCGTGCTTTCGCGCATTTTTCATGTGCATGAGAACGCGTGTCCAAGACAGATTCTGATCGTGCCTTCCCGGACGTTGAACCAGCTCAGTCCGTAGGATTGGTGGGTGAGTGCCGGCCGTATAGCACGCGATTGAGCGATTGAGCGGATCACCGGGCAGCCGCATCGGCGTTCAAATCACGCGTTTCCCAGACGACACGAACCGCGTACCTATCCACCCTTGACTCGGTTCCAAACCTCCCACAACGCGCCTTCCCGGGCGCGTGCTTTCACTTCGGCGGTGCACCTGTAATTCGGCAACTCAACTAACGCCAGTCCAGCCTGAGGTGAACGCTTCTCGGTGAAGGCAGGAACATTCCGGTGCAGGTTTTGTAATCCGCATAAGACTTCGCCAGGGTGCCGCGCAAAGGCGCGTTCCTCCCGGCGAGCAGCTGAAAGTAAGTCGCGAAGAGAACTGGAACTGATGGCGCGAGCACGATGTCGGCAGTGGCTGAGAAGCCGGCTGGTTCCAACGGATGGAAGGTCGGCCGGGCTCCCCGTAGGTCCCGCCGGCTGGGGCTGCACGTTTGCGGCATGGTCTCCAGACGGCAAATGGATGTACTTCATCTCGAACGCGGTCGGTGCGAATCACATCTGGCGCCAGCACTTCCCGGACGGTAAACCCTGGCAGATCACTTCCGGTCCGACGGCGGAAGAAGGCATCGCGATGGCTCCCGACGGACGTTCCCATTACTGCCGTTTCCCTGAACAGCACATCGCTCCGGATTCACGACTCTCGGGGAGATCGTGATCTTGCCCCCGAAGGCAACGCCGCCGAGCCGGAGTTTACTCCGGATGGCGCTCGGCTGTGCTACCGCGAGGCAAAGGAACCACCGAGCGAGATGGGCTTCTACAGGGACGCGGGAGAGATTCGGGTAGTCAACCTGCAGTCCGGCCGCACCGAGGCGTTTGCGCCGGGCGTCCGCGCTCTTAAGTATGATATTTCACCCGACGGCGGCGAAGTCGTGATAGAGGTCCCGGATGAGAAGGGAAAGTCGCGGCTCTTTCTCGCTCCCCTGGATCGCAGCGCGCCACCCAGCCAGATACCGAACCTCAAGGGGGAGCGCGCCAAGATTCGACGGAAAAGGGGACATTCTGTTCCGCCGTGCCGGGGGCTCGCGATCGGAGCGCACCGTCGGCACTGTTTTCCGTGTGCACCGCGACGGTAGTGGATGGAAGAAGGCGTTTGAACAACCGGTGCTTATGGTGGGTGCGATTTCTCCGGATCGCCGCTGGCTCGAAGCATGGGCTCCGCTTTCGGGTAACGGACCGCCCGCAATTCAGGTGGTTCCTCTCGATGGCGGGAAGCCCGTAATTGTGGGAACCGTTTGGGCGCTTCTCTACCTGAAACTGGGGGCCTTTGCTATCGGTGCCCTGCTCCTGATGGGCGCGTTCGTCGTTGCCACTCGCACCAGACTGTTGTGACGGCGTTTTTGGACCGTCACGGTTTTTCAGGCTGAAATAGTCGGTTAGCTTGCGTCGATGTCGAACCATTCAGAAAGCGAAAAGAAACCATGAGCGCAGAAGCTGTTAGTAAACTAACGACTGCTGATTGTGGCCGCCAGGCGTGGGTCGCCAGCCATAGAGTTCGACAACTCCGCCAATTGCACGTCCGTTGTGTGTTCCGCATGAAAGGAACCGAGAAATCCTTCAACCTTATGTTCGGGAAGCGGACGACTGTAATAGAAGCCCTGTAATTCATCGCAATTCAGGCTTCTCAACCGGCTGCTCTGCTGGAGTGTCTCAACGCCTTCGGCAACCACCCGCATGCCAAGTTTGTGAGCCAGCTTGACCATCGACTCGATAATTTCGGACTCGGTGGCGGATCCTCCGCCGAGGAACGACTTGTCGAGCTTGATCGTATCGGCCGACATAGAGGCCAGGTAACTGAGCGAAGAATATCCTGTTCCGAAGTCGTCCAGGGAGATGCGGATCCCCCTGGCGCGCAAGGCGTTAAGGTGCCGGCCGGCGAACGACAGGTTCTTCAGCAGGATACCCTCAGTTAGCTCCAGAGTCAGGAGCGCGGGGTCAAGGCCGATTTCCTGGAGGATTTCAGTTACTTTACCCGGAAAGTCCGGCTGTTCGAATTGCAGGGCCGACACATTGACCCCTACGCAGACAGGACGACGGCCGTCGCGCTGCCAGTTCCGGCACTCACGACAGGCTACTCTCAATACCCATTCGCCTATGTCGGTAATCAGGCCGAACTGCTCCGCCATCGGAATAAAATCGCCCGGCGACACCGGCCCATGGACGGGATGCGTCCACCGCAGCAATGCCTCCATACTCGCTACCACTTCGTTGCGGTCGACTATTGGCTGGAAATGAACGCTGAATTGGCCGCGCGGCAGCGCGTGGTGCAGGTCGCGGCGAATTTCCTGCAGGATGTTCTCACGCAACTCGATTTCCGTTGAGAAGATCACGCAGGAATTCCGGCCCTGCTTCTTGGCGCGAAACATCGCCTTTGCGGCACGTTCTTCCAGCGCCGTCAGAGCGGCTCCGTCGTAGGGGTACAGCGCGATCCCGATGCTGGCGCTCAAAAGCAACTCGTCGCCTTCCACCTGGAATGGAACGGAGAGCGACGCGCTAATCATACGCCCGGCTTCGAGGGCTTCCTCGCGATGGACGATGTGTTCGATGAGAACCGCGAACTCGTCCCCTTTAACCCGAGCTATCATTGCACACGAACCCAGGGTTTCCGTTAGTCGCTCCGCAGCGAGACGCAGCAGTCTGTCGCAGACGGTTCGGCCAAGAGCGTCGTTCGCCTCCTTGAATCGATCCAGATTGATCACCAGAAGAGCTCCACTCGCGTTTGGCCCTCGCGAAATGGCGTCGAAGCACTCGTTGAACAGGCCTCTGTTCGCAAGCCCGGTGAGCGCGTCGTGATTCGCGCGCCAATCGAGGTTCTCCTCACGCAACCCGGCAACGACGAGAAAAAAGTCCTCGAAGACGACCCACCACGCATGCTCCACCCAACGCCACGGGCTCACCGTCAGGACCCCGTACAGCGACTCCGGCCAATAGAACGTCCCGATGAGGTGGTTTGCCGCCGTTACCGCCGAGGCGGTTATCAGGACTCTCCAGTCGCGGTAGAAGGCCAGAAACGCGAGCGAGCCAAAAATATGAAAGTGTGTTTCAACGCGGCCACCAGTGATGTCGATCAGCAACGCGGAGACGAGCATCTGCGCCGCGGCGATGGCATGACGGGTAAGCGCGCGGGCCGGATAAATGTGCGCCAGCAGAATTACAGGCAAAATGAAAATCGGTCCGGCGAGCATCGCGGCCCACAAATGCGGATGAAGACCACTCTCGTTTCCGGTCCAGATGCGAGGCGAAAGGAGCAGGGCCACCACGATCATGCCGGGCCATTCGAGCGCGAGCAGCCACAACATCATCCTGCTGACACTCGAGGTGCGTTGATCGGCGTGAAACGAAGGACTACGATCTGAATTGGCGCGCCTTTTCATATACCTAGCCGGGACGGCTAAATAGTGCGCAACCAAATACCCGGGAAGGCGGCTCTTCCGACGGGTGTCCGGAGTCCAGCGCCGCGGCAAGGCGATCGGCACCAAAATTACCACCCGCATGCCCGCGCGACGCAGTGATCCCGCCGTCGAAAAGGAGAAGTCCATGCGCATCGTACAGGAGCACCAGACCTGAAGTCCGCGCACCAAATAATTTGGCTTCGTTTCCGTTTTGGTCCCACTGCGGAGACGCATTCGCGACTTTCGACGCGCGACTCCACGTATCACCCGGCTTCCATGTGGAGTCTGTCCGGGAGAACAGGATTATCACAATGGGCTGATCACGGAGTTTCCGGGGCAGGAGTATCGTGTCGAGTTCTTCCAGCGTCGCGCGGGTACACGAGCAGAATGGGTGCGCAAAGACCAGAATGGTCTGGGCTGTGCGCGAGCGCTCAAGGGAAGTGCCGAT
>PLEX01000219.1 GCA_003136575.1 Bryobacterales bacterium | reverse complement strand
CCGCATCGCAGCGCAGCAATCCGCGCCCAGCCGCGATTCTCCGCGCCTGCCTGGTTTTCCGGTGAAAACCGACAGTTGGCGGTATTCTTGATGCACGCGAGCGCCGCGTCTCGCTAGGGTCCCGATTTTCACGGGCGCCGCTTTTCTCGAGTTCAGGGGGCCGCGCGATTTATGTTCTCTGTCTCAATGTTTCCGAGCGCGATCACGATTAACCTATATCTCGCCGCCAGCCTCATAGGGTTCGCGACTGGGACGGCGATCAGCATTCTTCTTCTGGTTCTCACTGTGCGCGCGGCCAAACTGCCGGGCGCCAGCGCAGCCAATTTCCTGTTCGTGACTTGCTGCCTAATATGGAATCTGGGCGGTCTCGCGCACTCCGTCGCCCTCACATGCGGCGCGCCTGAACAGGGACCAGCGGCCCTCATCATCTGGGCCTGTCAGTACACTGCAGTCGCGGCATGGCCCATCACCGTGTTAAGCCTGTGGAGTCCGCTCGCTACCCTGCGTTGGCAAAGAATTGGCTGCCGGTCGCTGCAGGCACTGGCGGTGACCACCTGTACACTGATCGTCATACCGCTCTGGCACGGCGTCTTAACCGGTGAGCACTCGTCACTGCTCTTCCTCAAGCTATCGACCCCATACAACGGAGCCATTCTGCTCACGCTGGGTATCGCCCTGTTCAGGGAACGGCTCGCATCGCGGGCGATGAGGCTTCCTGTTTTGGCGATGCTGGTAGGCACCTTCGGCGCCATGACGGCAGTTCTCATCACGCAGTTGTTGCCGTTCGACCGCGTTGCTGACGACCTGCTCCGCGTCGTCAGCGAACAGATCACACTCCTCGTCGTTCTAGGCGCGTTCTTCTTGTTCGCCCGCTTCCGGTTTTCCGATTTGTTTATCCGTCATTGCCTCAAGGTCGTGTTGGCGGCGCTCACGGCCGTGGCCTTCACTCTGTCCTACTACACCCTCTCGTTCTTCCGGTTCGAGGGTCGCGTGGCATATCCGGGGGCTGCCCGGGCATGCGTCGAGACCCTGACGGCGGTTCCCATGCTGGTCCTGTTCACGTTCGTTGACCGTCGTATCGGCGAAGGCGTGAACCGTTGGATCTTCCGTGCGCCGGACTACCGCACTCTGCTGCGAAAGTTGTCGGAAGAACTGACGTGCCTTCGGTCCGAGACAGAGATCGTCTACGCCGTGGAGACAACTGCACGTCAATCGCTGGAGCTGAGAGCTGCCCAGCTGGTTACGCTCGAGAAATTGTCCAAGACGAGCCTGCTCACATCGAATTCGCCGCACTCGTATGGGCCCGAGCCGGATTGGTTGAACGCGGTGAACGACGGCGAACTCTTAGAACTCAATTGCCAGCACCGGTACCACGCGGGACACACTCAAGACGAAGTCGAACTGCTCGTTCCGGTTCGATCGGAGGGCCGGGTCACCCACATGCTCGCCATCTCGCCCGGTCCTGCGCGGCGCGGCTTGGTGACGCACGAAGTGAATTATTTGCGCAGCGTGGCGGCGCAGTTCGGTCATCGGCTCGACGCACTGCACATGGAAGAGCGGCTGATCGTGGCGCAGAGCCGTGAAGCAGTGCTGCTGCAGCAGGTGACCGAGGCGGAGCTGTGCGCACTGCGCGCTCAGGTCAACCCGCATTTCCTCTTCAATTCGCTCAACAGCATTGCAAATCTCGTGGTGACCAATCCCGAGCAAGCCGAGACCATGACGCTGCGGCTCGCCAGAGTCTTCCGCCATGTACTGGCCAACTCCGCGCGCCCCCTCATTCCGCTGCACGAAGAGATCGAGTTTCTAGAGACATATCTGCAGATTGAAGAAGCTCGGTTCGGCAGCCGGCTTCAAGTCAAGATCGCCGTCGACCCGGCGGTCGCCATGGAGCAGATTCCCTCGCTGATGCTTCAGCCCATTGTGGAGAATGCGCTGAAGCACGGCCTGGGACCGAAGCCCGGTCCAGGCCACTTGTGGATCACCGCCGAGGCCGACGGAAATCAGGTGCGTTTGCGAGTAGAAGATGACGGCGTCGGACCCGCGATCGGTGTCTTGAAACTCAACGGCGGCAGCGGACGATCGAACGGAGTCGGGCTCGAGAATGTTGCGCGGCGCCTCAATGCGCTCTATCAGGATCAGGGCCGGATGACATTAGAGGCGCGGCAGGCGGGTGGAACGCGCGTCACAATTCTATTGCCACGCGAGAGGGGAGCCGCGGCGTGATGCGGAGCCTGGTCATTGACGATGAGGCGGATGCTCGCGCGCGGCTGATCCGGTTGCTCGGCGCTCATCCCGAAGTTGTTGTGATCGGCGAGGCTCAGGATGGCCTCGAGGCGATTGAGAAGATCGAAGAGTTCCGGCCTGACCTCTTGTTTCTCGACATAGAAATGCCCGGACTCAATGGCTTCGAGGTACTGCGGTCGATTCCGTCCGCTATCGAGATCCCACTCGTGATCTTCACCACGGGGTACGACCAGCACGCCCTCGCGGCTTTTCAGGCCCACGCGCTTGCCTATCTCCTCAAGCCTATCGAAGCGGAGCGGTTGTCGGTTGCGATAGAACGCTCGAACAAGCTTTGCTTTCTTTCTGCGGAAAGGGAAAAGGAGCGCGAGAGCATTCTGCGTGCGACTGGCGAGGCGCCGAGGACGCTCCGCAAAATCGTTTGCCGGAAAAACGGACGCGCCCTGCTTGTGCCTTCGGAACAAATTCTCTGGTTCGAGGTGCAGAATGGCATCGTGCGTGCGATAACGGGGAAAGATTCGTTCTGGGTGAACTACCAGCTGGCCGAACTTGAAGCCGCGTTGCCGCAGGAGGAGTTCTTCCGCGCCCGGCGCGAGGTGCTGGTCAATATTTCGCAGATCAAAGAAATCAAGCCTTACTTCAAAAGCAGCTTTCTGCTGGTTATGTCCGACGCTGCGTCCACCGAGATCGCCGTGAGCGAACGGCAGGCACGGCCGCTGCGCCAGCGCCTGCCGGGTCTCTAGAGCAATAGTACTTCGAGCACTTTCGCTGTAGCTTTCAGAAAATCGCTGGGGACAACTCCAACGGACTACTTCAGAGATTCTGACGAGACCTTCGCGCGGGTAGGTTGTCCGTGATGGAAAGATAGCGGCACAGCGGAAGAGCACGAAGAGTAAGGGCTAGACTAAGTGATCTTTGCCCGCTGCAAGGCCGTTGGTTCCGTGCGATCTGACTCATCGATACTTACGGGGCCAGCACCAAACTGAGAGATCAAGAGCGCCGCGCCCAGCGTAGAAAGATTCTTTAAGAACAAGACCCGCTCTACGAAAACTGTATTGGGATCACTCATATTCCAGAATGCATGCATCCACAAGGTGACGGGTACAAGAAATGCAACCAGCGCCCATGCCCCCCATCGCGCTTTGTAGCCAATAGCAACGCTGAGCCCTCCGGCTAGAGCCAAAACACCCGATAAGGGCACGAGCAGGCCGGCAAGAGGCACACTTTGTTTGGCGGCATCTTGGACGGCTTCATGGCTTAAGTGATATGGAAAAGCCACAATGAAATTGAAGGCGAGTAGCAGCCTTCCAAGGGGAAAGAGGAACTTCATCAAGAGCTCCTTTGGTGCAATCACTGCTAGTGATATGAGAGTCACGAGTAGTGATACGTGTATCATTATCGAGAGGTGCTGTCAAGGACACTTATGTCGCGAAGATCGGGGGAACAAGCGGCAGCCAGTCGGCCGCCTCGCGGTATTCCAGAGGAGACGAGAGATCGTCTTATCACCGCAGCGGCTCGTCAATTCAATCGCTTCGGATTTCACGGAACGGATTCAAACAGTATCGCGAAAGAGGCAGGATACGCGGCAGGAACGTTTTACAAACACTTTCGCAACAAGCGGGAGGTATTCCTCGTCGTATACGAGCGTTGGCTTGCGGCCGAGTGGAAAGAAGTTGACGATGAGTTATCGCAGGTGAAGAATGCCGAGAAGACAGCAAGGCGAATTGTCGCGCTGGTTATTCGCTTTCACACCGAGTGGAGCGGCCTTCGGGCGTCACTGATGGAGTTGGTCTTTTCCGACCCTGAGGTGAGGAAATTCTTCAGGAGGCAGAGGCGGCGGCAACTTGATCACATCATGGAACTCCGTTCGCGCCTCAGATTACCGCTGCAAACCAGCGAGGAAGATGCGATATTCATGTGCATGACGGAGCGGGTGTTCGATGCAATTGGTCAAGGAGAAATCCAATCACTCGGCCTGGATCAACATGTGGTGATTGAGTCGATCGTCGAAAGACTGCACGCGTTGCTTGAGTGAGGGTTCTGAAACTTCGTATCTCGTATATTTCAGGGATTTAGAGTGCTTTTGATTACCTTGCTTAGCCGTCAACGGGCATGGAGTCAGGAGGTTGCGTTCATTTGCCGCTCTGTCACGGCAGCGCCATTCGACGCTACACGGCCA
The DNA here is from genome assembly GCA_003136575.1 of Bryobacterales bacterium. GTDB lineage: Bacteria > Acidobacteriota > Terriglobia > Bryobacterales > Bryobacteraceae > BOG-234. The sequence goes on along the minus strand of PLEX01000219.1, from coordinate 845 downwards.
GGTAACCACTGAAAGGAATTACGAGTAAATTCGAGACGTTGCAGGCCCTCGCAGTTACGCGAATTTACTGACGCACAAAATGATCACTTGACAGGATGATCTCTATCTACTGCTTCGTGAACGATCAAGCCTGCATAGCGCGAGAACAAAAAAACAGCCGTGAAACTCGGGGCGCCGCCTCCATGGACCACGACGAACGGTATCACGATCAAATGGTCAATCGGTGGACATCGCTGCGAAGTGACGTGTGGGATCGTAAATATCAGCTCGGTCGGCGGAAAGATTGGAAAGCCATTTATGAACGGATATGTGATTTTGGCCATCGAGAAGCGCCTTATCAATGGGTGCCGAATCGCGCTGCTGTTCGAGCCGCATTCAGAAGACTTCGCGACTCTCCCACTCTTGTGGAACGTAGGCGGCATCTGCTTTGAAGATCAGAAAGTGTCCAGTCTTCTTCGCCGCCAGCTTGGAGATGACACCTGGCTCGAATCCTGGTGCGACGATGGCGTCAGCGACAATTCGACTAACGAAAGCGGCCATGTCATGATCGACTGCGTCTGACATGACGACCATCTCTAAACGCTCGAACACATCGTTGATATACCACTCAGTATCTTGGCCTCCAATCGGTCATCCGTTCTTTCAAGCAATACGGCCAATCGAGATGTAGACTAAGCATATTGGAGAAGGGGATCCGGTCTCGGTCGCTGGGTTGAATGCGCTTTTGCTCTGAGAAACAAAGTGCCACTAAAACTGCCACTCGTGTTTTTCGACTTTCTCAAGTCGTTGAATCTTGAGACGATAGAGGGCAGACGCACCAGCCTTAGGATCTGGCGGAGCAATCC
>PLEX01000065.1 GCA_003136575.1 Bryobacterales bacterium | reverse complement strand
TGTCGCTGATGGGTAAAAGTAGTTGACGCCTGACACGGTACTGGTCGGTATTCACCTCCCATGTTCATTCAGTTTCGCGAAGGAACCTGCGCTCTTGCCTCGCTCTGACGGCGATATTCCCCGTGCCCTCGGGCGGCATCCGGGTCGATCGCGGCAAATTGACTGATATTTGACCACTCCATCGGGAAACACGGCCCGGATCTCAAGATCGCCGCCCATCGCCCGGACGAAATCGGCCAGCGTGCTGACATATATATCCGTCCGCCGCTCGATCTTCGAAATCGCCGATTCATCCTTGTGCAGCAATTTCGCCAGATGTTCCTGCGTCAACTGCCGGGCGTTGCGTAACTCCGCCAACGGCATTTCGCGTATCAGTTCCTCGGTGCGCGCCGCGATTCCGACCCCCACGGCAGAAGCCTCCGTCACAGCGGCCAGTTAGCGCAGAACTTAGTTCCGCCACGTCAACTCGTATGACTTCGGCATGTGCCCGTCGTAAACGATATCGCCGTTGGCTGCCAGCGAAGGCTGCAGGAGAATCTGCCGGACGATCTCGGGGATCATCACCATGCCTACATACTTGCCGAGGCATTCATGTGCCCCGTAGCCGAAAGTGAAGTAGTGATACCAGTTTCGTCCGGCCCTGAACTCGGTCGGATCGGCGAATGCCTTCTCGTCGAACATGGCCGATTGCGTCAACGCCAGAACGTTGGTGGCAGGCGGAATCGTCGTTTGGCGGTCGGTTCCTTTGGCGATCGTGTATTCGCTCGCAGTCTGCCGGAACATGTAGGGCGAAATCGGAACGAAACGCAGCGCTTCCCAGACAATGGCGTCGAACTGCGAAGGATCGTCCAGCCCGGCGGCGTTCTTCGCCATCGCCAGCAAATCCGGCCGTTGCAGCAGATACTGAATTGCCTGGACCGCGGCTTGCCCGGTAGTCTCAATCGTTCCGATCAGCAAACCTCCGGCGTTCACGGCAACCCGCTTCAGGTCGAAGCCGACCTCGGCGGGAAACGATGTCCGCATCATGCGTGTAACGATGTCGTCGGGCATCGCATCGGGTTTGGGCCGGACGATGAGGCGCCACAGCTTCCTCAGGGGCTCGGCGAGGAATTCCAACTTCGTAGCCAGCGCCTTGGTCAGAATCAATGCGCCAAGGTACTTGCCCAATTGCTCCGAAGCCGCATTATGACTATCGGTAATTTGTTTTCGCTCTTCGGGAGTGACGATGTCGAAGGGCTGGTTGTAAAACGTGTCCACCTGCGCCCAGTGCGACCACTCCATGAGGTCTTTGCGGTCCATGCCGATGAGGCCGAAATAGTCGCGCACGATGGTCGCGGGCACCAGCCGGCAATAGCCCGCCACGGCATCGATCTTCCCTCCCGCATCCTTCAGAATCGAGGCGGCGATGCCGGCTACCATCTTCCTGACCTTCGGCAAGTCGTCGCGGTTCAGAAGCCCCTGCATGATCGACTTCTCGCGGTAATGCAGCGCGTCGTCGTCGTGCATCATCAGGTAACCGTTACCCATCTTCGGTATGTAGAGGGCGGCGGTAAATACGTTCGGCATGTTCAGCATCTCGATGACGTCGTCGTAAAGCGCGACAAGCGTGCATTCCGCCAGCACGAGAATGGGGCGTTTTGCGCGCAGTTCCGAGAAGAACCCCAGCGTGTCTTCGGCCATGATTCGCCGGACGAGCGCCAGTCTGGTAGTCTCTGGCTCGTTGTCGATTTGTTGCAGATACGAGTAAGTTGCAGGCGTCATGGTGTTTTCCCTTGGTATGTCACAGGTGATGAGTCAACGGGTCAGAGGCCCTTCATGTATTCGACGAGCGCCCGACGATCCAGGTCCGTCAGTTCGCGCGTAGAGTATTCGTGGCCCGCATTGCCGTTGCCTGGCACGGCGGTATCGAATTTGAAGGCCGGCGAGCCCGCCGGATATTTGCTCGCGTCGCTCTTGAACCCGACCTTCTCCGTGTCCAGTTCCCTGGAGCCGACCATAAACGTCTTCGGCCTGTATTGCGTGCCGGGAGGGTCACCGTCCTTCGGGTCCGCGGGCAGCAGCAGATCGTAAAGAGTGGGGACCGAGCCGTTATGCAAATAGGGTGCCGTCGCCCAGATGCCGTTCAGCGACCGCCCCTTGTAAGACATCAGCGAATCGACCGGGGCCGCGGTCGTGTCCGGAATATAGTCGCCCGACTTCACTGACGACTTGATCTTGTTGCTGAAGATACCGCGGATCAGATCGACAGCCCAGTCCGCGAAGCGAGTGAAAAACCATTTGTCCGGATCGGGCGTCGCCACAACGTTCTGCGTCGCGCTCGTAAGCAGAGCCGCCACCGGTGCTCTTGTATCCAGTAACATCGGATATGTCCCCACGGTGACATACTGATTCCTTAATATCCCGCTGTAGCCCTCGTAGGCGACGCTTCGCCGGGCCATGGTGGGGTCCGTTCCCGCGGTCTCGACTTTGTCCATATGGGCGACAATTCGCCGGTCCGGGCTGCGGCTGTCGATCAGGGCGTGGCACGAAGCGCATTTGCGGTCGAACAGATACTCGCCCCGAGCCTGTAGTTCCGGATTGATTGGAGGGAGGCCGGCCGCCAGCACGGCATCGCTCCACTTCGGCGACCAGAGTTTCCAGAGTCTGTCTTCAATCTGGCGGAGGTTGTGGGCCTTCACCGAAGACTGAAAGACGATGTTCTTCGGCCCGATCCCGAGCCATCCGGGCAGCGAAGCGGGCAACGGCCAGTCCTTCGCAACCCAATCCAGTGTTGCGAATACACCCAGCACCTCGCCGGTATTACGGCCCAGCGGTCCTGCGCCGGCATTGATTCCGATCCCGTTCCACTGCACGTAATCGTGCTGCGGGATATCCCAGAGGAAGGGATAACTCACGGGCGAATTCGGAGAGTTGAATACCCTGGCTTTGAGTTTGTCCAGATCGGCCGGCTTCAGTGTGGCCATGAGCCCCCTCATGATACGTTCCCGGTCTTCTTCGCTGAGCACCGGCTTCAACCGATCCAGCAGCGGACCGGACGACTCGGGCGGCAAAGCGCTCTTCAGGACGATTTGCAGGACATCCGGGTTCACCAGATGCTCCAGCACCCGATTGTAAATCCGTCCGAATGCGTCGAGGCGCGCGTATCCGTAATCGACCGGAACGACGTTACCCTTGTCGTCCGTCGTCTCACTCTTATTAAAATAGTTGTAGGCTTTCAGTTGCAGAGTGTAGGTTGCCAGGTCCTTCAGGATCGAATCCTTGTCGTGGTAACTTCCGGCTTTGAGGACCGCGTCCACAAAACGCTGCTGTTTGGCCGAGTCGCTGCCGGTCGCCTCCAGCGAAGCTTGCATTTCGACCATGAAACCGTCCATGTCAGCCGCACCCGACCCGCCGTCGATCCGTATTCCGACGCCGTTGTAATTCACCTGGGAAGTGTGGCAGGCCGAGCAGTTGAAGCCCATATACTTCTTGCCGCGATATTTATCGGCCACCATGCCGACCGGCAACGCATCGGGATTTTCCGCCGTTTTCCCCTGCGGAAGATACCGGAAGCGGTTCATATTCGCCACGGAACGAAATAATTCCTGCGATGAGGGCCGCTCCAGCGCAATAAAAAAGTCGTACGGCAGCAGATCCGAGCCCTGGGTGATGTTGTAAAACCACAGGCTGTCGCTGGAGTCCCAATTCTGGCTGAGATAGACGATTTTTGAGACGCCGGCATCTCCCAGCGCGTCGGCGGGAAGTGGAATCGCTCCGCGATTATCGTCGCGGTCCGCAACCATGTAGTATGCGGTGTCAAGCCAGGTTGTCGAGAAAACCATCCAAAGCGCTGCGACGGCGACCACAGCTATGGCGATGCTTCGCCACACGTTGGCCTCGATTTTGTACAGCAGATAAACCAAATACTTCTGCATGCCGCTCCTTATTTCGTGGCTTTCGGCTAACGCATTCCGAAAGCAGATATGTGGGAACAACAATATCACAGCAATTACGCGACATGTCGATGGCCATTCGGTTGCGTCTGGCAGATCGCCGGTTTGGGCCATCTGCGCAGCGGTTCTATCTTCGGTACGAGCGGTTGTTTTCCGTCGAGTGGGGCAGAAGCCCCGGCCCCACAATCAAGCCGCTAACGGTGTCTTAATTCAACTCGAACATGTACAGACCCGTTGCGGCGCTGGCCAGCACGTGCGGTTTGCCATCCAGCAGGAACACCTCCGCCGGGCTCGAAAGCGCTCCGATTTCCGAATGCCACAGCGGCTTTCCATCGGTCGCCTGGATCGCCTCGATCCCGCCGCCGTTGGACAGGAAAATCACGCCCCCGGCCGTCGATGTGAGTCCCACGCTTCCGTTGGTCAGTTCGTGCCGCCACTTCACTTTACCAGTGGTGTAGTCGATCGCGTCGAGGAACGTTCCGTACGACACGCCCCCGCCGTCGCCGATTCCGCCGAGGCCCATCGACCCGCGCGGGTCCGGTTCGAGCAGATAACTGATGCGCATCGAATTCGTCTCATGCACGTAAAACAACCCCGTTTCCGGCACGAACGTTGGAGGCGGATGATTCAGAACGTCGTCGTTCACCAGCGATCCCGCAATGGTCGCGTCCTTATTCGGATTGCGCTGCACCTCACCCCGCTTGTTCAGATGAAGCGGCGAATCCGTACCGATGGCCGACGCGTAATTGTTCACCAGCCCCAGCTTGCTGGTGAGCAGATGCTCGCCTGTCACGCGGTCGAGCACGTAGAAATAGCCGTTGCGCGTCGCCATCATCACCAACTTCCGCATCCGTCCGCCAAACATCGCATCGGCGACGATCGGTGTCTGCGTGGAATCCCAGTCGTGCGTATCGTGGGGCGACGTCGAGAAATACCACACGATCTTGCCGGTGTCTATGTTGACGGCCAGGAGGCACGAAGTGTACAGATTGTCGCCATCCCCGCGGCCCTGGGTGTAGGCGGGCGTCGGGTTGCCGGTGCCGAACATGTAGAGATGCGTATCGGGATCGTAGGAGCCGGGAATCCACGACGTGCCGCCGCCATGGCGAGCGGCTTCAAGGCTGGGCCATGTCTCAAGGCCGGGATCGCCGGGTTTTTGCGCGGTGGAATAGAGCCTCCACTGCTCGTCGCCGGTTTCCGGATCGAGGGACTTCAGATATGCGGGCTCATCCGTATCGTTGCCCGTGCCGACGATGATGTGGTTGCCGATCACCATCGGAACGTTCGACGAAAAATACTGCTGGTCGAACGGGGCGATTTCTTTCTTCCAGACTTCCTTGCCCGTCCGGGCGTCGAGACAAACCACCCAATCGTCGTGCAGCTCGAAATAGATATAGTTGTGCCACATGCTGGGGCCGCGCGTGCCTGTGGTGGTTCCGCCGCGGTACTTCCAGTAGTAATGCCAGATCACGGAACCGTCGCGCGCGTCGATGGCGTAGACATCGTTGATCGAAGCGCCATAGAGGATCCCGTCGACGAAGAGGATGCCGCCGCCAAAACGAGTGGGCGCGCAGGTGTTGACTTCACCCGTTCCGAGGCCGCCGACCACGATAGTCCCCGCTGCGGCGCCGCCCCGTCCGCCTCGTCCACCGCCTCCGAAGCCGCCGCCGGCCGTGTCGGTGGCGGGACCCGTACCGTTGGGTCCGCAGCCGTTGGTGATGCCGTTATTGACCCAGCGGAGGCTCAGGTTCTTCACCGTCTGCGTGTTGATCTGCTTGAGGGCGCTGTAACGTTTGCCCGTCATGTCGCCCGAGTAGCTGGGCCACTGGTCCGAGAGCGGCTTGAGGATGTCGGCGGGGTCGAGACCACTGCTCTGCGCCACGAGCATCGCCGGCACGGCCAGCAGGGTTGTGATGAAAGAGAGTTTATTCATTTCGGTCTCGCTCCTCTATTTGATCGTCGCCAGGTAGGCGGTGATATCGTGCATGTTCTTGTTGTCCGGATCGTCCATGACGAGAATCATTTTCTTGTGCGCTTCCTGCGGGTCTTTCACTTCCACCTGCGGAACGCCGTTGTCGCGCGCGAACGACTTGCGCGTCCCGTCGGGGAGCAGAATGATGACAAGGAAATCGTCCCGGCGGACGAGCCGGCCTTCCAGCTTCGAACCATCGGCCAGTGTGACTATCCCCTGTTGACCACCGCCACGTCCCCGGCCACCGCCGCCGCCGGAAACCCAGGTGTTCTGGAGGGTCTTGGGATCGTCGTACTTCGAGCCGATGCCCTTAAGGTCGCCGGTGACGGAGTGGCAGCTCGAACAGAGCTTTCCGAAGGCCGCTTCGCCGGCTTTTGGATCGCCCACAAGGACGTTGTACGTGAGGCCGACCGGGTTCCTTCCGGGAGGACTTCCCTGCCCGCCCATGGTCGCCTGAATGCTGTGGATGTATTCGGAAATCGCCAGAGTATCGTTTTGAGGAAGGTTGACGACGGGGTTGTGTTTCAACAGGCTGGCCGCAACCAGTTCACCCTGCTTGTCGCTGAATGTCTCGGTCGACCGCAGCAGGTTCGCACCGTTCTTAGCCAGCACCCCACGCAGATCGGGAGCGTGGCACGATGCGCAGTTGGCGTCATAAAGCGCCTTGCCACGCGCGAGCACGTCCTGCGAGGCCAGTGGCCGTGTGTATTGAGGGAAGCCGCCAATACGACCCGGGCCGCGTCCCGCCGCCACGCCAGCGCCCCGTCCTCCACGCCCACCGGCCGTTGCGCCACTGGCCCCTGCGGCACCGGCGACAGCCGGAGCCTGCGCCATCAGCGGGGCGACGAACGATCCAATGCCGACCGCCGTCACGATCAATCCGAACCTTCTTCCCATAGTCACTCCTCGGTGAGAATTACCAAAAGAGATTATAGGCGACAGTCCTCTGTTGGGGGGCGTCGCCGAATTCGCGCCGCTGAATCGCCGCGTGAGACGTCGGTTTCCAGCGTCCGGCAAGAGCGTTAAGGATTACGCCCGACGACCTCCCTGGGCTACGAGGTTTCCCAGGACGTTGTCTGGCCGCAAGCACTGTACGAGTGGGCGACGATCCGCCCCGAGCCACGCGTCCGGCCAATTCTGCCGTGTGTCCGTCCGATTGCTGGTGGTTGGGCTGTTATCGACGGGAAACAGCGCTGACGAGAGCACTTCCGCGGCATGCCGACGTTTCGGGCCGTCCGAATTGTTAACGCTGCGGGCAGGAACGCCCCGCTTGGTGAGCGTTGTACGGTAAAGGAACCATGCGGTCCCGGGGGATTGTCGTTGCTCAAAAAGAACTCTACTGAAGGTGATTTGGCTGATGCGATTGGCCGTCAGACGCCACAGACCAAGTTCACAGTTTCGTTCGAAGATTTTGTGGGATGGGGAAATGGCGTTGGAAAATGAAATTCCGGCAGTACTCGATCTGAGTGATGGCGCAGAAGCGCGACAGGCCCGTTTCGCTGCGCTTTTTTTTGAGAACTTCGGCCCCGGCAAGTGAGTCCAGTAATCGAGTCGTTTACGGATGATGGCGGGGCTGAGCCTGTCGGCCGTGGCCTGCAGGGCGGCCACGTCGCCTATGGCGAGGAAAGCTTTGTCGTCTCTTTTTGAACCGGACGCTGCCGCGCCGAACCCGTTCTTCTGATTTGAGAACGGCCATGCAGAAAGGCGCAGGCAGAAGGCCTGCTCCACAGGCTGCTTCTTGATGACATATATCGCTTCCGGACTGTCTTCCCTCTCCTATTCGGGGACGCGCGATGTCCGCGTTGAAACGGAAAGCGCCGCTTCCGGCCGATTGGTGATGATTGCCGCCACGCGCGGATGGCGCAGCGTTGCCAGTATCTCCTCATCGGAGTCGACCGTCCAGACGAACAGGCCGTCCGCGATTTGCGCCGCAGCTTCGAGCAGGTCGTAACGCGGCGCGAGAAAATCCGCTTTCGATTGGGCATAGAAGCCCGCAATCTGCGTGGCGCTCAGGTCCTCCACGAGAAGCCCCGCCGGAATATCGGGAGCCAACAACTTTATAGCCTTGATCACGGCGCAGTGAAAGGAGGTCACCCGCACGGCGGCCGGGTCCGCTTGCTCTTGCAACATCACGAGGACTTCGGATTCATAACCCGCTTCTTTCAACTCCACATCAAGCTCGATGCGTCCGCGCGTCAATTCCAGGACGTCTTCCAGCTGCGCCAGTTCAAAGCCCAGCCGCGCCGCCGCGTTGCGAAGCTCGCGAAACGAGTGCTCGCCGACGGTCAAACCGCCAAGCCCTTCGTCGTGATGGATTACAAGGAAGCCATCGAGGGTGCGGCGAACGTCGAACTCGATCATGTCGCAGCCGATGTCAATCGCACGCCGAAAAGCCGCCAGCGTATTCTCGTGCGCGCCGGCCGATACAGCCCCGCGATGCGCTACTACCAGTTTGGTGGTTGCTTCCGGGCATCGCATAGAAAGTTAAGAGGCAGGCGAAACCGCCTGCCCCACATGTTCCACCAAATGCCTGGACTGAAGCAAGCGCTTCGCTTAGTTCAGCACGAACAGGAACATCCCGGCGCTGCCCGTAGCCAGCACGCATTGCCTGCCATCCAGCAGGAAGGTCTCCGGCGGATGCGATGTCCCGCCGATCTGCGCATGCCAGAGCGCTTTGCCCGTCTTCGCGTCCCAGGCTTCCAGATTCTGCCCGTTACCGGTGAAAAGCACTCCACCCGCGGTGGAAAGCAGACCGCTGCTGCCGCTGCTCTCATGCCGCCAGACGATCTTGCCCGTCTTGTAATCGATCGCGTCAATGAACGATCCCCACGAAAGATTGCCGCCACCGCCGCCCGTGCCGGCCAGTCCCATCGAGCCGCGAGGATCCGGGTCGTACAGATAGCTGATGCGAATCGAATTCTGCTCCGGAACGTAGAACAATCCTGTGTCCGGCGAGAATGTCGGCGGTGGGTAATTCGTCACGTCGCTGTTGACGAGCGATCCGGCCACAGTCGCGTCCTTATCCGGGAAGCGCTTCGGCTGGCCCTTCGCGTCCAGGCTCAGTTTTCCGTCCGGAGCGATCTCCGAAGACCAGTTGTTCACGAGGCCGAATTTGCTGGTCAGCAGATGCTCGCCGGTCACACGGTCCAGCACGAAGAAGAACCCGTTGCGGTTCGCCGTGATCACCAACTTGCGCATCTTACCGCCGAACGGCGCATCCACCAGCACCGGCGTCTGCGTCGAATCCCAGTCGTGCGTGTCGTGCGGCGAAGTCTGGTAATACCACGCCATCTTGCCTGTATCCACGTTCAGGGCGATAAGCGAGCATGTGTAAAGATTGTCGCCTTCGCCGCGGCCGGTCGTATAGCCCGGAGTCGGGTTGCCCGTCCCGAACAAATAGAGGTGCGTATCGGGATCGTACGAACCGGGGATCCATGTCATCGCGCCGCCGTGTCGCGCGGCGTCCAGACTGGCCCAGGTGTCCAGGCCCGGATCGCCGGCATTCATCGGGATGGTGTAGAACGTCCACTGCAGGTTCCCGGTTTCCGGATCGTACGACTTCATGAAGCCAGGCGCGTCCATGTCGTTACCCGTGCCGGCCAGAATGTGGTTGCCCAGGACCATCGGAGCGTTCGAGGAAAAGTACTGCGCGTCGAAGCTGGAGATTTCCTTCTTCCACATCTCCTTGCCCGTCTTTGCATCGAGGGAGACCATCCAGTCGTCATGCAATTCGAAGAAAATACGGTCGTGCCACATGCCGATGCCGCGCGTCGCGAGGCTTGTGCCGCCGCGCGTTTTCCAGTAGTAATGCCACAGGATCGTGCCGTCGCGCGCGTCGATCGCCCAGACGTTGTCCGGCGCGGAAGCGTAAATGATGCCATCGACAAACAGCACGCCGCCGCCGATTCGCGCCGGTCCGCAGGTATTTGCGTCTCCGGTTCCGAAGCCGCCCACGACGATCGGAGCCGCCGCGCCACCGCCACCGCCACGCCCGCCGCCAAAGCCCCCACCAAATCCGCCACCGGCTGTGGCCGCAACGCCAGTCGCTCCGCAACCGGTAGTAATACCGGTCTGGAGCCAGAGCAGGCTCAGATCCTTAACGTTCGCCGCCGTGATCTGCTTCAGCGCAGCTGTAACGCTTGCCGGAGTAATCGCCCGAATAGCTCGTCCATTGGTTCGACAGCGGTTTCAGCATGTCGGCCGGATCGAGGCCGCCGCCCTGAGCGAACAGGCCCGGCGTCAGGAGCGTCGTCGAAAGCAACGATAAAGCAAAAAGTGTTCTCTTCATTGGTATTCTCGCGCCTTTTCTATTTGAGGGTGGCAAGGTATGCCGTGACGTCGTGCATGTTCTTGTTGTGCGGATCGTCCATCTTCATGACCATCGCTTTGTGCGCGGCCTGAGGATCGACGATGTCGACTTTCGGTTCGCCATCGACCCGGGCGATCGATTTACGCGTGCCGTCGGCCAGCGTGATGACGACAAGGAAGTCGTCCTTTCGGCTGATTCTGCCTTCCAGCTTCGTGCCATCTTTAAAAGTGACGGTACCAGTGCCGCCGCCCGCTCCACCGCGTCCTCCGCCACCGCCGCGTCCGCCGCCNNCCGCCGCCCGCCGTTCCCGAAACCCATGCGCCCTGCAGATTGCGCGGATCCGGAATCTTCGTCGCGATACCCTTGAGATCGCCGGTGAGGGAGTGGCAATTCAGGCAGTTGGCTTTGACGTACGCTTCACCCGCCTTCGGGTCGCCCACCAGAATGTTCAGGCCCGATCCATCGGGCCGATTGGGAGGGCC
>PLEX01000003.1 GCA_003136575.1 Bryobacterales bacterium | reverse complement strand
CCCGCAAACCAATCGACGAAATCGTCGATACCCTCGACTTCCCAAGCCAAGTCCGATCATGACACGGTGGAGATTATGCGTCAAGGGTTATATTTCCGCAGCGGGGGGTCTTGCGATTGCCGCAGTTGCTCCTCACTGCCTGTCAGTGCGACATCCGCTAATTCGGCATCTAAGCGTATATCCGCCACAGTTCTGGCGCTTTCCTTCTCCAAACTCCCGCGAAGTCCCGTTCTGCGAAGCCTGCTGTCGTTCGCTTCTCGCCCCCCACTGCAATCCGTCGGGTTTAAAGGGTCCGAGGTCGCTGGCCTACCCGATCAGAAAGTGGGTAGCGCCTGGATCACGGCGCGTCCGGAAATTGGGTAATAAATTACTTCGTAAATCACATTTATGCTACCCCTGAGGTGGCGTGACAGGCCGGGAAATGGAACAAACACCAATCATAATAACGGAAGATGAAATTTCTGCCGAAGCGCTTGCACGCGTTCAAGCAGCGCCGTGTCCTCAGGGACAAGGTCCGGATTTCCAGAAGTGGTGGAGCGAAGCGCCCTCGTTATGATCTGCAATTGAGCGATCTCTGCGATTGCGGCGTCTCGAAACTCAAGGAACAGATCCCGGAATCGGTCTATCCGCTTCGTGAGTTGTTCTACGGTGAACGTATCGTCTGGCATCCAGGCAGTCTATCACCATCCGAATTGAGAAAAACAATTGAGGAAACTTATGAATGGACGCGAGTATCGGTTACGCCGGAATCACACTGGCCAATCTAAATACGTTGAGGCGGCGTTACAGGCGGTCTGAACGGTAAAGCGCGTGTGTACCTTACCGATTGCCGATTGCCGCGCAAAGTCGTGGATCGATTCTTTAGAAAAACCAAGCCAGCTAAGGATATCGAGGTCGGACTGACAGGTGGAGTCGGTGGCCATGCTGGTGTGTACGCTAAGCCCTGACGATCGTAGACAGGCCGCGCCGTTTGCGTTCGCGTAGCTGGCATGACCGCAACTGCTCAGCAAGCGGTTCAGCCTGCCGAATGCCATAGATGAAAAATTGTGCCATCTCAGTGTCCGAAGTGAAAATGCGCACCTCAGCGTAGCCGAGCAGCCGCTGACCTAGCGGCTTGCGCAACTCAAAATGGTCCACTCGAAACAGTTCAAGGCTTTCCTGAACCTTCGATAAAACGCCGCGTTCGATCTTTATCCTCTGAGTGGTGATGTGAAACATCTTCGACCACCGCTTGAGGTACAGGTTTAAAACGATGACGACGCAGAGGACAACAAAGATGAGAAGAATGTAAGACGCGTCGGTGGCTTTGAAATAAGCCAGCAAGGCCCACAGAACGATGGGCACGAGAAACGGTGCAAACTGGCCCGCGCTGTAGATAAGGGCCGGGCGTCCCGCGAATAATTCAGTTTCGGCTTCCAGTTCCATAGCCTGGAGATCGGAATTACAGAATCGGCACTTCAGGGCAACGGACTTGATCGTTTCTCCGCAGACTGGACAGGGTTTAGTATCGTCCATATTTCATTAGCCCATGTAACCGGAATAAATTTCGGTGATACTTTCCGGGCTGCCGAAATGTCTCGACAGCCATCCGACGATACCGCGCGGGTGCCGGTACGCTTTCGTGACCGTTAGCCGTGGATCGCCGTATCGATCCTCGGTCCTTGAGTAGCACGTGACGTGCGTTTTGAGGAAGTCCAGCATTTCAAGACGCTTTCTTCGATTGGCGTCTCCGTTCCCGTTGTCGTTTGTCCTTGGCTTCCGCCTTCAGTACGGCTTCTTTTGAAACGGTGATGATCTTTCGGAAGGCGTTGTCGAAACGTTCCCACTCGGTATCGCCTGGAACGTAGGGCGCTGGTTGCGGCTTCATGGTCATATCATACCGCCATTTCCCGCGCTGCGGCGGTGTAGAATTGTTCCCATGCCATTCCATGCAGGCGTATCAGATCGGCGCGACGGGCGTTGTCTGGTCGGCTGTGTCGGAGCCGTGGCGATTCTATGTATCGTCGGCTTCATTATTTCAAGGTCGGGAACTTCCCCAGCTTCGCCAAATGAAACCAACAATATTCCAAGCACGGTTGCGGAACCGAGGGCTGGAATTCCAACGCCAGCACCACAACAGGTTGTCTCATTAGACTCACTGCCGGAATACTCGATTGGTCAGGAATTCTCGGTCGGATACTTTTCCTATATGGTGGGTAAAGTTGAAGTGACATCCGACCCATCGGACCCGACCAACGCGCCGGTTTTGGCCGTGTTTATGAATGTGCGCAACGATGACACCAGCGATAGCATCTCGCCACCTATCAAACTGATTGATGAGAGCGGCCAGGTGGTTGCGGGCACCATGCTTGAGACGGGCCACGTTCTTCTGACGGAATTTCAGCCAGGCGTAGTCAATCGCGGCTTTGTGCTCTTCGAGAAGATCCCAGTGGTTAACTCGAAGGCCGGTGCATCGGCAACGGTAGCGGGGAATCTGAATCACGCATCCACTACTAACCATCACACGCCTGTAACGCTACAGGTCACAGACATTGAGCCGTGATTTGCGGTATCATAAAAAAGCGAAAGGGGCGACGAATCGCCCCACAAAGTTTGGATGGATCAGCGCGGTTCAGTGTCTCACCACTGAATGGTTGCGGTGACGGATAGCACGTTAGGTGTATCCCTGAACGCCAGTATAACACTGGCCGGAAGGGGAACGCCAGTGCCATGTCTTGACCCATTCGGATTCATTGCTCCATGTGGTGAATTGATGATTTTTCTCCAAAGCTACTTCGACGAAAGCGGAAAATGCGCCAGTCATGATGACAACATCATTTCCTTTTGCGGGTTTGTCTCTTCAGTAGATAAATGGCGCGCGTGCTGGGACGAATGGGATAGGCTGTTATTTAATTATGAATTGCCGGAAATCAAGGCACACCACGTTCTCCGATACCGGCGCGCCATGACTCAGAAAATGCCCGCAATCGGGATAGATGCCAGAGTGGAAGCGTTGAAGCCATTCGTAGATGCAATCAGGCAATCCATTGGTTTCGGAGTTGCCGTGACGCTCGATTGTATTGCTTATCGCAATCTGTCGGAAGCTGATCGTAATGTATTAGGAGAACCTCACTATTGGGCATTCCGGCAGGCATTCCTCTTGATAAAGCAATGGGCCGAGCACCGATATGTGAAGTTTATGCCAGACGTTCAAGTATCTATGTGTTGCGATCAAGAGGAGCGTTATTCAGTCGAGTGCCTCAAGTTGTTCATCAAACTCCGAAAAGAACAGCCTGAAATGAGGAAACGATTCGTAAGTATCGCCTTCGGTGACGACAAGGCCTTTTTTCAATTACAGGCTGCCGATCTGTTAGCATCACTTGCTAGGCAGGAATCCGCCCAACGATTCCATAGCGCCGCATTCGATATGAAGCCGCTCTACGATTTGATGTTCACTGACGATTCACAGCTTACGCCAATAGCGTCCAAGTTCATGGACGGTACGCTTCTGTCCGGAGCCGCACGCGCTGCAAGAGAAGAGCGTAAAACGAAGAAGCCAGCCGCACGTAAAGGCTAACTGGCTTTCCTCTTCCAACGCTTCTGGCGATTCGCTTCATTCTCAGTTAGCTGTCGGGGGACATTCCGCGTCCTTGCCGGTGAGAACGTCCCAGGTGATCCGTTTGCCGACGATAC
>PLEX01000216.1 GCA_003136575.1 Bryobacterales bacterium | reverse complement strand
ATCATCTTGTATTGGACAATTCTGCTTGAATAGTGAATGCCAAAGTATGGGACAATGACATAAACGGTAATATATGTTTTCTGCGGGCCGCACCCGTTACTTCAGCGTTCGCTGGTAGCCGTGCGGGAACTCGCACGCGGGGGTATTTATGGCCACAAAGAAACGACCAAGAGCAAGGCACGGAAAGGGGACGCGAATCGTCCGGCCGTATCCCCAAGGGTTCTCCCCCGGCCTTTCCCGTTGAAACTGACCGAACGCCTCCATCTTCTGCGCGTGACGTAACTGCTCTTCGAGTGCCTTCCGAAAGCCCTGATCGGCTTCGCATACGACGTGGAAGACCACGACATCGTCGGCGGACCGTCCTGGATGACCTCCGGCGCCTGGTTCATCGACGCGAGAACTGGTGGCACAACGCAGCCACCGCTGCCAGAGCTTCAGCAGATGCTCCAGTCCATGCTCGTCGATCGCTTCAAACTCTCCCTGCATCGCGAGATGACCCCGCCTCGCCTCCAGTCGCATAGATCCTTATGCCGATCACTACCCACAGCCAGTCACTAACCCGCAACTGCAACCCTGAACGGGCGCCCGTTAAAGGTGCTGTTCGCCCACGGTGTTCCCGTAGCTGATGAACCGGCACCATCTCGTGCCGGACTGCGCCCCGGCATTTGCCTCACCGTCTGCATGGCGGGGTTGACCGACAGCCCGAGCCTTTGCATCCTGGCGATCAGGCTTGTCCTCGGCAACCCGAGTCTCACCGCGGCGCCGCCCGGTCCACCCACTACCCAGTTGGTCTCCTGCAGCGTCGCCACGATGTGCGCACGCTCCGCATCCGCCATAGTGCGGACCTCGGCCGGAGTGCTGTGCAGTTGCAACTCCGACAGGCGTGGCCGCAGCACCGTGCCCGTCGTCATGATCACCGAGCGTTCAATGAAGTTTTGCAGTTCCCGGATATTCCCCGGCCACGGATAACTCTGGAGAGCTTCCATCACCTCGTCCGGCACGCTATCGATCGCCTTGCCCTGCCGCTCGGAGAACTTCCGCACAAAGTGATTCACCAAAAGGGGAATGTCGTCTTTTCTCTCGCGCAATGGCGGAAGCGTGATCGGAAATACATTGAGTCGGTAGTAGAGATCGGCGCGAAATTTGCCTTCCTGGACCATGGCCCAGAGATCACAGTTGGTGGCGGCAATGATGCGCACATTCACCGGAATGGTGCGACTGCTGCCGAGGCGCTCGATCTGCTGTTCCTGCAGAACGCGCAGGAGCTTGGGCTGAAGTTCCAAAGGCAAGTCGCCGATTTCGTCCAGGAACAGCGTGCCACGATCCGCCGCCTGAAAACGCCCTTCCCTGGGTGTGACCGCGCCCGTGAAAGCTCCACGTTCGTAGCCGAACAGTTCGCTCTCGAGTAGCGCGGCAGGTATCGCGGCGCAGTTAATAGCCACGAACGACCGCTGCCGCCTCGGGCTGGCGTCGTGGATCGCCTGCGCCACTACTTCCTTTCCGGTGCCCGTCTCCCCGCGAATGAGGACAGCGCTGTCGACCGGTGCAACCATATCGATATCGTCAAGTACTGCCATGAATTTGCGGCTGGAACCTATCAATCCGTTACTGGGCATCGTTTGCTCCTGTGCTGAACAGTCTGGACCCTGCTTCAATCGTTTGAAAACCTGTTAACGGTAAGCTCGATGGCGCCCAACAGATCGGCGGCGTCGAACGGTTTGTGCAGGAAAACGACGGCGCCCTGACTGAGGGCCTGCTGTCGGATTTCATCGTCGTAATGGGCGGTGATGAATATCACCGGCAATCGCGGATGTTGCAGTCTGACACGGCGCTGCAACTCGAGTCCGTCGATCCCCGGCATGCGCACGTCTGTAATCAGGCAGACCGCCGTCGAGGGCGCCGCCGACTGCAGAAACTCTTCGGCCGAAGCGAAGACCAGAGGAGAATATCCGGCGGAAGCCACCAGACTTTCTATCGATTCTCGAACCCTGCAATCATCGTCGACCGCCGCGACGACTGGCCTTGCAGGAACTGGATTCGAACTCTGATCTCTAACCACGTCCTGATAATAACCGCCAGAGCGGACAGAGCGCCATTATATGTTTATTTAGCCGGTGCAATGCGAAGTCTGTCCGCCATGCGGACGAGTTCCGCCAGCGAGCCGGCGCCCATCTTGCGCATGATCTGGCCGCGATGAACTCCAATGGTGATCTCGCTGGTGCCTAGTTCCCCGGCCGTCTGCTTGTTCGCCAGTCCTGCAACCACAAATGGCAGTACTTCGCGTTCCCTGGGCGTAAGCAAGGCGTAGTGCCTGCGTAGCTCAGCCAGTTCCGCTCTCTCCTGCCGCGCGGTGCGATCGAGCGCGATTGCAGCGTCGATCGCTTTTAGCAAATCCTCATCGCCAAAGGGCTTCGGGAGGAACTCAATTGCCCCGGCCTTCATCGCCCGGACCGAAGACGGGATGTCTCCATGACCGGTGATGAAGATAATCGGCGGCCCGCTGCCGTTGGCTAGTTCGCGCTGCAGGTCCAGTCCGCTCGCCCCCGGGAGTTGCAGATCCAGCACCAGACAGGCGGGCGCGTCCGGCTTTTCTGCCGCCAGAAACTCCGCCGCCGAACCATACGCAGTCACGTGAAGCCCCACCGACGCGATCAGACTGGACAGAGCCTCGCGTACGCGATAGTCATCATCCACGACGAAGACGATAGGATTGTCGGAAGTCATGAAACAGCACTCAACTGGAGAGGAAGAGTGAAGCAGAACGTGGCGCCGTAACCGTCTGAGGACGCAGCCCAGAGGCGCCCGTTATGAGCCTGGACGACGGAGCGGCAGATCGCTAATCCCATGCCCATGCCGTTCTCCTTGGTCGTAAAAAAGGCGTCGAAAACGCCGTCTGGATCTTTCAATCCCACCCCGGAGTCTTGCACCTGCACCAGGACCATATCCTCACTGTTCCGTCCGGAACGAATGAAAAGTCGCCTGGGGCGATCAGTCACCGGATCCATCGCTTCGATCCCGTTGAGGAGGAGGTTGAGTATCAATTGCTGCAGCTGGACGCGATCGCCGGTCACTGGCGGAAGGTCCGGCGCCAGTTCGGTTTCAATAGTTACCCGCCGTTTCTCAGTCTCACTCCTCACGAGGCTCAGTACTTCGACGATCACGTCGTTGAGGTCGAGAGGAACTTCCTCATGGGCAGCGCGTTTGAAGAGCGCCCGAATGCGGCGCACTACTTCCCCCGCATCCTTCCCATCGCGGACAATCCGTTCGGCAGCTTCCATGGCCTTGCCGAGATTCGGCGGCTGGGCCGAAAGCCAGCGCAGGCAGGCATTACCATTCGAAACTACGGCGGTGAGCGGCTGGTTCACTTCGTGCGCGATGGAGGCCGACAACTCGCCCACTGTCGCAATCTGCGACGCAACGGAAAGGCGCTCCTGGGTGCTCCGCAGCACTTCCTCCGTTCGCTTGCGGTCCTCCACATCGATACAAATTCCGTACCACTCCGCGACTCGCCCTTCGCTGTCACGCAATGGCTCGCCACGTACGTCGAACCAGCGATATTCGCCATCGGCGCGGCGGAGCCGGTATGTGACCTGGTGAGGTTCTCCGGTCCGCGTACTCTGCTGCCATTTGCGAAAAGTGGGATCGACATCGTCCGGATGGAGTAGTTGCAGCCATCCGTTGTTTCCAAAATCTTCGAGCCGCTTGCCGGCATATTGCAGAACGCGCCGGTTGACGTAGTCGATCTCGCCGTCCGGCGTGGTGCGCCACACAAGAGCAGGAATAGTCTCGGTCATCAGGCGGAGATGGTATTCGCTGGCACGCAGGGCTTCCTCCGCATTCCTGCGGTCTTCAACGTCAGTGAGCAAGTTATACCAGCGGACGATACGACCGTCAACATCGCGCGACGGGAAGCCGCGACACTGAAACCAACGGTATGAACCGTCGGCGCGGCAGACCCGAACCTCAGCACTGAAGGGATGCCCGGTCGCGACCGAACGGCTCCACAGGCTCATTACAGCCGGAAGATCGCCAGGATGCACGATCACACACCAGTTCTTCAATTCCCCGAGCGGCTTGCCCGTATAGTTCAAAAGTGTTTTATTGACGAGTTCGATTTCGCCCGCCGCAGTATTGGTGCAGAGGAGGCCGGGAATGCTGTCGACGATCAGGCGGAAATTGAGTTCGCTGGCGCGCAGCGCCTCTTCGGCGCGCTTGCGGTCTTCGATGTCTACATAAAGCGTGTGCCAACGGATGATGCCGCCTTCGGTGTCGCGCAGGGGAAGAGCGCGGGCCTGAAACCAGCGATACACTCCGTCGGTACGCCTGAGACGGACTTCATTATTCAGCGGATTCCCGTTCTCTATGGCATCCTTCCACTGTGCGATGGCGTCCTCCCGGTCGTCCGGATGTACCGTTTCGGGCCAGTTCTTCAACTGATCCACAGTCATGCCGGTGTAATCGAGACACTGTCGATTTACCGTCTCGATCTCGCCTGTAGCCGTTCGGATACTGATCAGCGCCGGAATGCTGTCAACCATCAGGCGGAGCTGCTGCTCGCGGGACCGGAGGGCCTCCTCAGTGCGCTTGCGATCTTCAATGTCGGTCCAAAGCAGGTACCAGCGGACAATATGGCCCTCCGCGTCGCGCATGGGCAAACCCTGTACATGAAACCAGCGATACACGCCGTCGGCACGCCGGACGCGCTCGTCGGTTTCGTATGGATCGCCGGTTTCCACCGACCGGCGCCAGCGATCGGCTATGCCCGCGCGATCCTCCGGATGTAACTTCTCCGTCCAGTTCTTCAGTTCCCCGGGAGTTTGGCCCGTGTAGGCCACGAGTCGCTCATTTACCGCTTCGGTGTCGCCCGCGGGAGTCATGGTGGTTACAAGGGCCGGGATGCTATCGACCATCAGGCGCAGCTGATGCTCACTGGCGCGCAACGCTTCTTCGGCGCGCTTGCGGTCTTCAATGTCGATACACGTGCCATACCACTGAACGACGTTTCCCGATTCGTCGCGTAAAGGGCTGACTCGGAAAAGAAACCGGCGATAGATGCCGTCGAAACGGCGCAGACGCGCTTCCAACTCAGGATCCTCGTGAGAAGCCAGAACCGATCGCCAGTACTCCATCGTCCGATCGAGGTCGTCCGGATGACACACAATCTTCCAGCCCCAGCCGAGCGCATCTTCGAGCGGAAGGCCCGTATAGTCCAGCCAGCGCTGATTGATAAAATCAGCGGAACCATCCGCCCGACTGGACCATGCCGGCACCGGAATCGAGTCGATAATGAGGCGCAGGCGAGCTTCGGATTTTTGGGCCTGTGCAAGGGCGTCTTCCGAAACCTGCCGATATTTGGCGTCGACCTCGCGCCGAGCTTCGCCAGCCCGCCGTTTCGCCTCGACCACCACTACGATGAGCGCGGCGGGTACCAGGAACGCGGCAAATCGCGGGTACAAAGATGGCTGAATCCAGAAGTGGTATTTTGGCGGAAAGAAGAAATAATCGAAAGCCAGGGAGGATAGCAGCACCGACAGAACACCCGGCCCCTTCCCGCCGTAAAGATTGCTCATCATGATTGCGAGGAAGAAGCACGAGGATGGCGAATCGAGGCGGATTGCCAGGGACAGCGCAAGACCGCACGAAATCACCGCCAGCCCATAGCGCCAAGCCTTCGAGAAAACCGTCATGTGTCACCCGTTCGCGGCCGATGACGGGTGCAGTCAAGAGGCCGCGCCGAACAAGATCCTTCTCCATATGGTGCCAGATTCTGCTCCGGTTCGGGCCTAAAGGTTTATTCAGATGCGATTGCCCGCTGGTAGCGTCTCAGAGGATGGCTCTCACCACGCCGCCGTCTACCCGCAGCGCGGCGCCGTTGGTTGCAGAAGACAATTCGCCGGCCAGGTAAGTCACCATTGCCGCAACTTCATCCACGGTGGCGAAGCGCTTCAGCAGGGACGAGGGCCGCACATACTCGAAGAACTCTTTCTCAACCACCTGCTTCGACTTGTTCTGCTGTTTCGCCATCGCCTCGACAAAGCTGCCGACACCTTCCGACGCGGTCGGGCCTGGAAGTACGCTGTTGACGGTCACCCCAGTGCCCGCCACAGACTCCGCTATGCCGCGCGCCACGGCAACCTGCGCCGTCTTGCTCATCCCGTAATGCACCATCTCAGGCGGAATCTGTACCGCCGACTCGCTCGAGATGAAAAGAATGCGTCCCCAGTTCTTCCTCAGCATTCCCGCAAGGTAGTGCCGGGAGAGCCGCACTCCGCTCATGACGTTGACCTCGAAGAAGCGGTACCAGTCCGCATCGGGAATTTCGGCAAACGGCTTTGGCTCGAAGATGCCAACATTGTTTACCAACACGTCCACGGCAGGCAGGTTCGCAATCACGGCTTCCGCTCCGGCCGAGCTGGAAAAGTCTGCTACGATGCCATCGACCTTCGTCGTTGCGGCATGCGATCGTATCGCTGCCATCGCCGCATCCACGCGCTGCTGCGTGCGTCCGTTCACATACACATGCGCACCTTCGACAGCAAGCGCCTGGGCAATCGCGAATCCAATCCCCGCCGTCGATCCGGTTACCAACGCAACCTTATTATTCAATTTCAGGTCCACAGTATCCTCCAAAAGAAAGCCAGTACCTGTTCATATATAGTAATCAGAGCTTAGGCAGATTCGCCACGTTCCAGCCCCCGCCCAACGCTTTGATCAGGAGCACGCTTGCATCCATGCGGCGGCGCAAAATGTCCACATTATTCCTCTCGTTGCTGAGTGCGATCGTTTGAGCCGTGATCACCTGAAGATAGGTATCGACACCGCCAGTATAGCGATTCGTGGAAATCTCCAGCGACTGCTGCGCCGCGGCTACAGCATCCTTTTGCTGCCGTGATTCCTGCGCCAGGATACGTTCAGCCGCCAGGTTATCTTCCACCTGCTGAAATGCTGTGAGAATCGTCTCCCGATAGTCCGCGACAGACGCGTCGTAGCCTGCGAGTGCCGCGTCGGACGTTGCGTGCCGCCGTCCCCCGTCGAACAACGTCTGGGAGAGCGCTGGCCCTACCGCCCAGAGCCGACTGGGCCACGCGAGCCAGTTAAGAAGGGAAGACCCTTCAAGCCCCGCCACAGCACTCAACGTGACAGTTGGGTAGTAGGCTGCCCTGGCGATGCCCATTTGTTCGTTGGCTACTGCCATTCGCCGCTCCATCGCCGCGACATCAGGGCGGCGCTCCAGAAGTTGCGCGGGGACACCCGTCGGGATTAACGGGACCTGCAGATCGATAGGGGCGAACGTCAGGCCGAAATCTGCCGGAGCCTTCCCCACCAGGACAGCAATAGCGTGCTCATACTGCGCACGCAATACGCCTGTATCGGTATCGGCGACCTGGGCGGCGTCGAGCTGGGTCTGAGCCTGAGTGACATCCAATTTGGGAGACGCACCGCCTTCATAGCGAGTCGTGGTTAATCGCAATGCATCTTTGTAGGCTTTGACAGTGTCGTCGAGCAGCTTTTTCTGTGAATCCGCGGCCCGCATCTCGAAGTAGTCGTAGGCCAGTTCGGCATGAAGGCTGAGACGAGCGGTTTCGAGGTCGGCCGCGGTAGCCTGAGCCTCTTCACGCGCGGCATTTACGGTGCGTCGGACCCTGCCCCACAGATCGACTTCGTATGACAAGTCAAACGGCAGTGCGAAATCGCCGGAAGCCCCGGGTTGGGTCGTGAAAAACGGGCGATTGCCGGAAACGCGCTCCGATGTGATCCCCGGAGCTGTCGAGATTGTGGGAAACTCGGAAGCCCGGTTGAAACGGATCATGGCGCGGGCCTCACGGAACCGCGCTTCTGCGGCCTTCAGGTCCTGGTTATCGACCGTAAGCTGCTCTTCAAGCCTGTTCAATTCCGGATCGCCGAAGATCTCCCACCAGTTTCCGCGAAGGGTCTGATCGCCGGGCTGCGCGGTCTTCCATCCATCACCCTCCTTGAATGAATCTGCCAGTGCCTCTTTGAACGCAGGCGGAGCCGGAACCGCGGGCGGGTTGTATTTAGGGCCTACCATGCAGCCTCCAAGCAACAGCGCGAAGGTCGCCGCTGGCAAGAGTGTTTTCGTCATTCTCACCTGGGACCGCATCATTCTCACCTTGGGGCAAATCATGGCTTCTCCGTGGAATTCACGCGCACCGGAACGCCGCCGATCAGCGAATCCGGCGGATTCAGTACGACAGGTTCAGAGGGACTGAGGCCGGATACCACCTCGACGCTGCTGCCGAAATCTCTGCCTATAACGACAGGCACAAGTACTGTCTGCCCGCTTCTAACAACCGCCACCCGCAAACCCTCGGAACGAAAAAGGAGAGCGTTCGCCGGAACCGTTACGGTTCGCACTACCTGCGGCAACTTCAGATGCACCGACACATAGGCGCCCGGGAGCAGGCGTCCGGTCGGGTTCTCCACATCGACTTCAGTGAGCAGCGTCCGGGATGCAACGTCGATCGCATTGGCATTGCGCACCAGCGTGCCGGTGAACGTCTGGCCAGGGAATTCAGCCAGCGTTAAAGACGCTTTGGCGCCCGGCTCCGCGGCGCGCGAGTAGACTTCGGGAACCGCGACATAGAGGCGTAGTTTATCGATAGCTGCCAGGTGAAACAGCTCGCGGGTGGCAGTTCCGGCGCCCGCGTTAATCAGATCGCCGATGTCCGTATTGCGCGCTGTGATCACGCCGTCGAAAGGAGCATAGACTTTTTCGAACGACTGCAGATCCTCCAAACGGTGTACATTGGCGTTGTTGGATTCGACCGTGGCTTTCTGCGCGCGCAGATTACTGACTGCCTGATCGGTCTCCTGCATCGAGACAGAACCGCTCTGCTGCAGAATCTGCCAGCGATTCGCAGTCGTCTCGGCCAGATCGCGGTTCGCCGTAGCGGTATCAAGGTCGGCACGCGACTGCTGCAACTGCTGATCGATCTCGGGAGTTTCGATCTCCGCCAGCAGATCGCCCTCTTTGACACGCGCGCCAATATCGACATTCCAGTGCCTGAGGTACCCGTTGGTTCGCGCGTAGATCGGCGAATCGATGAACGCCTGCGTATTTCCAGGCAAGACAACCTCCTGGGTAGGCGCAGCTCTCTGCGGCATGGCGACATCCACAGCCAGCACCGCCGCCCGATCCGTCGCTTGCCGCAGCTTGCCCGCCGCTTTCACCCGCGCCTGAATTCCCAGGTAGATCTCCCAGCCAAGCGCAAGCGCCATGGCGATCGTGAGAGCGATCATAAGAGAACGCCGCAGCCGCGAGACCTGCGGTGGATTCGTGTTATCCGGTCCAATATCGATCAACATTTATGCCTCCTGTGGCTCCGGTATTTCCGAGTGTTCCGTTTGCCTATTCCTATGGAGCAGACTGAAGACGGCGGGAACAAAAAAGAGCGTAGCGATGGTTGCGCACATCAGCCCGCCAATCACGGCGCGTCCCAGCGGCGCATTTTCCTCGCCGCCATCGCCGAGGCCGAGCGCCATCGGAATCATGCCAATAATCATCGCGAGCGCGGTCATCAGAACCGGCCGGAACCGGGTGAATCCGGATTCGAGGGCTGCCAGTACAGGGTCACCGTGGTGCAGGAGGCGTTCCTTCGCGAACGAAATCACTAAAATGCTGTTCGCGGTCGCGACGCCCACGCACATGATGGCCCCGGTCAATGCCGGAACACTCAGCGTGGTGTGGGTGATAAAGAGAAAGACAATGATTCCGGCAAGCGCGGCGGGAAGCGCCGTAATGATGATGAACGGATCCAGCCACGACTGGAAGTTCACCACAATGAGCATGTACACCAGAATGATGGAGAACGCCAGGCCTGCGAACAGGCCCACGTACCAGGTACGCATGGTGTCGAGTTGCCCTCGAATTCGGAAGAAACTGCCGCGCGGGAGAAGATGCTCGTTGGCCTGAACTATCCGCGAGACGTCGCGACCCACGCCACCGAGATCGCGACCCTGAACCGAGCCGTAAATATCCACCACGCGGCGGATGTTGTAATGCGAGATCGATTCCATTTCGCTCGTGCGGGTAATGGATGCCACGTCCGCCAGGATTTCCGGGTGAATCATGTTCGGCCCGCTCACCGGAACGTTTTGCAGATCCGAAAGCGACTGGATGTCATATTGTGGCGTCTGCGTCACCAGGCTATAGTTCACGCCGTTCTCATGGTTCAGGAAAAAGACCGGCGACGTCTGGAAACTGCCGCTTAACGAAACCAGCAGGCCCGTGGCGATATCGCGCTGGCTGAACCCGGCCTCCGCTGCTCTGGTGCGGTCCACCGAGATGTGAAACTTCGGGTAGTCGAAAGCCTGCTGGACGCGCAGGTCGGTGAGACCCGGCACTTGCCTGAGTTGTGCAAGTACACTATCGGCTACGTCGCGATTGTGAGCAACGTCGGCGCCTTCGAGCTGAATATCAATCGGCGCGGGCAAACCGAAATTCAGGATCTGAGTCACCATGTCGGCCGGCAAGAAATAGAAGGTAGTCCCGGGGAACTCGTCAGGCAGCCTTGCCCGCAGCGCACTGACGTAATCGGCGGTAGGACGGTGCTTTTCATTCAGCGAAATCAGGACGTCCGCTTCCGATGCGCCCAGCACACCGGATGAACCATGAAGGTAGTTGATACTGCTGTAGGGCAGTCCGATGTTGTCAAGAACGTTATTGAGTTCATCGGCCGGAACGACGGTGCGGATGCTGGTTTCGACCAGATCGCAGAGGCGGGCGGTTTCTTCGATACGCGTACCTGTCTTCGCGCGCACGTGCAGCAGAAACTGGCCGTTATCGGTTGCAGGGAAGAAGTCCTGACCCAGCCATGGAACCAGCATTCCCGCCGACAGGCATAGCAGGAGAAAGGCCGGGATGA
Source organism: Bryobacterales bacterium (assembly GCA_003136575.1). GTDB lineage: Bacteria > Acidobacteriota > Terriglobia > Bryobacterales > Bryobacteraceae > BOG-234. The sequence continues at coordinate 15,896 of PLEX01000216.1, read as the reverse complement.
AGATGATTCGCCGATGAACCAAGGCTTCGAGTACGCCGCGGTAGCCCTCGCGCAGCTTTTCGAATCCCTGTTCAAAGCTGCGCTGGAACAGGACCAGCGGATTGCGCGACACGCCTTCCTGATGAGTCGGCGGTTTCAAAAGGTACAGAGCCAGTGTGGGGATCAGGGTCCTCGAGAGCAGGTACGAAGCAATCATCGCGAAGACTACGGCTTCGGCGAGCGGCACAAACAGATAGCGGGGCACCCCAGTCAGGAAGAACATGGGCAGGAACACGATGCAGATACTGAGCGTTGACACCAGTGCGGGAACGGCGATTTGCGACGCCCCATCCAGGATCGCCTGTCTGGTTTCCTTGCCTTCTTCCAGATTTCGATTGGTATTTTCGATTTCGACCGTGGCGTCGTCTACAAGGATGCCGACGGCCAGCGCCAACCCTCCGAGAGTCATGATGTTGATGGTTTGCCCGAGAGCGCTCAACACGATGACAGAGGTGAGAATCGATAGCGGGATGGACACGGCGATAATGAGCGTGCTGCGCCAGCTTCCGAGGAACAGCAGAATCATGGCTCCCGTCAGGCAGGCTGCAATCAGGGCCTCACGAACCACGCCGCTGATCGCACCCCGGACGAAGATCGATTGGTCCGCCAGCGGCCGGATTTTCAGTTTTGGGGGCAACGTTTGCTGGATCCGCGGCAGCAGCGTTTTGATGCCCTGAACGACGCTGAGAGTGGAAGCGTCGCCACCTTTCAGGATGGTGACCAGCACCGCACGCCGACCGTCCTGACGCACGATGTTTGTCTGTGGTGAGTAGCCATCCCGAACGCTTGCTACGTCGTGAATATAAATAGTTGAGTTGCCAACCACCTTTACCGGCAGGTCGCTCAGCCGCGCAACTGTTGTGGGGCTGGCATTCATATCGACGTCGTATTCGAACTGGTCGATCTTCACCGTACCGGATGGCAGCACCAGATCCTGTGCCGCCAGGGTGTTCGTTACGTCCGTAGCCGATAGCCCTTTCGATTGCAGTAGCCCGGGGTTGAGGTCAATCATGACCTGCCGTTGTTTACCGCCGTAAGGATAAGGAATTGACGCACCTGGCACAGTGACGAGCTGCGTTCTAAGGAAGTTTGGAGCGACATCGTTGAGGTCTTGTTCAGCAAGGCCGGAAAGACCCAGTTGCAATATCGGAACCGACGATGCACTAAAACTAAAGACGAGCGGCGGCTGTGTACCCTGCGGCAACTGACGGAGAATCGTCTGCGACACTGCCGTCACCTGCGCGTTGGCACTGTCGAGACTCGCGTTCGGCTGCAGATAAATCTTGACGAAGGACTGACCATCGATTGTCACCGATTCGATGTGTTCAACATTGTCCACCAGTGTCGTAAGGGTGCGCTCGAACACTGTAGTGATGCGGCCTTCCATCTCTTCAGGGCTGAGACCGGTATATTGCCATGCGACGGCGATCACCGGAATATTGATGTCCGGGAAAATATCTGTCGGCGTCCGAAGAATCACGATCGGCGCGAGCGCCAGGATCAGAAGCGCCAGAACGATGAAGGTATAGGGCCGGTTTAAAGCAACTCGTACAATCCACATGATCTTGCTTTAGGCAAATGCATCCCGCTCACCAAACGGCAAGCGTACGCAAAATCAGAGCTTTAGCCCGACGGCGCCGGAACTCGTGTCGCTGGAGTGTCATCTGATGACGCCAGGGCATCCGACGCCCCCCGGGCATAGTGCGAATTTTGGTTGCGGCAACGCACGAAGTGGCCTGAAACCAGACGATTCCGGGCTGCGCACCCGTTGGCAAGGCAAATGCAATCACGAGTCCCGAATTAAGTAAGATTCCCGTTTAACGAAAGGAGAAATGATGTTACAGTTTGAAAGAATCTCCGAGCGCCATCGACTAGGCTTCATCGGACTTGGACACCTGGGGTCACGGATCGCTCGCCGCCTGCTTGCGGCGGGGTTTCCGATGACCGTATACAACCGCGAGAGCGATAAGACGAAAGAGTTGGCTGCACTGGGAGCCGAAGTTGCCCTGACACCCGCGACGCTGGCAGCCAGCGTGGATGTTGTGCTTTCATGCCTTGCGGATGGTGTCGCAGTGGAGGATGTCTATCTGGGCGCTGGCGGCGTGCTTCACCACGCCAGGCCAGGCACCCGGATTATTGAGCTGAGCACGGTGGCGCCTGAAACCTCGCGGAGCCTGTATCACGAGGGACGCCAGCTCGGAATTTCCGTTCTGGACGTCGCCGTGTCCGGCAGCACTCCTGCCGCTGAGGCAGGGACACTGACCCTACTTGCCGGAGGCGAGCGGCCGGCATTCGATACCGCGGGGGAAGTTTTCGGCGCCATCGCGAAACAGTGGTTCTACATGGGGCCGAGCGGGTCCGGAGTGGCTATGAAGCTGGTAGTGAATACCCTTCTCGGCCTGAGTATTCAAAGCGTTGCGGAAGCCGTTGCGCTTGGTTCAACGCTGGGACTGCGGCGGGATTTGTTGTTTGACGTACTGGCGAAGACGGCCGTGGTTTCACCAGTTCAGGCGGCCAAACTGGCAAGCGCCAAAGCCTACGAGTACGCGCCGCAGTTCCCGATCCGACTCATGCTCAAGGATTTCGGCCTGGCTTTGAGCGCGGCGGCCCGAGCAGACCTCTCGCTTCCCGCGACGCAAGCCGCGGCATTGGTGAATGCCGCAGAGTTCAGAAGCGGTGGCGAAGAAGATTTCTCGGCCGTCATCCGGCGCATGGAGCAGGCGGCAGGCATGGAGCCCGCTCTTTCACAACTCTCTTAGGACAAATCCGATGCTCAATCTATTCTCCACTGATCCCGATTGGACGCTGACCGTGATCCGCATCATTCTCGGGATTATCTTCTTCGCCCACGGCGCCCAGAAGGTGCTGGGGTGGTTCGGCGGAACCGGCCTGAAAGAAACGCTGCGAACGATGCATGAGTTTATCGGCATACCAGTGCCGCTGGCCTTTGTGGCAGTGATGGCGGAGTTTCTCGGCGGCCTGGGTCTAATCGTCGGTCTATTGAGCCGTGTCGCTGCAATCGGAATCTGCCTGACGATGTTATCCGCCATCGCAATGGTGCACTGGCGCTTCGGTTTGTTTATGAATTGGTTTGGCGATCGTAAAGGCCACGGCTTCGAGTACCATCTCCTGGCCGTTGGGCTGGCGATCGTAATTGTGGTGGGCGGCTCCGGCGCATTGTCGCTGGATCGCCTCGTATTTATCTCGCAGTAGTCGATTTCGAAATAAGAACAGGAGCTTTTCAAAATGACGTTACGAACACTGGGAAAGAGCGATTTGAAGATTACGCCGATTGGCATTGGGTCTTGGGCCATTGGCGGCGGAAAATGGGAGTTTGCGTGGGGCGCGCAGGACGATAAGGAGTCCATCGCCGCAATCCATGCGGGGCTGGACCGCGGGATCAACTGGATCGATACCGCGGCCGTCTACGGACTGGGCCATTCGGAGACTATGGTTGGCCGGGCTGTCCGCGGCCTCTCGGAGCGTCCTTTTATATTCACCAAGTGCAGCCTGGTCTGGGATGAAGCCGGAAACATCTCGCACAACCTCCAGGCTGCCTCCGTTCGGAAGGAAGCCGAGGCAAGCCTGAAGCGGCTGGGCGTGGATGCGATCGATCTTTATCAGATTCACTGGCCGGCATGGAAGGGATGTTCGGAAGTGGCCTCGCCCGGTTCGATTGAGGAAGCCATGGGTGAGTTGGCAAAACTCAAGACCGAAGGCAAGATCCGGAATATCGGAGTTTCCAACTTCAGTGCGAAGCAAATGCAGCGCGCGATTGAAGTGGCGCCCGTGGCTTCGCTGCAGCCGCCGTACTCGCTCCTGGCGAGGGATGCCGAGGAGTCAATTCTTCCGTTCGCCCTGACGCACCACATTGGCGTGATTGTCTATTCGCCGATGGCCTCAGGCCTGTTGAGCGGCGCGATGACGCGTGAACGGATAGCCACGCTTCCGGAAGATGACTGGCGAAAGCGCAGCAAGAACTTCCAGGAACCGGCGCTGTCACAGAATCTGGCTCTGGTGGAGACGCTTCGGGAAATCGGCCGTCGCCACAACGCCACGCCGGGTGCGGTGGCGATCGCCTGGACCTTACGCAATCTCGAGGTCACTGGGGCGATCGTTGGTATCCGCAAGCCTCAGCAGGTGGAGGGTACGGTCATTGCTGCCGATATTCACCTCAGCACCAGAGAGGCGATGGAAATCGAGCAAGTCATGTCGCTGCAACCGGCCTGAGCAGGTGTCAACTGATATCGCCCGGGCGACACTCATTATCGGTAAACTCGTGTAAAATCAAGCAAAAGAAGATTCGCCTCCTGGCCCCTCAATTGCCACGGGAGGCGGGAGGGCGAGAACTATGATCCGGATCTCCATTGACGGAACTCAACACGAGGTTGCAGAGGGAGACCGTTTAGTCGACGCGATCAACCGTGCCGGCGTGCACTTGTCGCAGGTCTGTTATCACCCGCAGCTAGGGCCGATTCAGACCTGCGATACCTGCATCGTCGAAGTGAATGGCGATTTGGTTCGCGCCTGCGGGACGGTGGCCGAGGCGGGGATGAGTGTCTCCACTACGGCCACCCGTGCGGATACCGCCCGTACCGAGGCGTTTGACCGCATTCTTCGCAACCATGAGCTCTATTGCACCGTATGCGATAACAACAACGGTAACTGCACGGTCCATAACACCACAAAACTGCTGGGGGTCAACCACCAGCATTATCCATTTCAGAAAAAGCCGTACGAGGTCGACAACAGTAATCCCTTTTATCGCTACGATCCCAATCAGTGCATCCTGTGCGGCCGTTGCGTGGCGGCGTGCCAGACTCTTCAGGTCAATGAGACTCTTTCTATTCGCTGGGAAGACGAGCACCCACGTGTGTTGTGGGATGGCGGCGCTCCCATCGGCGAATCGAGCTGCGTATCCTGCGGCCACTGCGTCACGGTTTGCCCCTGCAATGCCCTCATGGAGAAAACCATGGTGGGCCACGCAGGTTTCCTCACCGGTTTCAGCAAGCCCGTGCTGGACAACATGATCAACCTGGTGAAGGAACTGGAGGGCGAAACCGGCTACCAAACGATCATGAAGGTTTCCGAGGCGGAAGCGGCCATGCGGACTACACGCGTCAAACGCACCAAGACCGTATGCGCGTATTGTGGCGTCGGATGTAGTTTCGATGTTTGGACCAAAGATCGCCACATTCTGAAAGTTGAACCCGCCGTAGGCCCTGCGAATGGCGTTTCCACGTGCATTAAAGGCAAATTCGCGTGGGATTTCGTCAACAGCAAAGACCGCCTTACGAAACCGCTTATCCGCGAGGGTGATCGTTTCCGCGAAGCCTCCTGGGATGAGGCGCTGGACCTGATCGCCAGCCGGTTTGGCGAAATCAAAGCGCAGTACGGTCCCGATGCACTGGCCTTCATCGCATCGTCGAAATGCACCAACGAAGAAGCGTTCCTGATGCAGAAGCTCGCGCGTGCCGTGGTTGGGACCAATAACATCGACAATTGCTCGCGCTATTGCCAGTCGCCGGCGACCATGGGCTTGTTTCGCACGGTCGGGTATGGCGGCGATTCGGGCTCGATCTCCGACATCGAAAAGGCCGGCCTGGTGCTGATCGTCGGCAGCAACACGGCCGAAAGCCATCCTGTGCTCGCCACACGCGTGAAGCGCGCTCACAAGCTTCACGGACAGAAGCTCATTGTTTCCGACCTGCGTGAAAACGAAATGGCGCGCAGGGCCGATCTGCACCTGCGGGCACGCCCGAGCACCGACATCGTTTGGTTGTGCGCCGTGACTCGTTATATTCTCGACGAGGGGCTTGCGCATAACGACTTCCTGGAGCGCTGGGTCAACGGTCTAGCGGAATATCGGCAGAGCCTGGAGCCGTTTACTCTCGAGTTCGCTTCCAAAACCTGCGATCTGCCGGTGGAGACGCTGACGCGCGTGGCCCACATGATTGCCGAGGCCAAAGGTGTCTGCGTCCTGTGGGCGATGGGAGTCACTCAGCACAGCAACGGGTCCGACACGTCCACGGCGATTTCCAATCTGTTGCTGATCACCGGCAACTACATGCGGCCCGGAACCGGCTCCTATCCGCTGCGTGGGCACAACAACGTTCAAGGCGCCAGCGACCACGGAGCCATGCCCAACATGATGTCCGGTTACCAGAAAGTGGACGATCCTGAAGTCCGTGCGCGTTTCGCCGCCGGCTGGGGTGTGGATCTGCCCGCCGCTAAAGGTTTGGACAACCATGAGATGGTCGATGCGATTCATCAGGGCAAGCTGCGGTCCATGTATCTGTGCGGCGAGGAGATGAGCATCGTCGATTCGAACGCCAACTATGTGAGCGATGCATTCCGGAAACTCGAACTCTTCGTAATCCAGGACATCTTTTTCAGCCACACCTGTCAGTTTGCCGACGTCGTATTGCCTGCCAGCCCGAGCCTCGAAAAAGAGGGCACCTTCACGAGTACGGAGCGCCGCGTCCAGAGGCTTTACCAGGTGCTGGACCCTTTGCCGGGGAGCCGACCCGATTGGGTTATCATTCAGGACGTCGCCAACCGTTTGGGCGCCAGCTGGAAATACCAGCACCCTTCGGAGGTGATGGACGAAGTGGCTGCGCTCACTCCGATGTTCGCCGGCGTCAATTACAAAAGGCTCGAAGGCTATCACACGTTGCAATGGCCGGTGGCCGCGGATGGGACCGATCAGCCGCTGCTCTACACGAAAGGTTTCGCATTCCCCGACGGCAAGGCGCGCCTGTATCCCGTTGCATGGCGCGAGCCGCAGGAATGCCGGGACGCCGAGTTCGACCTTCATCTGAATAACGGCCGCCTGCTGGAGCATTTTCACGAAGGCAATCTGACCGACCGAAGCCCTGGTATCCACGCCAAGACTCCCGACACTTTTGTCGAGGTGTCGCCTGACCTGGCAAAGGCGCGCGGAATCGAAAGTGGCAGCCTGGTGCGGCTGACGTCCCGGCACGGCCAGCTTAGAGTGCGGGCTCTGGTAACCGACAGAGTGCAGGATGGCGAGCTTTACATGCCGATGAATTCCACCAGCAGCCCCGTCAATCTGCTCACGGGCAGCCACACCGACCCGGTGACACACACGCCGGCCTACAAAGAGACGGCAGTCCGTATGGAGGTGCTGGCGGCGGCCGGAGAGAGTCCACTACCACGCACCAATCACCGCTTCGGTCATCCAACCCCGCAGGGCGGAGTGGAGGTCGAGAGGAAATGGCGGCAGCCGGGTTACCGTTTCCCGGACGGACTGGTGCAGATCAAGACCGCGAGTGACGCTTCGCGTCACCATGCGAAAGAGGCGTAAATCCCTATGGCACAGCCGATTCCCCTGACAGTGACGCCGCGCAACGAGCCCAATTCTTTCGAGCGGCTGGACGATGCGCTTCGAAACCATACCGATGCCATCCTTTCCGCACTCCAGCTCCTGCAACTCCTGCATGATCGCGGCGTCCTGGATTTGCTGCGTGGACTCGTGGGCGCAGGCGATCAGCTGGCGGGAATGGCAACCGCCGCCCTCGACTCGCCTGACTCCGTTCGGGCTATCCGCAATTTCATTCTGCTGACGAAGTTCTTCGCCAGCATCCCTCCGGACGTCCTCGATAGCCTGGTCCGCACCGCGATGGAAGGAGCGGAGCGGGAGAAATCGAACCAGGCTCCGGGCGTGTTGCAGTTGCTTCGGCGAATGAGCAGCGAGAATAGCCGCCACGCGATTGCCGTTACGCTCGATCTGCTGGAGAGCGTGGGGAAGGGCCTGTGAGCAGGGCGCCTGCAGGCACAGCATCGGTGGGCACAGCAATGGTGGGCACAGCAACGGTGAGCATGGCGTCGGTGGGCGTCCACATCGGTCGCGTGGAAGGCTGCGCTGCCTCGCGGACGGACGATGTTCTGGCAGTGGAAGAGCCACTCGAGATCCGCTTAGGAGATCGCAGCCTCTCCATCACCATGCGAACTCCCGGTAACGATTTCGAACTGGCCGCCGGCTTCCTGCGTTCAGAAGGATTGATCAGCGATGCCGGGCAGATTCTCTCCATGGGTCGCCCTGACGACGGCAGTACCGACGTTGTGGTGCTGGAGCTGGAAGGCGAGCCGCGGGCGTTCGCGCAGCCTCAAAGGAACTTTGTGATGACCTCGGCCTGCGGCGTTTGCGGAAAGGCATCCCTTCAGGATCTGGCAGTGAATGTTTGTCCTATCCTGCCGCCGGACGATATCCGGCTCTCCCCGGACATCATTCACGGACTGCCGGATGCATTGCGCAAGGCCCAGAGCGTTTTCGATAGTACCGGGGGTTTGCACGCCGCCGCGCGTTTCAGCCTGGAGGGCGAACTAGAATCACTCCGCGAGGACGTCGGGCGGCACAATGCCGTGGACAAACTGGTCGGCGCCGCATTGTTGGGCTGGCGTATGCCGATGAGCAGGTCGCTGCTGTTGGTGAGTGGGCGTGCCGGTTTCGAACTTGTGCAGAAAGCGCTGGTGTCCGGCATTCCGGTGATGGCCGCGGTCGGCGCGCCTTCGAGCCTGGCAGTGGCAACCGCTGAGCCGTCGGGCATGACGCTGATTGGCTTTCTGAGGAACGGACGCTTCAACGTGTATACCGGAAGCCATCGCATCCTTGGTTTATAAGAATTCAGTTTATGAAACTTCGTATTCAGGGAAATTCTCTTCGCCTGCGGCTTAACCAGAAAGAGGTTGGTGTGGTCCGCGACGGTGGTCATGTCGAATCGTCCATTGCGTTCGCGCCGGACTGCTCGCTTACGTACCTGCTGGAGGGGTCGCCCGCTGCGGAATCGACTTCCGCCACCTTCGATGGCCGCGCGATCCGCGTGACAATCCCGATGCAACAACTGACGCAATGGGTGGAGAGCGATCAGGTAGGTATCGAGGCGCAGTCGCAATTCGGCGTCGGGCTCCTGATCGAGAAAGACTTCCAGTGCCTTCACCGGTCAGCCGAACAGGAGCCCGACGCCTTCCCTCGTCCGCTTATGTCCTGACGCCGCGCGCTTCGTCCAGTCCGCCAATTCTGAACTCACGGGAACTTCGCGGACTCCTCGGCGCGCGTAGCAACAGCGGTACCACTGAACTCACCAGCGTCGCCACCGCGAGCCAGAGCATTGCGTCACGGTAATGACCGGTCGCCTGACGGATCCCCGCTACCAGACTGGGGCCGAATACCGCGGCGCATCCCCAGGCTGTCAGCATGATTCCGTAGATCGATCCGATTTGCCCGGGACCGAAGTAGTCCGTGGCGAATGCCGGCATGGTGCCAAAACCACCGCCATAACACAGGAGAATGACGAACGCCAATGTCGATAACAGGGCGAACTGGTGAACCTGTGAGAGCAGCAGGAATGCCACCGCCTGTATGCCGAACATGATCAGGAATACGTTTCGACGGCCAATTCTATCTGACAGCCATGCCCACAGAAAGCGCCCTGAGCCGTTCGCAATCGAAATCAGCCCCACCATTCCGGCCGCCGTGGCAGCCGATACGTTCGAAATCTCCTGCGCCATAGGCGGGGCCTGCGAAATGATCGAGATTCCAGCCGTGGTGTTCAGGAACAAAGCCAGCCACAGCGCATACCACTGCCACGTTCCGAGAGCTTGCCGGAGCGTGAACTCATGCGAAGCGGCGCTGGCGATCTGAGCGGCGGACGGGGCGTATCCCGCGGGTGCATAACCTTCTGGCGGGTTCTGCATTGCCAGCGCACAAACGAAGACGACAACCAGATACACCAGCCCCAGCACTTCGAACGTGCGTCCCACTCCGACGGATGCGATCAGCGCATTCGCCGCTGGCGCAGTCACCAGAGCTCCCGCGCCGAATCCGGCCACGGCGAGACCCGTGATCATGCCTCGCTTATCGGGAAACCACCGAACTAGCGTGGCGATCGGCACAATGTATCCGAGGCCCAGTCCCGCTCCTCCGATCACGCCATACGTCAAATACAGACTCGTCAGATCGTGCGCCCTGCCGGTTAGAATCGTGCCCAGGCCATAGAGAACGGCGGAAGTCAGCGCAACCGGACGCGGGCCGCTGCGTTTCATCCACAAACCACCGGCGAACGCTGCAAGGCCCAGGACGAAGATCGCGATCTCAAACGCCGTCGTTACCTCGGCTATGTTCCAGCCCCGGGCTTTCGATAATGGAATGCGGAAAACGCTCCACGCGTATACGGCCCCGAGAGCGACCTGCATGAATACTCCCGCCGCTGCGATAAACCATCGATTGTTGTTGTTCATGTGCACCTCCGTGTTTTGCTGCCACCAGACCGTCGCTCATCGTCAGAAACGCCACAATATCACAAAAGTGATCGGTTGCTTCGGGTTCCCGTATCAGATCCTCCGAAGGCAGTTCGTGCTGCCTCAGGAGGACGTTACGCGGCGTTTCACACTGTCCGACCGAAGTCTGGCCCATTCAAAAGCGCCACACCAGACCACCCGCGGGTTCCGAGAAGTTCATCGCCGAACCGGATCCTACGCCGCTTGTGAAGTCCGGAGCTTTGTATACCAGACCACGATATTGCGCGCGGAAACTCAAATGGGACGTGATCGCGATATCTGCACCCGCGCTATAGACGAACGCCGCCCGCGCTTGTGTGTCTGGCTGCGAGATTGGCGCGCCGGTGCCGATAACGGGATCGAACACAACTCCGCCGAACCCGGCCGTCGCAAACGGCTTTACGCGCCCCAGCGTGAAACGATACACGTAGCTGGCTGAGAATTCGTGCATATCGGCCTGCACCCCTGCCAGGCCGTTCGGCGCGTTGTATTGCTGCGTGGCACGCATGTAGCCGTAGTCGGTTTCCACTCCCTGATTCGGAGTAACAAAGCAACGGTAGGTGGCCAGCACGCCAACGCTGTTGGTGCTGCTCTGGCTGACGCCGTTGCCGCTGCTTCCCGAAGGGAACCCTCCGATAGCTGATATCCCAAACTCCATTCGCCCCGCTTCCTCTTGCGCCATGGCTGGCACGGTTAGAGCGGCGGCCATAAACAAACTGAAAGTTGACAGGATGCGCGTTATCGACACCCCTGTTATCGTGGCGTCGCAGTTTCACGCGAGAAACCTCCAGGATTTGAGACTTGATTCAAATGCCCACCCTCAGCTGCCGCTTTCCTCAGCCAGCGCGTGGCTAGGCGGAGGCATACCAAGTAGAACCTTCCGATATTAACCGATATCGCTCTCGAAGTTCCCCGCCGAACTCCGTTCCGTTGCGGTTGACCGCCGTCGTTTTCGATCACTGCCCGAGACGGTAGTGGTGGATAATGATTCCCCGGGCCGAAAGCTCGCCGAGCAACTGCGTCACTGCGGGAGACATTGCACCGTCTCCCGGTACTACCACCGCCCATTCCAAGTTCTCTCTGCACTCTCGGGTGACGATGTGCCACCGATCGAACGCAGGTGGCGTGGTTGCTCCGATTTGAATCAGGGACCAATGGCGAACGAGTGCGAGTGCAACATCCCGGTTCGGCAATGGACCGCGAACGATGAAATGGTTGTCGCCGTGCACCAGAATGCCCACCATGGCTGATCTCACGCCCGAAGCCGCAGATCGGGAACCGGATAACCTATCGCGAAATGGTAAATCACCTGTCCCTGCTCGGGCGTCAGGTTGAGGTAACGGTTCACTTTCTCGTCGTAGAACGCGCCAATTCCTGTCGCCCCCAATCCGAGTGCTTCCGCGGCGAGATACATGCATTGGCCGATGGCGCCTGCTTCGAAATGCACATACCGGTAACCCCGATCGCCATGGGCGCGGGCTGCGCGCTCAAGATCGCCGGTCATCGAGAACGCCACGCATGCGTTGCCTGCGAGTTCCTGCCCCAGGCTCAGGCCCGCGGCCGCGACGCGCTGGGTCTTCACTCCGATCTGCTCCAGCTCCGCGCGCTCAGGCCAGAATCTGTACACGCCGGGTTGCAGCCCGTCGACGCGGTGGGCGTACAAATAGAGCTGGATGAAACGTGCACCGGCAAAATCGGCAGAGAATGGCTGGGCTGTCACGGCAAGGATGGCCGAGAGTTGGGCCAGCGACATCGATTGCATCCCACCCAGAAAGTCGAGCGCCGAACGCCGCATTCGGGCAACCTCGCCAAAGGACCGCCCCGTGAAAACAGGTAACGAGGCCGAAGGAGGCAGCTTGATCTCGCCAGCGCCAGAGGGAGCCGGCTCGGCAGCCGAGATGCCGCGGAATGCCCGGTGGCCTGGTTTGGTGGCGGCATGAATTCCGTCAATTCGCGAATAAATGGTTCTTTCCGTCGATAACTGATTCGCGTGCACGTCTGCGGATGCTCCAACTCGCCTTTCGGCTAATCCCATCAATGAACCACGAACGAAAAAACCTTTGGCGCGTCCGTGAACTTTCCCTTTCGGGCGTCCCCTTTTGCGGGGTTTATTCGCGGAAGCACCAAAGGCTTCTGTCAGCTTCCTTGAACGCGCCGTCCATTGCTGGAGTCCCTCACTTTATGCCGGTCGCGGGAAACGTCAAGCTGGGGATAACCGTACTATAAAATCGTTTGATGCTTGAGCGCCCTGCTAAGTACGTAATGTCTGTCGGCAAATCGTGGGGCCGGTCGATCTCTGGCCCGGTCTTTGGCACTATCGCCTTGATCCTCTTGCTTGTGCAGGAAGTGGTGACCGACGCTCCGACCGCAACAGTCGCTCTCAAGTGGGGCGCGTGGGGAACCATAAGCATTGCAGTCTTTTTTATTCTAATTGCCCAATATCACGTATGGCACGAAGAGCACGATGCTCGGCTGGCAGCGGACGAAAAGCTGAGCGCCGCCGCCGATATGCGCGGACACATCTGGGTAAAAATTTCACCCAACAATCCCGTGCAAGACCAAACGAGAGTCGCAAGCGAATTGACGTTCCATTGTGACTGCGCTAATCACGGCAAACAGCTTTGTGAGATTAGCCGGGTTGCGATTCGGATCTCACCACCAGAGCGCAAGACAATCGCCTTCGTTATGGGTGTCATCAAGCTCCACGTTGTAGCTCCCGGACGCGGCTTCACATACCACGAATCGACTCCGGTATTGGACCTGTCAACTGCCGACCTGCTCAACTCGAACATATCAATAAACCTCATCGACAGTCTCGGGACTGAGTACCTAAACACCGTTACGAAGGTAACGTCTTGGTAACTCGATGATAGTTTCAGGATGTGGGCGCGGCTCCCAGTGGCCGATCAGCACGTCGTTGGCAATGCCTATTCCTGCCCGTATACGGCCATTAGAGGCACGTTAGCCGCAGGAAACGTCTTACCCCTGCCAGCACCCTTTCGAGTACTTCCACGGGGCCGCACCGTAATGGTCGAAAATCCATTTGCTCATGGCAAGATTGCCTTCGTAGGTGTAGAGGTCGAAACCGAGCTGTTTTGCGGTCGCGCCCCACGTCGGAAGATTGATCTGCCCTAAACCGATGTCGTCGGGGTTCGGATAGCCGTGGAGCACCGCGCCCGTCTCAGTAAATTCCCTCGGCTGCTTATTGGGATCGCCCCAGCTTTCGCAGGAGGTTACCGCCGCAGCAACAAGTTCGGGCACGACTTGCGCGTTGGCGAGAATTGCGCTGAGCGCGCCTGCGGTCTTCCCAGAGACTGCACCTTCCAAAGCAGCAACTTGAGCACGCAATCCAGTCCCCTGAAAGATCGCCACCCGTGCGCTCGCCGTGATCAGATCATCAGATGCGGTACTCACGGCATCATTCCGAAGTGCTGAAACGCCTTCTTGATGGCGGGCCGTTTTTCGGCTGGGCACGGTTTGGTGCGTTCCTCGCCATGCCGATTCGGAGCCGTGGAGAGAGGAATGCCGTGAATTTCCTTGCAATGTGGAGGGCCAGTTCTTTCGTCGAGCAGAGTCGATTTCTAAACTCCTGCACCCGTGAGATATTCTTCGATCTCACTCGCAATCGAGGTTCGCGCGCCGGGGGACGCGACTCCCGACTTGGCGCAGGTCCGGGAAATGACGCAGACGCTCCTGGCGGAGCGCTTCCGGCTCAAGGTCAGCCGCAGTAACCAGGTAATGCCGGTTTATAATCTCATAGTCGCGCCCGGCGGGCCAAAGCTCAAGCCAGCCACCTTTGCCGATGATGCGCCGCAGACTAAGAACGAGGGCTCGACCAGAGCGCACGCTCGCCTGCGTTACCGCAATTTCTCAATGGCCGACCTTGTGGATGCAGTGAGGCGTCAGTTCGATCGTCCGCTCCTCAACAAAACCGGGCTCACCGGGGGCTTCGATTTCACCCTGGATTACGAGGAGCAGCCTCCCCCCCGGAATGCCAGCCGACGTGGCGGCGGCGATGGGCCTGCCGGATCACGAGCCGGGGATGCCGATAGTAGCGTCGCTCCGGGAGCAACTCGGATTGAGGGTCGTTCCGGCCAGGGAGCCGGTCGAGATCCTGTTAGTCGAGCACGCTGAAAGGCCTTCCCGGTCGAGATCCTGTTAGTCGAGCACGCTGAAAGGCCTTCGGCCAATTAGCGTTCGTGCGTAATTGACGTTAGTTTCCTTTAGGCTAGCGTCGATGAACGAGCGCCCGATAGAGCGTCGAGCGGCCCACGTTCAGGAAGTCGGCCACATATTGGCGGGCCTCGCCTTTGTCGGTCAGTTTGCGGGCGTGTTCGATCCACCCTCAGGCCTGGCCGAAGGTCGTTTTGGCATCCAGACGCCGAACACGAGCAGTGCTAGACTTGTGCGGCGTTCGTCGTTGACCATCGAATCATCCAGCAGTTCCAGAAACTTAGACTTTCCATACTCAGGGATTAACTGCGACGCGACTATAATGACCTGGCGGGAAATGTCAGCCGTCGCACGAGCCAACGGCGAAAGATCCTTTTCCCTATTAACATATTCCCCATGTGCATACTTGCTTCTAATCCCATAGGCCTCTTTTAGTGTGTTCCTGACGGAGATTCCGTCCCGCCCAGTCTCTTTAAGTATTAGAGCGCAGCGATTTGCCAGCCTGTATTGAAGCTCGACACCTGAAGTGCTTAGCAGGGCTTCTAGACTGCTGACAGCCGAAAAAATGACACGCTCCCACGGCCCCAATCCGAATAGTGCCTCACGATATCGATTGACCGCAATTCCCACGGCGTCGAAAGTAGTATCCAATGGCGTCGGAATTATGCCCGCCCAGTTTTCCAGTGCTTCCCGGATCAAAGGAATATCAGACGCGCTGATTGTAGAAGTGAATCTGACTCCGACTGGAGCGCCGCTCTGAAGTTCACCACCGCCGACCATACGGAGTGTGTTCGCCCTAAATGAGTATCGCGGAACTCCCGCTGATGCCAGATCGTAGAAAGAGAGAACAGACGCGAGCGATTCAATCTTGCGTTGAACTTCACCTCCATAGAGCGATAGCGTCTTAATCTCAGCCACGCAACTGAAATGGGTGGTTGGCCTCGGAAATCGCGGTATGTTCTCGCTAATCCGTTCTAGAAAATCGTCCGGCACCGGATGCCGGAGGCGGAGGCAGTCGTCAATGTCGAGCGTTGAACCTTCAATCGAAACGCCCGACAGGAGTGCCTTGCCTGTCCATCGGAAGGGTTGGCCCAGTAGGGCTGCCGTCCAATCGGCCACGACAGAGATGCGATCTGCCGGAAATTTGACCTGTATACATGAATGCACAAGCATTGCAACTGCAACCTTGGAATCGACCGGCGTTTGCAACTGTTGGAGATTCTTGATTAATGACTGGTATTGCGGCAGCGGCGAAAGTTGCTCCTCGCAAAACTGTTCTAAATTGTCGATGGCTATTACTTCTTCAGAACGCGCGACTGGCCAGGTGTGAGCGATTGGGCCGCTTAGCTGTCATCGATCATCTGAAATCGTCGTTTTCTGAACTT
>PLEX01000146.1 GCA_003136575.1 Bryobacterales bacterium | reverse complement strand
CGGTTGAGACCGCGAATAAACGGAATCCAGCACAGTACGAAAAGCGTGAGCGCGGCGGCGAGTGCGGCCAGCCACGGTTTGAAATCGAAAAAGAGCGGAGTGCCCCAGAACGACGGCGCGGCCATCACCAGTGTCCCGCGGACCAGATCCCCCGTTGCCGGATCGATGATCGGCACGCGTGTCAAGGCCCAGTAGAGGCCGGCCTCCGAGCGCTGCATTGTCTGATAGCCGGCGTCCGCAACCGATGGGCGCGGCCGGTCGTCTCGATTGCCTGGAGCGCCCGATGGCCCGGGTCCTCCGCTTGCGGCGCTGGGGAGCTTGCGAGCCGGCGGACCCGGGAATCGGCCACGACCGCCTGGCGGCGGAAACATATCCTCTTCGGCGCCCGGACCACGCCGAGCCGGAGGAGGACCGAAGCCTCGTCCATCGCGTCCCGGGCCAACCGGCGGGGGGAAAACACCGCGGCCTTCGGCATCGGGTGGAGGAGGTCCGTCAGCCGATTCCTCGCGCGCAGGCGGCGGTTCCCGGCGTGGGGGCGGCGCTTCGCGCCGGAGTGGCGGGTTGGGTTCGGCTGGCGGTGGACCTTCTGCGCGCGCGGGCCCACGTTCTCCCGGAGGATGAGATACGAGTTCTCTACGCACGCCAGGCGGCAACAGAACCGGCTTGCCTGCAAGCTGCGGCCCGTCGTTATCGAACAGATAGAAATCGACGCCGTAAGTTGCGGCGTACCTGGCCATCAGACTGGTTCGACTTGCGGACTGGGTCTGGGCCAGGTCCGACACAACGGAACGGGCCACATCGCGGACACGATCGTCCGCCGGAGCGACGAGGAACGAAGTCAGGTTCAGGTGGAACTGGTAGTGAGCGAACGCAAGGAACACGCCCGCCAGCAGCGCCAGATTGACAAAAGCGAGGGCGAAGATGCGGGTGGAGAGCCTACTCCACATTCGGCGTTACTCCGGGCTTCAGCATCAGATAACCGACGCTGCGAATGGTCTGTATAAAACGCGGCGCCTTCGGGTCATCGCCCAGCTTGCGGCGAATCGAGGAAATGTGGACGTCAATTGAACGATCGAAAGCTTCAAAGTCGCGCTCGGCTACTTCAATCAGTAAGCGCTCGCGGGTCTTCACACGCCCGGCGGAGCGCGCCAGAGAGAGAAGTAAATCGAACTCGACAGCCGTTAAGGTCAGCAATTGCCCCGCCAGCGACGCAGTGCGGGATGCGGATTCGATGATAAGATCGCCAACCGTAATAACCGGCTCGGATTCCTGGGGCTTCTGCTGCGCCGTTGCGCGGGACCGCCTGATGACGGCGCGCAGACGGGCGACCAGTTCGCGCGTCGAGAATGTTTTCGGCAGATAATCGTCGGCGCCGATTTCGAGCCCCACGATGCGGTCGGCCTCCTCGCCGAGGCCGGTGAGCATCAGCACCGGGACGTTCGATTTCGCGCGCAGGCGCTTCAGTACCTCGAAACCATCGAGCTTCGGCATCATCACGTCCAGAACGATCGCGTCGAACGTCCCCGCCAGCGCCGCGCGCAGTCCGTCTTCGCCGTTATGAGCGAGTGAAACGGAATAGCCGAGAGGCTCCAGATACTGGCGGACCAGACGGCAGAGTTTAAGATCGTCGTCGATCAGAAGAAGGTGCGTCGTGGCGTTGCCGGCATCCATATATTCCACTAATAAAACAATTGTGGCAGCCGGCGGCCGCGTTTTACCGTTGCTTTACAAAGTGGCCGGTTTTTCGCATAAGAACTTTACAGGGAACTGTTTGACTGAAGACATGAAGGCTCTCGAACTCAAACACAAATCGAAGGTGATCGTTGCCGCGCTGGCGGCAATTGCAGCCGGACAGGCGCTTCTGGCGCAGACAGACCCCGGTCCGCGAGGAGGTCCGTCCAACGCCGGCAATCCGCTGCCCGGGTTGACCGCCGCTGAACTGGCTTATTTTACGGAAGGCGCTTCGCGGTTTCGCGAACTGGACTCCGTCACCGGAACGGAGCCTGGCGCAACGGGCAACGGACTCGGGCCGCGCTTCAACCTCAATAGCTGCGCGGGATGCCACGCCCAGCCGACAGTCGGCGGATCGAGTCCGTCCCCCACGTCGAAGCAGAATGCGCTGGTGAATCCGCAAATCGCGATGGCCACAGAATACGGCGCGACTAACACGATCCCGGCATTCATTCAGCCAAACGGCCCCGTTCGCGCGGTGCGCTTCGTCCGAAACCACGATGGCACTCCCGACGGCGGCGTGCACGACCTTTTTACCGTCACCGGGCGTTCCGATGCGGCGGGGTGCAGCATCGCACAACCGGATTTCGACACAGCGGTGGCGCAGCAGAACGCCGTCTTCCGGACGCCGATACCACTCTTTGGCGATGGCCTGCTGGAGATGATTCCGGAGTCCGCGATCCTGGCGAATCTGGCGGCGAACGCGCAACCGAAGGCGCAGTTCGGCATTGCGGGAACCGTCAACCGCAATCCGAACGACGCCACTATCACGCGCTTCGGCTGGAAGGCGCAGAACAAATCACTGCTGTTGTTCGCGGGCGAGGCTTACAACGTGGAACAGGGAGTCACCAACGATCTGTTCCCGAATGAGCGCGATGAAACGCCAGGATGCGTGTTCAACGGCATCGCCGAGGATCATTTCACCCGCACGGCGACAAGTCCAACGGCGGCTCTGAGCGACATCGTCGGGTTCGCGGAGTTCATGCGCTACCTTGCTCCGCCCGTGCCGGTGCCCGGCCCTCCGAATCCCTCCGTCGGCCACGGCAGCCAGGTGTTCGCGCAGGTCGGTTGCGCGTTGTGCCATACGCCGACGCTTCAGACGGGCCTCTCGCAAAGCACCGCGATGAGTAACCAGACCGTTCATCTCTTTTCGGATCTCGCGTTGCACAACATGGGATCGGGCCTGGCCGATGGCATCGCACAGGGGCTGGCGACGGGGAACGACTGGCGCTCGGCGCCGCTTTGGGGGCTCGGGCAGAAGATCTTTCTGTTGCACGACGGCCGAACAACGGATCTGGTGGACGCGATTCAGCAACACGCGAGTCCGGGTTCGGAAGGCAACGTGTCGGTGCAATCGTTCAATGCGCTTCCTCCGCAAGCCAAACAGGATTTGCTAAACTTCCTGAGGTCTTTATGAAGCTCTTCGAACTTGGTTTTATCGGGCTTGCAGCGGCGCTCTCGGTCGCGGCCCAGACCGACCCTGGTCCGCGCACCGGAACCGAAACCGGCTGGGGGCAGCCGATTTCCGGTCTCTCGCCCGCCGAGCTTGCTTCGTTCAAACAGGGCATCGCCAGATTCGCCGACGTCGTTTCGGTTAACGGTACCGAACCCGGCGCCGCAGGTAAAGGACTAGGGCCGCGCTTCAACCTGAATAGCTGCGGCGGCTGCCACGCGCAGCCATCGGTTGGCGGAACCAGTCCCCGCGTGAATCCGCAAATCGCGGTAGCGAAAGAATACGGCGCGGAAAATTCGATCCCGGCGTTCATCAAGGCGGATGGACCGGTACGGGTGGTCCGATTTTCGCGCGGGCCGGGTGGTCCACCACCGGGACTGGGACCGGGACCCGGCGGGCGAGGGCCGGGAGGGCGCGGAGCGCCAGGCAGAGGTCCTGCGGGAGGGCCGCCGCCCGGACCTCCCGATGGCGGCGTTCACGATTTATTCGTGATTGCAGGCCGAAAGGATGCCGCCGGATGCGCCATCTCGCAGCCCGATTTCGCCGCCGAGATTGCCCGCAACAACGCGTTCTTCCGTATTCCCACACCACTCTACGGAGCGGGATTGATCGAAGCGATCAGCGAAGCTTCGATCATGAATAATCTGCGGTCCGACAGACAACTAAAGAACAGTCTCGGCATCGGCGGCCGTGAAAATCGCAATCAGAACGACGGCACGATTTCGCGCTTCGGCTGGAAGGCTCAGGACAAATCGCTGGTGTCTTTCGCGGCAGAGGCGCTGAATGTGGAAGAAGGCGTGACCAACGACCAGTTTCCACAGGAGCGCGAAGACACTCCTGGTTGCTTGTTCAACGCGACGCCGGAAGATCATGTCATACGGAGCGGTTCCGGTATGACCGAAGTCACGGCCGTCGCCGAGTTCATGCGGTTTCTCGCGCCGCCTTCGCCGGGGCCGTCGACTGAATCGGCCAAGCGTGGAAAGCAGACTTTTTCGAGCATCGGATGCGCCATGTGCCACACGCCTGCGCTGCGAACCGGCAAATCGGAGACTGCGCAGATGAACGAAAAATGGGTTCCGCTCTACTCCGATCTTGCATTGCACGATATGGGGCCGGGTCTCGAGGACTTCATCGCTCAGGGTCAGGCCAATGGACGCGATTGGCGCACCGCGCCGCTGTGGGGTCTGGGCCAACGGATATTCTTCATGCACGACGGCCGGACGAGCGACCTGTCGGTGGCGATTCACGAACACGGGACGGCGGGTTCGGAGGCCTACCAGACAACAAGGAAGTTTGAGGCCCTCAAGGCCGACGAAAAGCAGGATCTGCTGAACTTCCTGCGTTCACTTTAACTGAACGCTGTGGGGCAGGCGGCTCCGCCTGCCTTATCGTACCGTAAACGGAATCGAAGCCTCGGTCTTTTCCCAGACCAGGGCCAGCGTGCCTTTGTTGCCGCCATCCGCGCGCAGATCGATGCGAAAAGTCTCTACCGGCGCGGCCAGCGTCTTCAGGTTCATTTTCGTGCGGCCGAAATCCAGTCGCGCATTGTAATTCAGGTGAAACTGCCCGGTCTCTTTGTTGACGATCAACGTCCACTCTTTTTCACCAGGCAGCGTCCAGATACTGTATTCGCCTTTAGGCAGATCGAGATCGCCCATACGCAGCGGAGCTTCCGTCGTAATCTTCGTCGCGATATTTGCTCCGGTGCACCAGACAACTCCAAACGGCACCAACTCGCCCATGATTTTCCGGCCGTGCATGGATGGCGCATAGTAATCGACGCTGATTTTCTTCCCCGCCACCTGAACCGATGACGACGCAGCCGGACTCGTGTACCTCGATCTGCCCTGGCCGAACTGGGCGACTGCGGCGGCGGAACAAACAAGAATGAGTGCCAGTGTTACGGCGGTTTGGCGGGACATGGACGAACGCCTCCGCTCTTTATCGTATCGCCGATGCCGGACTCCACTCTTCCGGCCACAGTCTTCCCGCCCTGGGCGGGAATTCCGTGAACTCTTCGGCCCCTTTTACGTACTAACCGACAGGTATCCGGTTCAAATGAAAACCTTCGCACCCGTTCTGTTCTTCTCCGCCTCCTGCATTTGCGTCGCACAGCAACCCGCGCCGTCATTCGAAGTGGCATCTGTAAGGCCATCCACGACGGCGCGCACTAACGACGCTCACGTTGACACATCGCCGGGCACGCTCACCATCCGTGGCGTCAGTCTTCAATTCCTCGTCGAGTGGGCCTGGGATATGCCACACTTTCAGGTCTCCGGTCCCGCGTGGCTCAGGGACTCCGGATTCGACGTCGTCGCCAAATCCGCCTCCCCTGTCAATGACGATCAATTGCGCCTGATGCTGCGGACACTTCTTGCCGAGCGTTTCGGAATGAAGGTGCACACCGAAAAGAAGGAGATGCAGGTCTACGTGCTCACTGTGGCAAAGGGCGGGCCGAAGTTTCACGAATCGTCGACGGAGGGTCCTCCGGTTTTCACGAACGCCGGAAAAGGCATGCTGGTCGCCGAACGCGTTTCGATGCCGGACTTCGCGGAAAAGATTTCAGAACCGCTTGGCCGCCCCGTTCTCGACGCGACCGGGTTGAAGGGCCGTTACGATATCCACATCGATGTAACCGCCTACCTGACGAATCCAGGAGGCACAGGCGGAGAAATCGACGTCATGAGCGTTCTGTTCACGGCTCTTCAGGAACAATTGGGAGTGAAACTCGAATCGCGGAAGGACAGTCCGGAGATTCTTGTGGTTGACAGCGCCTCGAAGACGCCCAGCGAGAATTGAGCCGAATCGTGCGGACTACACCGCTCAACCTATACCGGAAGGTCGTCAGTGGTGCAATGGGGCGGCGACAGGGGGAAAGCTCTTCGCGGGGCTTACCCGAATACAACGTGTCAGGGATACCGCGGTGGCCTCGGCGTTGGGCGCGGAGAACATCGTCGAATGAGCGCCGGCGGTCTCAACAATCGACAGGGCGAGCGCGTGTTTGCCCCAGACCGCCTGGAGAGGCGGGAGGCCTGGTTCGCGTTCGGCGGGAGTAAACAGTGTCAGCTCTCCGTCATAAAATCCGGGCCGATAACGCGCCGATGCGATCATCGCGCCGGCCATTACCCTGAGAACGCTGGCGGGCGCGTACTTCAAAAAAACCCGCAGCTTTCCGGAGACGCGGCAACCTGTTTCCCAAACCGCCGCCGGCCAGGTACGGACGGGCGCGGCGATCGCGGCTGCCGCGAACTCCCTCATTCGACGGCCAACAATGGAAAGCCACGAGAGTAACGGCCATCTCAGCGGGCTCATCGTCGAATCGAAAAGGGCGACCAGCGCCAGGTCGTCTCCGGACTCGCGAAGCCGCCGCGCCATTTCGAAGGCGACTAGCCCTCCGAAGGAATAGCCGCACAGGAAGTACGGGCCGTCCGGTTGCCGCGCCTTTACTTCCTTGACGTAATCCGCAGCCATCGACTCCACGGTTGTGTGCGGGCGACCGTCGCCGGCCAGACCGCGCGCCTGAATACCGATAACCGCTCCGGGGTGAGTCATTCGCCGACTCATCCCAAGAAGTCCCGCGACATTCCCGTCGAGCCCATGGATGATGAATACCGGCGGTGAGCCATCGCCCGGCTTCAGCGGAACAAGCGGGACGTAACGGGTGGTGCGGTGTTCTCTCAGTGCCTCGCAGAATCTCCCGAAAGTCGGCTGCTCCGTGATCAAAGTCATTGAAAGCTCCACATGCAAGGCCCGCTCGAGATCGATCATGAACATCATCGCCTTAAGCGAATCGCCGCCGACCTCGAAGAAGTCGTCCTCCGGGCCGCTAACGGGCGTCTGCAGGATTTCCTGCCAGACTTGAGCCACTGTCCGGACGACGCTATCGCCGGCCCCGGAAACAGCTTCGGCCGCAACAGCGACGTTGGTGCGTTCACTCTGTGCGACAGCCTCATCAAGGGCCATGAGCGCGCGCATGTCCGGCTTTGAACCGGGCAGCTGGGGAATCTTCCGGTCGAGATAGATGCGTCCCGGCCGCATGGCGGGGGGTAGCGCACGCATCAACACTTTCAGATCGTCGAGCATCCCGGCAGGAGCTCGATCGCGCGGACTCACATACGCGACGAGGTTCACCTCGCCAACGGCAGCACCGCTCGCTTTGATCGCCGGTCTCGCCAGGACGGCGACGTCGCGCACAAAAGCGTGCCTTCGAAGGACAGCTTCCACGCCTTCGAGATCGACGCGGGTGCCCCGAATCTTGATCTGCCTGTCCTTGCGGCCGATCCGTTCCAGCAACCCGTCCGGCCTTTGGCGCACAAGATCTCCGGTCCGGAATAATCGACAAGGGGACTCGCTGCTGCTTTCAATGCCGCCCTGTGGGGCACGCGGTTCCGCCTGCCCATCGTTTCCAGAGGCCCAGCGCCCATCAACCCAATATCCCAGCGCCACATAAGGGCCGGCGACGACCAACTCTCCGACCTCGCCAGGCGTTGTCTTGCCCCCATACTCGTTAATCACCGCCAGGCGGTTGCCCCGAAGCGGATAACCGATGGGAATTCGCGCATCCCCGGCGCGGCGGGATTCGTCGACGAACCACTGCATCATCGGCGCTTCAGTAGCGGCGTAAATCAACTGGATTGCCGGTTCCGGTCCGAGCCAGGCGCGCAGAAGATCGATATCGCTCCAGAAGGTGGTGTCTCCACCGACCCGAACCAGTCGCAGGGCGTCGCCCGCCTTCTCACTGCCATACGCGACCACAGACCTCAACAGAGCGGGAAACGCGAACAGGATTGTAATTGCCTCTGTGCGAATGACATTCAGAATCTCCCGCGCCCCGGCGCGTTGGGGGTCGAGGAGGTGAATACTGGCGCCCGTGAGCAGCGCGGTCATGATGTCTCGCACGCCGACTATGGTGGAAAGCGACGCCAGTGTCAGAAACCTGTCCTCCGCGTTGATATGCGCGGCGTTTGTGGATTGGACTACGCGCTGCAGCAGGTTCCGCTGACTATTGACGATGCCCTTTGGCCGACCGGTGCTCCCGGATGTAAACACAACGCATGCCGGCTGGTCCATGCCGAATTCGACGGGTCGCCAGCCCGTTCGCGCGGCTTGCGGCAAACAGGTCAGATGGATGAAGCGCACGTTTCGCGCGGCCGGGATGTTTCTGGTTTGGACGTCCCTGAGAACATCCTCACGCCCGATTATCAAGACCGGCCGCGCCTCCTCCAACGCCTCGCCCATCCATTTACCGGGATAGTGAGGATCCAATGCAACAAAGGGACGTCCGGCCGCCAGGCAAGCCAGGATGGCGACGGGGAACATCGAACAGGTCGGCAGTACGATGCCGATCAGGTCCCCGGGCCTGGTTTGCGCCGCGATGGTTTCGGCAAGTCCGGAAAGGCCATCCCACAATTCCGCAAAAGTGAGAGATGTATTTGAATCCGTGACGGCGATCCGGTTTCTGTGCCGGCTCGTCACGCGCTCCAAGTGTTCGATGATCGGCCTGTCCGGATCTTCGTCGATAAACCTGGTAAAACTCCGGCAGACGGGGCCGTTCCAGTCCAGCGGATACCGGCCGTCTTCAAGCCACTCAAGGCTCTCCAATTCAGCCGTCGCGTCGCGTTCGGTGAATCTGTTTTGCATCGCGGCCGTCTTACCACGCTCTTGAACCTCCTACGTTATCAGTTCTACAATTGTTCCCAAATCCCGTTTCTTGGGATTGCCACGATCCCCGCTCGAACGCGAGACGATGGAAATTGCTCATAATAAACGACCTTGTGACACTGGATATTTGGGCCTCCAAGTGCTATAAGTGATAGAACCCACGTTTCCAATTTGGTGATACCCGTGAACAGAGAGGCGTTGACAATTCGTGCGCTGTTTCTCGCGCGGACCCTGACATTCGCAGCCTCGCTGGTTCTCTGCTCGAGCGCTTTCGCCGATATTGAGTGGACCCTGAACGCGACCTTTGCCGACGGAATGACTGCTACTGGCACCTTTCTGACGAGCGGCGGCTCGGCCTCGGCAGCGCCCACCTTTGTTGCCTGGGATGTCATCTTCGCCGGCGGAACATTGTCGCACGATTTCGTCGATTCCAACCTTACGCATCCAGCCGGAGCGATCCTTGTAGAATTCCCGCCGAATGCGTATTGGCCGACTTCGACGGCTGAAGAACTTGGTTTTGCCAACGAACCGGGTTTCGCTCCCTACGACGACTTTTACCTCGGCAGCGCCCTGACCGCCGCCGGCGGAACGATACCGCTCATTGGCGCATTCAGTTGCGGGGGCAACGACCACTGCCCTGCTCTGGCGGGAACCAACAACTCGCTTGTCGGAGTGAACGTTCCCGAACCGCCTGTGACGGAGATTTTGGCCTGCATGGTATGTTCGATGACGTTAGGGCTGATCGTCGTCCGTCGTCGCCGCCAAAGCATCGGCATGGACTAAGACAGCCCGGAAAGCTGTGGGCATAGGTCTATGGTCCGACTGGCGCGCGGGTTTCTCCCGATACTGGTGTTTGCCGCGGTGTCCCTGCCTTTACACGGCCAGGGCGGAGGCGGCGGATCTCAGGGTGGTGGAGGGGGCGGCGGCATTCCCCTCGGCGGGGGTAGTGGTGGCCATCAGCCGACCGAAGAAGAGAAGTACGAAGCGAAGAAAAATGCCAAAGAACGGCCGTTGAAAGGCGTCGTAACGGACGCCGACGGCAAACCGGTTCCCGGCGCGCTGGTCACGCTCAAAAACACGAAGACGCAGCAGACCCGTACCTTAGTCACCCGCGAGAAGGGCGACTACCTATTCACGGGACTCAGTAAGGATACCGACTATCAGGTGAAGGCGATATTCAAAGACCAGGCCAGCGAGCCGCACACGCTGAGCACCTTCGATGACAGGGCGCAGCCGGTCGTAAATCTTCAACTCAAGTGACGGGCAGCCGCGGGGTACGTCTTCAGCCCTTCAGTTTCGCGAGCCGCTTCTTGATTTCCGAGGCATTCTTCGCGTCGGGCGCCAGTTCCAGATACTTCTGATAGGCTTCGCGCGCGGCCTTCGCGTTGGATTTCTTTTCCTGCGCTTCGCCAAGGCGCATCCAGGCTTCGGCGTTGCCGTCGTTCCACTTCGTGGCTTCTTCGTAGCGGCTGGCGGCGGCAGTGTAATTGCCTTTATTGAAGTAGAAATTCCCCGCGGTCACCTCGCGTTGCGATTGCACCGGATTGAAGCTGTAAACCTTGGCCGCGGTGCTGGTATCTTCTTCAGGCGGCAATTCGGATTTATCGAGCGGCTTCTCCGCTTTCTTTTCGGGCGCGGCTTCGGCGGGGGGCTTGTAGGGAGGAGGCAACCCGTAAGGAGACGGCGAATCCTGCGCCGCAGCCGGCTTCAGATCGCCCGAAGTGCCCGCGCTCTGCGCCGACGCCCATCCGGCCGCCATTCCGATCAGACCGAGCGCGATTAACCAACGTGACATACTTTTATTATAGTTTTCCCCGCGTCCGAATCAACCCTCAGTGAGCGCCCTTCGTGAACAGGCCGCGCAGTTGCCCCTCGCTCCCGGCGTGTACCTCTACAAGGACGCCGCCGGCAAAATCATCTACGTTGGCAAGGCGAAAAGCCTTCGTGCTCGCGTTCGCAGCTATTTCAACGAAGACCGGCTGGCGGAAGCCAAAACCGGCACGCTGATTTCCGAAGCGCGCAGCGTCGATTACATACTGGTCGATAACGAAAAAGAAGCGCTGGCACTCGAAAATAACCTCATTAAGCAATACCAGCCGCGCTACAACGTTCTGCTGCGCGACGACAAGACCTACCCGTACATCAAGCTCACCAGCGAACGTTTTCCGCGCGTCTATGTCACCCGGCGTTTGAAGAAGGACGGAGCCTCGTACTTCGGCCCCTACTTTCCGGGCAACCTCGCGCACCGCATCGTGCATTTCATCCACCGGCATTTCCTGGTGCCGAGCTGCAAGGTCGATCTCACGCGTTTTCACCCAAAGCCATGCCTGCAGTTTCACATTCATCGCTGCCTGGGACCCTGCGTGGAAGGCCTGACAACGGACGACGCGTATGCACAAGCCGTTCGACAGGTGCGGCTGCTGCTTGACGGCCGCCACACCACTCTGGCCGGCGAGATTCGCGGTCAGATCGAAGCCGCTTCCGAAGACATGCGCTACGAACAGGCCGCCGCCCTGCGCGACGTTCTGGTGACTGTGGAAGAGATCGCCGAACGCCAGAAGATGGCGGCAGCATCGGGTAACGACGCCGACATCTTCGGCTACTATGCCGAACCGCCGATGGTCGCTGTGAATTTGTTCCACATGCGCAACGGCCAGATTGTCGACCGGCGCGAGTTTTTCTGGGAGGATCAGGACGAATTCGAGCCTTCGGAGTTCTTCTCGTCTCTGCTGCTGCAGATTTATCTGGATCAGCAATTCGTCCCCGCCGCGATTCACGTTCCGGTCGAGTTCGAAGACCGCGAGGTGATGGAAGAGTTGCTGACGGAAAAGCGCAACCGCAAGGTCGAAATCGTGACGCCGCAGCGCGGGCAGAAGAAGGCGATGCTGACGTTGGCGCAGACCAACGCAAAGCACAGTTTCGACGCGCGGTTCCGTGTGCTGAAGCCATCGTCGGCCGCGATTAAAGAAGCGCTTCAGGACGCGCTCAATCTGCCGGAAGTGCCGAACCGCATCGAGTGTTTCGATATCTCGCACGTCCAGGGCACGGACAAGGTGGCCAGCATGGTTGTCTGGGAAGACGGGCGGATGAAGAAGGCCGATTACCGCAAGTTCATCATCCGCACGGTGGAAGGCAACGACGATTTTGCCAGCATGCGCGAAGTGGTGAGCCGACGGTATTCGCGGCTGAAGGAAGAAGGCGCGCCGATGCCGGGCCTGGTGCTGATCGATGGCGGACTGGGCCAGCTGCACGCGGCAGCCGACGCGCTCGAAGCGATCGGCATAACGGACCAGCAGGTGGCGTCAATCGCCAAGCGCGAAGAGATTGTCTATGTACTGGGCCAGGAGGATGAGCCGGTGGTGCTGGACCGCTTTTCTCCGATTCTGCAGCTGATCCAGACGATTCGCGACGAAGCGCATCGGTTCGCCGTGACGTTCCACCGAACGCGCCGCAACGCGCGCACGCTGACATCGGAACTGGACGATATACCCGGTGTCGGGGAGGTCACGGTTCGCAGGCTATTGAAGGAATTTGGCAGTTCGACGATGGTTCGCCAGGCGACGGAAGAAGAGCTGGCGCGGAGGATCGGCAAGGCGGCGGCGCGAAAGATCCGCGCACATTACGACGGCGTGCAGGCGGTCGTGGACCGTTGAACCGTACGCGTACGACGAAACCCTGCTGAAGCGGTCGGCGAAAGCTGCTGAAATGGCGACATGGCGCGTGGCAACAGGCGAAGCGGTATCGAAGTGGAGCGGATCGTATCGGACTTTGAGCACAGCGCGCTGAGTCGCCGCGCGTATTGCGAACGGCACGCCATCGTCGGCCAAACGCTGGACTGGTACACGCGCAGAGTGCGGGCCAGTCGCGTTTCTGTGCAACTGGTGCCGGTCAGACTGGAGAATCGGTGGACACCGGTTGTCCCGGCCAGCGCCGTCGGCAGGGTTTCACTCTTCGTGCCCGGCAACGGGCGGCGCATCGAGAGCGACCGGAGTTTCGACGACAACCAGCTCACTCGACTCATTCGCATCGCCGGTGTCGCATAATGTTCGGCCTCGGCACGGCAACGAAGGTTTACATCGCGCTCGAACCGGTGGACATGCGCAAAGGCTTCGAAGGCCTGCACGGCCTGGTGCGCGACCATCTGGGCGAAGATCCGCTGAACGGCCATCTGTTTCTGTTCTCCAACCGCGCGCACACGCGTCTGAAAGCTCTGCTCGGGATGGCAGCGGCCTGTGGGTCTGCGCCAAGCGACTGGAACGCGGCAGCTTCCACTGGCCGAAGCCAAAGCAAGGCTTCGGACCGCGTGGTGATCGAGACTGTGGTTTCGAAATATTGCGATCATCTGCCGCTGTTTCGTCAGGCAGCGATTCTGGGGCGGGAGAGGCGGAGCTTGGGTACGGCGGTGTTTCTCGTGTAGGCCGTGCATGTGGTTTGTCGCGTGTCACGTTGACGAAAGGCGTTGAGGAACTGCAACGCGCACCGTTGACTCCGGGGCGAATTCGTCGCTAAGGTGGTGGGCGGCAGGCGTTGACGGTCAACGATCCTGGTTTGATTCCGGCTCTGGATGGATTGGTGGAGCCGACGGCGCGAGGCGATCCGGAGTCGGTTCTGCGCTGGCCTTGCGAAAGCGCGCGGACCCTGGCAGCGGAACTAACGCTCGCCGCCATCCTGTGAGCCACACCAAAGTCGCCCAGCTTCTGCGGGAGGCGGCTACAGTCTGCAGGGTAACCGCGAAACTGAAGAGGGGGAGGAGCATCCTGATCGCGACGCGCAGTTCCGGTATATCAATCGAGCGGTGAAGGCGGCTCTGCGTGCCGGTGAGCCCGTTATTTCCGTGGACACGAAGAAGACCTGCTGGACGCCGCTTCGCTCGGGGGTTCCGATCACAAGATTCCTCTTGCGGCAACGGCTGCGACGGGCGGTGCCGTCTCTCTCGCCGCATGGCAGGACCCGGCCGGCAAGGCTTGGGTGCTCGCATCGTCCGCCGGGCCTCTGGCAAGGACCGCCGGGTTGACACCCTTAAACGAAAACGCTGTCGCCGTGGAACGCTGCACGAACTGTAAAGGTGGACGAGGCGCGCCTCAGGGGGGATCTGTATCGGCCTGCCTGCAGTCTGCTCCAAACCCGAAAAGAAGGACGGATCGCTTACCAAAACCAGGTGGCGAGAATGTGCGGCGGTCCGGCGTTGCCGCTGATCACCTCCGTGGAGAAAACCACTTGCATGTTCTTGTGTTCCCAACCTTTTGGAGCACGGTCCGCAACCATCTTCATGTACTTCTCCTGGGTCAGGAAGTCACCCGCCGCCATGGTCCCGTAGGACGCGATTCCCGAGGCGATGACGACCATCTTCTCCGCGCTTGGATCCAGAACCCTGGTTATAACGCCGTAATCCTGCAGAAAGGTGGAATACGGCTGTCTGAAATGAACGCCCCAGTCTCT
>PLEX01000056.1:35521-44060 GCA_003136575.1 Bryobacterales bacterium | reverse complement strand
TGCCATACTTCAAGGCTACAGCGCCCAAAACGAAATTGCCAGCGTTCGCTGTTTTTCCTTCAACGCACTTTTCAGGCACTACCCAATTTTCTCGCCGCAAAACAGGCGTATACTGGCAGCAACATGTCCTCGTACATCCGGGCCGCCGCCTTGTTCGCCGCAGTCAGTCTGCTCTTCGCCTCCGAAAGCTCGCCAAGTCCCGCGCATGGCGGCCGCGTCTTCTACCTCAGCATCGGCGGACCCGGAGGCGGCCGCGTTCTATCCGCGAACGACGATGGCACGGACCTGAAGGTCGTTCTGGGCGGCCGCAACGCCGGTCCCGATGGCATCGTCGTCGACACGGCGTCGAAGAAAATCTACTGGACCAACATGGGCAACGTCAGCGCCAACGACGGCACGATCGAGCGCCTGGACGTCGATGGCGGCAACCTGACGACCATCGTTCCCAAGGCCGGCACATGGACGCCGAAACAGCTGAAGCTGGACGCGAAGCACGGCAAGCTGTACTGGTCGGATCGCGAAGGCATGCGCATCATGCGGGCGAACGTGGATGGGTCGGACATTGAAACGCTTGTCGAAACCGCGCAGGGCGACGCGGCGCGAAAGGACGCGCGGAACTGGTGCGTCGGCATCGCGCTCGATGTCGACGGCGGCAAGGTCTACTGGACGCAGAAAGGAAGCGGCGAAAACGGACGCATCTTCCGCGCGAACCTGGAAATCCCAAAGGGTGAATCGGCGTTGCATCGCAGCGATATCGAACTATTGTTCGACGCGTTGCCGGAGCCGATCGATATGGATCTCGATCTTCCGAACCGCGTGATGTACTGGACCGATCGCGGCGATCCTCCACGCGGCAACACGGTGAGCCGCGCGCCGATGGAGCCGCCGAAGGGCTTCGACCCGAAATCACGCAAAGATCAGGAAATTCTCGTCGGCGGGTTGAAGGAAGGCATCGGCATTTCGCTCGACCTGAAAGGTGGGCGAATGTATTANNGGTATTACCTGGGTTGAAATGAAGTAGCCGCTATCGCCCGGAAGCGAAACGGCTGCGGCGCGGCTTGAACGAAAACGAAGTCTTGCTGCCGAATTTCTTCGCGGCAAAACCGTCGTTGCGCGTCGGCATCACGATCACCGGAGCGGCCGACCGCTCTTCGCGAGCGAGCCCTTCCGGCAGTTCGCGACGTATCAGCGTCATTTTCAGCGTGCGCTCGATCGCGCGAATGCTGTTGCGTTCGGCGCTCGTCGCAAATGTTGATGCCACACCGGTGGCGCCTGCTCGTCCTGTGCGTCCCACGCGGTGGATGAAGTCTTCGGGAGCCTGCGGCAGATCGTAATTCACCACGTGAGCGATATTATCCACGTGGATGCCGCGCGCCGCAACGTCGGTTGCGACCAGAACGCGATACTGTCCCTCCTGAAAGCCCTTGAGAGCCGAGTTGCGCTGATTCTGCGAGCGGTCGCCGTGAATCGCCGTCGATCTCACGCCACCGACTGCCAGTTTCTTCGCCAGTTTCTCCGCACCATGCTTGGTGCGCGCAAAAACGAGGAAGGAGCCGTGCTGCGTCTTCAGCAGACTGTTCAACAAGCCCAGCTTGCGGTCCTGATCCACCTGATAAACATGCATTTCGATATTCTCGGCGGGCTTCGAAGTGGAGCCGACCGCGATGCGCGTCGGATTCTTCATGTGTTTCGAGATCAGCGCGGCCGTCGCGCCCGTCTCGAAAGTAGCCGAAAAGAACAGCGTCTGGCGTTCCGGAGCAGTGAGGCGCAGGATGCGCTCCACGTCGGGGATAAAACCCATGTCGAGCATGCGGTCGGCTTCGTCGAGAACGGCGATCTTCACGCCATCGAGCGCGACCAGCTTCCGCTTCAGGAAGTCGCAGAGGCGGCCGGGGGTCGCAATCACGACCTGCACGCCGCGCTTCATGGCCTGCAACTGCTTCTGTTCACTCATGCCGCCGACTACGACAGCGGCGCGAATACCTGTGTTGGTCGCGATGGCGGTGAACGCTTCATAAATCTGGATGGCAAGTTCGCGCGTCGGAGTGAGGACGAGCACCTGCGGGTCTCTGCTTTGCGTCGCCTGCGGCTTAGTGCTCAAAGTGGCCCGTCCCAGGATTTCGATAATCGGGAGCGAGAAGGCCAGCGTTTTGCCGGTGCCCGTTTGGGCGGTGGCGACTACATCGAGGCCAAGAAGAGCGGGGGGAATAGCCTGCGCCTGAATCGGCGTGGGCTCAACGAATTTCGCCGACGCAAGGTTCTTGCGCAGGACGGGTGAAGCGATTAAATCTGAAAAAGTTGTCATCTATTGGTTTTGGTACGGAAAAAATCGGCGAGGTCCACTACGGTTACTGCGGAAAGGGAAAGCGCGGATCAACTTCAATACAAATCCAGTTTAACACACGGGCACGTGGAAATGTTTTTTGATATTGACACGCGTAGTTTTCCGCACTCCTTTGAATGCTCACCTTGATGCACCGGCGCGCCCCGCTTCCCTGTGCGACGGTCCGTCCGCAAACACGGGGTGGTCATCGAATTGCAATTTTCCGGACGGACACTAGCCGGATAAACTTTCACGTGGCAGAACAAAGCGTCCACCGACGGGTCCGTTGACCGTTCAAATGATCGTTACCGTGGAAGCCCGCCATGGCAAGGAAATCCCGGTTCTCCAGCCGGAAGATTTTTCGCGGTTGTTGGCGTCGATGCTCCGGACTCGCCATCCCCTACACTGGAATTACCGTGATTTGCTACATTGATGCGTTCTCCGGCCTCGCCGGGGACATGTTAGTCGCTGCGCTTGCCGACGCCGGAGCCGACCGCGAAGCTATCACCCGAGCCCTCCAATCGCTCGCAACCGAAGGCCAATTTGCCTGGGACCAGGTGAAACGCCGTGGCATGGCCGCCGCCAAATTCCGCGTCACTGTCACCGAAACTCCCAAGCATCGACACCTCAGCGGAATCCTGAAAATGATCGCTGCCGCCGATCTGCCCGATTCCGTTAAAATCGCCACTGGACGCGTTTTTCAGGCGCTCGGAGAAGCCGAAGCCTCCGCCCACGGCGTCGGTATCGAAAAGGTCCATTTCCACGAAGTCGGCGCGGTCGATTCCATCTGCGACATCGTCGGCATTTGCATGGGCCTGCACCTGCTGAATGTAGACCGGATTTACTGCTCAGCCATCAACGTCGGCAGCGGCACGGTCAACACCGAACACGGCGTTCTGCCGGTTCCGGCGCCCGCCACAGCGCGGTTGCTCGAAGGTAAACCGATCTACGCGCGCGGACCCGCACTCGAACTCACCACGCCCACCGGCGCAGCCATCGTCGCCGCGCTCGCCGATGGGTTCGGCGCGATGCCCGCGATGCGTGTCAGGTCCATCGGTTACGGCGCGGGCGACCACGATTTTAAGGAACACGCCAACATCGTGCGAGTGATGATCGGCGAAGCCACCGGAGCGGCTGAATCGACGACNNCTTGAAGCCGGAGCGCTCGACGTCGTCGTTATCCCCGCGCAGATGAAAAAGAACCGCCCCGGCGTGCTGTTGCAGGTGATCGCAGCCCCGGAGAAACGCGAAGAATTAATCGCCCTGATCTTCCGCGAAACTACGACGCTCGGTGTCCGCTTCCACACGGCCGAGCGCCGCGTCCAGTCGCGCGAGTGGGTGGAAGTCTCGACAAAGTACGGCGTCGTGCGCATGAAAACCGGACCTGCCGGTTCAAACCCCGAAACGTTCGCCCCGGAGTACGAGGACGCCCGAAAGATCGCCGTCGCGACCGGACTGCCGCTGAAGCAGATCCTGGCCGAAGCCGTCTTTGAGTACAGCAGAGCCGAATATTTGAAAACCCGATGAAATACTACCTCACGACGCCGATCTACTACGTCAACGCCGCGCCGCACATCGGCCACGCATATACAACGCTGGCCGCCGACACCATCAAGCGCCTGAAGACCATGCAGGGCTACAACGCCGTGCTGACCACGGGCACCGACGAGCATGGCCAGAAGGTCGAACGCAGCGCGACCGCGATGGGCAAGTCCCCCGAAGAGTTCGCGACCATCATTTCGAACGAATTCCGCGCCGAATGGGACAGGCTCGGGATCAGGTACGACCATTTTATTCGCACCACGGATCCGAAGCACTACGAAACCGTGCGCTGGCTTTTCAAGCGCTGCCTCGATAAAGGATACGTCTACAAGGGCACTTACACCGGCCAATACTGCGTCTCGGACGAAGCTTATGTGAACGACGCGAAGCCCGGCGACAACTGCCCGACCTGCGGCCGCCCCACCGAGACCGTGACGGAGGAGAATTACTTCTTCAAGCTCTCGGCCTTCGCCGACCGCCTGCTGAAACTTTACGAAGACACTCCCGATTTCATCCAGCCGGAATCCCGACGCAACGAAGTGATGAGCTTCGTGCGCGGCGGCCTGCAGGATCTTTCGATCAGCCGCACGACGCTCAAGTGGGGGATCCCGATCGAAGGCCAGCATGTCGCCTACGTGTGGTTCGACGCGCTGATCAATTACATCAGCGCGGTCGGCGGCCCGGCTTTTGCCGAACAAGGCCTCTGGCCGGCCGACCTGCATCTGGTTGGCAAAGAAATCCTCCGCTTCCACGCCGTGTTCTGGCCCGCGTTCCTGATGGCCGCCGACCTGCCTTTGCCGAAGCGTATCTTCGCCCACGGCTGGCTCTTGTTCGAGAACGATAAGATGAGCAAGTCGCGCGGCAACATCGTTCGTGCCGAACCCATCCGCGAAGTGATGGGTGCAGAAGCGCTGCGCTATTTTCTCTTCCGCGAGATCGTATTCGGGCAGGATGGCGGCTTCAGTTACGACGCGCTGGTGAACCGGTACAACTCCGAACTCGCCAACGGTCTTGGCAATCTGGGCAGCCGCACGCTGACCATGATCCGCCAATACCGCGATGGCGTGATTCCCGCGCACTCGGCTACGGAAAGTTCGCTCGCGGCCGCCGCGCAAACGGCCATCGACCAGACGGCGCGCGCATTCGATGCGCTTGAATTTTCGCGCGGTCTCGAGGCCATCTGGGCGATGCTCTCGGCGGCCGATAAGTTCATCGTCGAGCAGGCTCCCTGGAAGCTCGCAAGAGCGGGCGAAGGCGCGCGGCAACAGCTTGACGATGCGCTCTATGCCTCCGCCGAACTTCTGCGCATCGCGGTTGCTCTACTACACCCGATTCTGCCCGATTCGACCATGCAGATCTGGGCGCAACTTGGCATGACGGCTCCGCTCGAAAAACTCGACATCCGCACTCTGGCGTGGGGACAACTCCCCGCCGGCCAATCCATTGGCATGGTCGCGCCGGTTTTCCCCCGCATCGACGCAAAAAGCGCAATCGAACGCATGCGCGCGCTCGAAGAAGTGGAGACCGCGCGTCAGGCAAAGCTGCTCGGCAAATCCGTGCCAGCACCCGCCGAATCAAAGGCTCCGGAAGGCGAACTCCTGCCCCCTTCCCCCAAAATCGAATTCGACGACTTCGCCAAAGTCGATCTGCGCGTTGGCGTGGTCCTTTCCGCCGAGCGTGTGAAAGGCGCGGACAAGCTTCTGCATCTGAAAGTCGATATCGGCGAGCCCGTACCGCGCACCATCGTGGCCGGCATAGCGCTGGCTTACGAGCCGGAGAAAATGATCGGGCGCAAAGTCGTGATCGTGGCCAATCTGAACCCGCGGAAGCTGCGAGGCATCGAGTCCAACGGCATGATCGTCGCCGCTTCTCTCGAAGGCGGAAAGCCGGTGCTGGCTGGGTTCCTCGAAGACGTTCCGGTGGGCGCTCGCCTGAAGTAACGCCTGCACCTCAGCAATGGCAGGCGGAACCGCCTGCCCCACAGTCGCCCATGACCGTCACCGATTCCCACTGCCATCTCGACCACGAGAAATTCTCCGCCGATCTCGACGCCGTCCTCGTCCGCGCCACCGAGGCCGGCGTCAACCGCATTCTTTGCATCGGCACCGGCGATGGCCCGCCACATCTCGATTGCGCCATTCGCCTCGCCGACCGTTACCCACAAATCGTCGCGACCATCGGCGTCCATCCTCACGAAGCCGCCAAAGCCACGCCCGAAACCTATGCCGAACTGCGCCGACTCGGCACCCATCCCAAAGTTGTCGCTTATGGCGAAATCGGCCTCGATTATCACTACGATTTCTCCCCGCGCGACGTCCAGCGCGCAGTCTTCATCGAACAGCTGAATATCGCCCGCGAGCTCGTTCTTCCTATCACTATCCACACCCGCGAAGCCTGGGACGACACGATGTCGATCCTTGCCGACCATTGGTCGGGCCCCGGCATTCTCCACTGTTTCACCGGCGATCCCGCCCAGGCGCAACAAGCCCTCGACCGTGGTTTCCATCTGGCCTACGGCGGCGTGCTGACTTTCAGGACCGCGGAAAACGTTCGCGAATCGGCGAAGATCACGCCCGACGGTCGTCTTCTGATTGAAACCGACGCGCCTTACCTTGCGCCTATCCCCTATCGGGGAAAACGCAATGAGCCGGCAATGATGATCGAGACCCTGAAAAAGCTGGCGGAGGTTCGCGAAACCACCCCGGAGCGCATCGCGGAACTGACAACCGCGAATTTCGACCGGCTGTGTCGCCCACCGCTGAATCCGACCCGTTACACTGGGATTTCAAATGGAAACTGAGCGGGCAAATCAGGTTCTGACCGCGAGCGAGATCTTCGATCTCGTGCGCGAAGATCTGGAATTGGTGGAAAAGGCCATCGACGTCGAATCTCTCGCGTCGGTCGAAACTGTAACCACCATCGGCCGCTATCTCCAGCAGAGCGGCGGCAAACGCCTGCGTCCCGCCCTTCTCCTGCTGAGCGCGCGTTTCGCCGGCGGCAACAGCAAGAAACTGAACGACAAGACCGCGGTTCAACTGGGCGCGGTGGTTGAAATGATCCACGCGGCGACCCTGGTCCACGACGACGTGATCGACATGGCCAGAACCCGCCGCGGCCGTCCTTCGACCAACGTGCAATGGGGCAACCACACCTGCGTTCTGGCCGGCGACTGGCTCTACATGCAGGCCTTTCAGGTCGCCCTGCGCGAGCGTAATTTTCATGTGCTCGATTTGCTGATCGGCCTCACCCAGCTCATGGTGGAAGGCGAACTGATCCAGCTCGAGCGCATTGGCCACATCGGCATCACGGAGGCCGATTGCATGGAACTGGTGGATCGCAAGACGGCTTGCCTGTTTTCCGCCTGCGCCAAGTTGGGTGCGGTCGCGGGTGGCGCCGACACCCAGTTCGAAGAGAAGCTCGGCGAGTTTGCGTGGAACCTCGGCATGGCCTTCCAGTTGATCGACGATATGCTGGATTTCACTTCGCGCGAACAAACGCTCGGCAAGCCCGTCGGCGGCGATCTTAAAGAAGGTAAGGTGACTCTGCCGCTGGTTTATGCGCTCGAGACCGCGACAGTCGCCGAACGGACGCTCGTCGAAAAAGTGCTGGAAGCGCGCAACTACGATGCGGTGCCTTTCCCCGACATTCTCGCCATGGTGGAGCGGCATTCCGGAATTCTGCGCACGCGGGAGCGCGCGCAACAATTCACCGATCATGCGCGGCAGATTGTCTCCGAATTCCCGGACAACCCGTATCAGCGGGCTTTATTTACGCTGACCGACCTCGTCACCGCCCGCGACCGTTAAAGAGCGCTCCGTCAACAGCCGCAGTTTTTCCTCAATTTCGCCGATCTTCTGTTTGATGTCCTCGATTTCCTGGCCTTCGGGATCGGGCATCAAGCCATGGTCCAACACCCCCTCGTGGGGTACATGGTACCGAACAACGCGCCCGGGGATTCCCACCACGGTGGAATTGTCGGGCACGGGATGCACGACGACCGACCCCGCGCCGATCCTTGCGTTGTTGCCGATGTGAATATTGCCGAGCACCTTCGCACCGGCGCCGATAACGACGTTGTTGCCGATGGTCGGATGGCGTTTTCCGCGCTCCCCGCCCGTTCCGCCCAGCGTGACGTTCTGGTAAATCAGGACATCGTCGCCGATCTCGGTGGTTTCGCCGATCACCACGCTCATTCCGTGGTCTATAAAAAATCGCCGGCCGATGATAGCTCCGGGGTGGATTTCGATGCCCGTGAAGAAGCGGGAAAACTGGGAGATGACTCGCGGAATCAGGGGTACTTTTGCCTGGTAGAGGCGGTGCGCGACGCGATGCAGCAGTATCGCGTGAAAACCCGGATAGCAAAGAAAAATCTCGAGGACGCTCTTGGCCGCCGGGTCCTCGCGAAAAATCGTATCGATCTGTTCCCGGATTACACCAAACATAGTTTGTCGCGCACCAGCCGACGATCGGAGCGGCTCCCGTCGCGCGGGTGGCTATCGGATCTGATGCAGCTCAGTGAGCCGAGGCTTCAACAGGTTCTTCGATCACCGGCGGTTTTGCCCCTTCCGGGATCTTCACCAGCATATCTTCCTTGCGGTAAATCAGCGTCGAGGTGTTGTAGCTGGCGATCTCGAATCCGTGGCCGTGCGTAATCGCGTCGGTCGGGCAGGCCTC
>PLEX01000056.1:0-35462 GCA_003136575.1 Bryobacterales bacterium | reverse complement strand
GCGCAGAGGAAACAGGCAACGCACTTCTCCATGCCGTTTTCGTCGCGTTGCAGCTCATGGACGCCGCGATAACGTTCCTGTAATTTCGCCGGCTCGTCGGGGTAATTTTCGGTCACCGTGGGAGACATCATCTCCTTCAGGGTCACGCCCATCCCCTTCACGACAGCCGAAGCCGCGCCGATCACATCACCAAGGTTTGCCATCTTCCTCTTATGTTAACCCGGTCAATCGTATCTCTCGTACACGATGCGCCTTCGGTCGAGTCCCGCCGCCCTCAGTTGTGAGCGGAGGTCGTCCACCATATCGCGCAGGCCGCAGATGCAGACATCGACGTCGCTTCGCTCGCCCAGCGCCCGCATCACGTGCGGTTGGACGCGGCCGGTTCGCCCGTTCCAGCCCTCGTCCGGGCGAGTCAGCGTGGGCCAGTAGGCAAAGTTGGCGCGGGAACGCTCCAGCGCTCGCCATTCGTCGTCGTACAGGAGGCCGCTTTCGTGACGCGTGCCGAAGATCAGGGTGCAGTTACCCGCCAGTGCCGGGTTCTTCGGCGATCCTCCCAGGAACGAACGGAATGGCGCGATGCCTGTGCCGGTGGCGACGAGGATTGAATCCGATGCCGTGGATTTCGGCGTGAACGTGCCATACGGTCCCTTGCATTCCACCTGGTCGCCCGCCGAGCGCGAAAACAGCCATGGAGAGAATCGCCCGTTTGGAACCAGGTTGGCGCAGAGGCCGAATCGGTTCCCATCCGGCGGCGATGCGATCGAGTAGGCCCGCGTTATTTCGTCCTCGCCGATATTCGCCGTAAGCGACAAAAACTGCCCCGGGGTGAAGACGCCATCCCAATCGGCGGCCTCAAATTCAAAGTGGCGGCTAGCCGGGCCGAGTTCGCGCCAGCCAGTTAACGTGGCTTTCATNNCTCAACGGCCCGATCGACCAGCATCTTCCCCAGCCCCGGATGGCCGTCGAGCGGTGGCGTGACCCGGATCGCAATGCGGAACCGGTTCGTCAGCTCGTCCACGATCTTCGGCAAATCGCGTTGCAGATGGATACCCAGCGTCAGGAAATAAGGAAGCACCAGCACTTCTTCCGCGCCGGACCGCGCAAGCGCCTCAACGGCGGCGTCAAGCTTCGGATCACATTCGAGAAAGGCCGTCTCATAGAGCGGCCACGAGCCGTCGCGAGCCGCATTGGCCGCTACGGCGCGAACGGCGTCATTGGCCGAGGCGACGCTCGATCCGTGCCCGAAAACCACAATCCCGATACGCGGCATTCCTACAGAATCACCTTGGGCTCTTCGGCAACTTCTTCCTCCGCTTGCTTCAGATCGGTATAAAACTGCGACAGGAAGACGAGAAACGCCTTGCATTTCGGGCGTCCGTTATTCAGTCCGAAGGCCATGCGCTGCAGAAAGACGAGCACATTCAGCACTACGGAATCGGGCAGTTGCGGCCCGGACTCGGCTTCCCTGATCCTCCTTCGGATATCTTCGACGCAGGCGTTCACGGCATCGAACATGTCCGCCGCGATCGGATTCACCGGCTTCGCTTCGTAGAAGAGGCCCGAGTTCAAAGTCCGATATGTCGTGACCAGCGATTCCAGCGCGGTTACCGCGTCGGAGTCGAGCGCGTTCGCGTGCGACTTCGCGCCTCCGAACATTGCCGAGGTCAGCAGGACAATCAGGTATTGATTCGTGTGGAGGAAATCCTCGTCGATGGGGATGTCCTTGCCGGGCATCGCGTCGGGATCGGCCGGCAGCTGTTTTTCGTGCCGGTGGGCTTCGGCGAGATATTCGCAGGTCAGCGGACAGTCGATCGTCCGTTCCCTGCCGACGCCGCAGCACGCCGTGCAGATATCTTCACGAATGCCCGGACAGAAACGTTTCGCTTTAGCGGTCTTGCAAATGGCGCACGGCACGTCTTCATTGATAGCACGCGGGCAACGCAAGCGCGAAGGACTTCGCGGCTTTCGGGGCCACAATCTCCCATCCGTGGGAGCAATAGTCCCCGCCCCGGCACGGCAGCATTTCCGCCGGGTAAAAGGTATTGATGGAAAAAACTGCGGCTGAGCGTCGTCAACGAGAGATACTATCGACGCAGCCGCAACGCTACCCAGCGGTTTCGCCATCCCTCCAGCCGCCGCAGAAAGGCTGTGTCACCAGATAAGACATCGACCACATTCGCGAACGCATCGCAAACGATAATCCGGACGCTGCCGGCCGGGCGGTAACGGAAATCTTCGACAGCATCCGGGCCTTAGTCTTCCTGCCGAACCCAAGCTTTAGACAGATGAGTTTTGAGACAGTAGCCGTTCGCTGATTTTTCGTAGCCGAACGGGCGGTTATAGTTCAGGATGGCTGCGACGGCCATGCTGAACGAGCGCGGGGTTGAGTTTCACTCGCTGACGGAGACGATCAACGCCGAGCGGACAACTGACCTTTCCAGGTTTTTGCCGCCCTCTCCGAGTTTGAACGGGATTCTGCGCCAGCGAGTCAACGCGGGTCTCGCGTCGGCACGGCGGCGGGGACGCGTCGGCGGCGGGCCCAAAGCGCTCGATGGGCGGATCTGAAGAAAGCGCGGGCGCCGCTACTTTCCGGCGACTACATGAGAGCCGAGGTTTCCAGGGAGCTGGATGTCAGCCGCCATACTCTCTGGCCTGC
Source organism: Bryobacterales bacterium (assembly GCA_003136575.1). Lineage (GTDB taxonomy): Bacteria > Acidobacteriota > Terriglobia > Bryobacterales > Bryobacteraceae > BOG-234. Next base: position 32,806 of record PLEX01000056.1, on the reverse strand, counting down.
CCTGTTGCCTGGAACCGCGCGAAATTCGACCGCAAAAGTGGTGAAACCCCGGCAGACGGGGAAGGCTCGAAGCACGTTCGTTGTCTGCCTGATTCGCGCTGGCCGCAACCCCATCGGTATACGCTCAGAGTCTCACTGGTGATTGGCGGGGAAAGGTAACTTTCGGTGCAAAAAACCTGCGGATCGTCTTCAGTATCTCGCAGGATTTTGATGGAACTCTGGCGGCGACCGCATATAGCCTCGATCAGGGCGGGCAGCCGGCTCCCGTAGCCGCGATCACTCGCAACGGATCGACCCTCCGCATGACCATTCCAGAAATCAGCGCAAGTTACGAAGGCCGACTGGATTCAAAGGGCGATATGATCGCCGGCACGTTTACACAAGCTATCGAGGGGCCGCTCGTGCTGACTCGCGCGACGCCGGCAAAAACGATTCCCGGATCTGTCACGCCACGGCGGCCGATGCCAGCGGACGCAACGCTGGCGTTTGAGGTGTCGGCCATCAGGCCTGCCGCGCCGGATCGAGGCCTCTCGATCCACGTGAACCCGAGCGGTCTCCTGACGACAACGAACTCCTCACTCCTCTCCGGCTCCGGTCCGTCCGATCAGTTCGCCTGGTTTGATATCCAGAAGTAATAGTGGGCGGTGTACGGCGACTCGTAGACCTGAGGCGCATTGCAACTGGTAGCCGGAGCCTTGCCGCCGCCGGTGAACAGGCGTTGAACGATTCCAACATCGCCGAAGTCGCCCGTTCGGCTGGACCTGTCCACGTCGAGCTTCAACCAGTCGATGGAAACGCCGTCTGGCGAAGCGAAATGAATCGCAGTTGCTCCGTTGGCCTTGATAGTGCTTTTGCCGTCCACCGTTGTCCACGATGGTCCGGCACCGTGACGAATCTTCAAATTCGAGTTCATGTCGTACAGGGTGGCATCGGGAGTCGAATTATTTGCCCATCGGCCGTTCTCGCACTGGTAGATCTGTTTCCCGACCGCCACGAAGTGGTATTTGAGTTTGAAGTGGCCGTCTTGTACCACTTCGATTGCCTTCGCCCCGGAGGGCAGCGTGGGCAGGTCCGGAGACTGAGCGAATAGCGTCGTGGCAAGCAACGCCAGCAGATACAGATTTCGTCCTGACATTTTGTGTTCCGTCCGATACTTTAATCGCCGGGCCGCAGGCCGCCGCCATCCGCGCGGGAATCAACACCCGGCTTTCAAAACTCCTTTACTCAGATTATCTTCTTGCCGTCGGGCTGCCGGCTTGACCGATTCTCGTCCCGTCTGCAACTTACGGCAGCAACACGTCCCCAAGGGCCATCGCAACGCGCTCATCGGCAGTCCGCATGATCCCGTCCACCGCGGTTGTCCACGCTTCCGCAGTCACGCGCCATCCCCGGCGTTTCCAGGGGTCGATCACCCAGATGTTCGGTACGCCGAACTGAAGATAGTCGTCGATCCGATCCTGCATGCCGGCCATGGTGTCGTCTGGCGACATGATTTCAATGCACAGATACGGCGGTGAAGTGAAAACTTCCTGTTCCGGAATCGGTATCTCCACTACAACGATATCGGGTATTCGGACTTTGCGGGGTCCAATCCGGACGCGAAGTTCCGGCAGCGGCTGCAGGCCCAAAGTCTGACGGCGTTGAAGAAACCATCCGCCTACGCACATTTGCGCATAGCTGTGCGTTCGTCTTCCTACATTTCTCTCCACGACTTCGCCGTCGACGAATTCGCAATCTGGATCGAAGCTCCTATTCAGGTATTCCTCGACCGAAAGTAATGAGGCGACACTCATCTCTCCTCCATCATAAACCCGGCCCGGAATGTCATCTCATTCGCCAGCGCCCGACGGTTCCCAGTGCCTGAACACCTTCAGGAAGAGTTGATGTGGACCCCGAACGAAACTCAGTTCGGGCGTGGATGGAAGCACCGCCGCCGCCAGATAGTGGCAGGGCTCCGCCGGATTTGTTGACGTCATGCAGCAACAACGGGGCCTGAAGAAGGAGTCGACCATCGACCACGTCGAGAAACCGTCCGCCAACTGGGAGCCGATCAATAATCCACCAGTAGGAAACGCGGCACAATTTCGCCTGAAAATCCGTTAGACTTATGAGGAAGCAGTGGGCGCATTGAGCAATTACCTCCCGGAAGGACAAATTTCTTCGAGGGGGCCAGCCATGAAGAAACTGACGATGTGCATTCTTGCGATTACGGCATTGTTGGGCGGAATACTCCTCGCACAGGAAAAAGATATAACCGGCACATGGCAGGGCACGCTGCATGGCGATAAAGCGATGGCTGGAGCAGTTCGGTCTGACCACGTGCGCGGCCCTCTGTTCATGACGACTGCTGTTGCCTCCACTTCACCGCGAACGCCGCGACGGCCGCCGTGCCCAACGGATGGCACGCGGCATGAACTAACACACCGTTATCGATCTCCGTCGGGCCACCATCGGAGTGTTGCTCGACGTGGTGAATCTGGGCATCCTTCCACTGGACATTTCCATCACAGACTTGACACTTCTTCTTATCTCGGGAATACACCAAGTCGCGCTGCAACTCATCGAAACCCCTTTGTGCAGTGGCCGAGCATGAAGATTCGTGCGCTCCATTTGCCCCTTCTCGCTATAATTGCCTTTAGCACCCCCGCAAAACCCACATGATCCAGCTTTCCGAAGCCGGGAAACGCTTCGGCCCCCGCATTCTTTTTGAGAACCTGAACTGGCTCATCACGCCGAAAGAGCGTGTCGGCATCGTCGGCGCCAACGGCACGGGCAAATCGACGCTGCTCAAGGTTCTTGCCGGCATCGAACATCTCGACTACGGCGACGTGAACTCCACCAAAGGCATTCGCGCCGGCTACCTCCCGCAGGATGGCATCAATCTCACCGGCCGCTCGGTTTTCGCGGAGTGCATGTCGGTTTTCGATTCGCTGCGCGCGCTGGAGCAGGAACAAAAAGACCTTGCCCACCGCATGGCGGAACTCGACCACGAAAGCCTCGAATACCGCCAGATCGCCGAACGTTACCACCAGGCGCAGGACGAATTCACTTCGCGCGACGGCTACAACATCGAATCCCGCGTCGGCTCCGTGCTCACCGGTCTGGGCTTCGCCCGCTCCGACTGGGAGCGTCGTGTAGAAGAGTTTTCCGGGGGCTGGCAAATGCGCATCGCGCTGGCCAAGCTTCTTCTCGAAGAGCCCAATCTACTGCTGCTTGACGAGCCCACCAATCACCTCGATATCGAAGCGCGCGACTGGCTCGAGCACTACCTGGCCAACTATCCCCACGCCTTCATCCTCATCTCGCACGATCGCTATTTTCTCGACGTCACCGTTTCGAAGATCGCCGAAATCTGGAACAAGCGCGTCTATTTCTACACCGGCGGCTATTCGAAATACGAGACCCAGAAGACCGAACGGCGTCTTCAGCTTGAAGCCGCGTACAAGAATCAGCGCGAACGCATCGAGGCCCTCGAAGCCTTCATCAACCGGTTCCGTTATCAGGCGACCAAGGCGAAGCAGGTGCAAAGCCGCATCAAGGAACTGGAAAAGATCGAGCGTATCGAAGTCCCGCCCGACGAAAAGACGATCCATTTCCGTTTCCCGCAGCCCAAGCCGAGCGGACGCATCGTCGCGGAGTTCCGCGGAGTCTCGAAAAGCTATGGCGAGAAGCACGTCTTCTCGGGCGCGACGTTCAACATCGAGCGCGGCGACCGAATCGCGCTGGTCGGCGTCAACGGGGCCGGGAAATCGACGCTGATCAAACTGCTCTCCGGCGAAGAACCCGTGTCGTCGGGCGAATACGTGCTCGGCTACAACGTCGAGACCGACTACTTCGCGCAGGACCAGTACAAGGCTCTCAATCCCGAATCGACGATCTTCGACGATCTCGGTTCCGTGGCTCCCCGCGCTTCCAATACCGAGCTTCGCACCATTCTCGGATCATTTCTTTTTTCCGAAGACGATGTTTTCAAGCGCATCGGCGTCTTATCCGGTGGCGAGCGCAACCGCTACGCGCTGGCGCGCATGCTGATGATGCCGGGAAATTTTCTGTTGCTCGACGAGCCGACCAATCACCTCGATATCCGGGCCAAGGACGTCCTGTTAACGGCGCTGCGCAACTTTACCGGCACCGTGGTCTTCGTTTCGCACGACCGCTATTTTCTCGACCAGTTGGCGACTCGCGTTATCGAAGTCGCGGATGGAGCGGTCACCGCGTATCCCGATAACTACGAGGATTACCTTTGGCGCAGGAACGGCGGCGGCACCCTCGTGACCGGTCAACCTGGCGCAACAGCCCCGAAACCGAATCAGCAGGCCAGGACGGAGACGGGTCAACTGAATCCGCAGGCGGGACAAGCAAGGCCGCAGCCGAATTACCACAAGCCACCGCAGCAGCAGGCTAAACAACAGCCCAAGCCGCAGGCGAACCAAACAAAGCCGCAGGCGAACCAAACAAAGCCGCAGGCGAGCCCGGCGAAGCAGCACGTGGCGCAGCAGAACGGCCGCCTGAATCCGATCAAGCTGCGTCAGATGAAAGAGCGCCAGCGTTCGATTGAAGACGAGGTCACTCGACTGGAAGTCGAGATTGCGGACTTCGAACAGGCGCTGGCCCATTTTCAAAGCGCCGACCAAAGCATCGAGATCGCCAGTCTGCTGGAATCCCGGCGCGGCGACATGACGCAGCTGCTGGCCGAATGGGAAGAAGTTTCGGCCACGATCGACGCCAACCGCTGAGCGCCGCCATAACGTTTATTGCAGATTTTCGTTCAGCAGTTTAGCCAAACGCGCCCCGGCCAAAGCAATGCGATCCTGTGCGTCCCGCATCGCCTTGCTGTAGTAAGCCGGAGTGATGGCGTAAGACGATCCACCCGGTGGGGCCGGGCTGGCTCCAATTGGCGCCCCGTACGCGTCTTTCTGGGCTAATGCCAGCGATTCGGCGGCCCAATGGGTCGGGTCGGTGTCGGCAACCCCGGTCGTCGCCACGGGAGCCATCTTTGCAAAGGTCGCCGCCACGGGCAAGGCCTGGCCGGGCTGGCCCTCGCCCGGCAGATCGTCCCAAAATGCGTGCAATTCGGTGGGCGAATCCTTCGATAGCTTGCCTTCGAATTGTTTCTCCATCGCCAGCGGCAATTTAATTGTGACCAGATTGGCGCCTTCGTCTCCTATACCCGCGAAATAGCGGACGGCTCCGTGCAAAGGCTGGTGAATATCGCCGACGAGATGTTCAAGCCAGATGAGATCGTAGGACTTCAGGAGATCGGGTTCTTTCGATGCAATCGCCGCGCGCAGGGCGACAATTTGCGTCGCGGCGTTGGGAACGGGCGTTGAGGGCGTTTTCGAGTTATCGGACGCGAACGCGGCATCGACGAAGTGCCAGTACCCATGGCTCATCTTGTCCGTAAAACCGATGTTGACCTCGGCAGTCAGGTGCGGCGGCGTATCGGAGTCCTCAAGCCATTCATGCTTAATGCTATCGGCCCAGGTGGCTGCGCTCATGAACAAAAAAAGACTCTGTTGATCCCGCGGTGTTCCGCTCGTCCCGAGGTCCTTCACCCATTCGCTGTAACCCGGGATCGAAGCCGCTTGTCGGGGCTTCGGCGGGTTGTTGGGATTCTGCAACGTCGGCACGAGTTTGATCAACGCAATAACGCGTTTTTGCACCTCGGGTTTCAACTGTTGCCAGGCGACGTACGCAACGGCTTCGTGCCCCGCATTTCCCCAGGCGCCAACCTCCTGCGGAATAAGGAGTGCCGTCGCCAGCAGGCATCGAAGGATCGCGCTCCGTTTGTTTTTCAGGACTTTGTTGCGTCCGTTTTGAGCAGCCATTCTCGACCTCATCTGAAATCTGGCGGATTCAGACCGCGATTCGAAGCGGAATTGGAGACTATAGCACGGAGTTGCCGCTGGTGTGGCGTGATGAGGATGCTGTAATTTGATTCCAATCGGGGGCTTATGCGGAGTGAAGCTTCGGGCATATCTGGTTGAGGCAGGATTTCCGCGAGCCCAACCCAAACGCCCGCGGATCGGCCCAACGCTCTTTTCTCTGCTGAGGAACACGGCAATATTACGCCACGGAGCCCGGCTGAACGGGTAGTTCCTCCGATGTCTGCCGCGCATCGCGGCCCGTGCGCTATTGAGCCAGCAGGCCACCGTGTCCCATACACGCGACTTCCCAGCGGGAGATACGGTACGCGGACATCATCGGCGGCAACAGCAAATCCACAACATTCTGCTTAAGGGAACGGAAGCATCCCGGGGCGGAAACGACGGGAATGTCGTCCTTATATCCCAACAGGAGCAGATGTCCGGGTTCGACGGGCGCGAGGTACCGTTCGATCGGACAGCCGATCTTCGTCATAGCGCGTCCCACCGCGTCTTCCGGACCCGCCGGCGCCGTCGTCGACGCGATGAGTATGACGCCCGCTTTGGAGCGCAACAGATATTGTATGGCGCGGGAAACGTGTTCGTCGGTTTCGAGCACTGTGATCCCGATATGCGAATAAACCCCGAATTTTTCCAGCTTCTGCCGGATAATCGGCTCGAACATGGTGCGCGCGCGGTCGCCGTTGGCCGGATCGCAGTAAACCACGCCGATAGGAGCGGGTTGGATGGGCCGGGATTGCAGAATCGGGCCCCGCTCACGCAGCATATTGATGGAGCCGTCAAAATCGGATTTCGAGACGGCAAACGGAGCGCTCTTCACGGTCGCGATTCTCAGGCCCGCGGTGGCGATGCTGAAATTCATAGTCGTGGCGATCACCAGACCCGACGTACAGTTCATCTGGCGCAGGAGGTCTTCGTCCACGAGCACGCACGAATTCTCGGTTGCAATCAGATTTGCCCGCCCGCCGGGCGCAATCTGAACCTCATAGGACCCGCAGGCCATCTCCGCCGCAATCCCGCACACCGCCTGGTCTTCGTGAATCTCGTTTTCATCCAGTTCGGCCACCCATATCTGCTGCATCCCCTCCAACTGAAGGACACGAATATCCTCCGGCCGCAGCATATGGCCTTTTGCCATCAACTTCTTGCCGCCGGAGCGGAAGATCGCCGTCGACAGAATGCGTCCTGTACATTCCTGGATATCGACCGTTTGAGCCCTCATTGGATTAGATTCACCCCTCTTAAAGTTTGAATTCTTTTTTTCTAAAAAACCAGAAACTAAACCAGCCGTTGTCCGACAGCAGAACAATCGGTGCCCATCCCTTAACGGCTTAACGAGTTCATTGTCAAAAATACAAGAACGACAGTGCTATTGTCTACAATAATTTCTCATATTTTTTTAATTAAAGCCAAAAATGGCATAATGTCCTACAAGCTCTCGCTGCGGGTTTCGGCCGGGCAACGTCGCGACACCCGGAAACGAACGTATACACAGGATGAGTATCGGGAGAAGGTCGCGCCGGCAATCGGCGTCGGAACTACGCGCACCAGGCGGAAACACGTCGGCGGAGTATTGGCACGAAAACAAAAAAGACGGGGGTGAGCCTTAACGGGAGCGAGCCGGTGGGTCGCGAATTCCGTCAGTTCGCCCCGAACTCAATCCGCGCGCCCGGGAGAAGCTTTGGGTCCCCGAACGGCCTACTTGTCGGTCAGTGCGGCAACGCCAGGCAGCACCTGACCCGACAGGAACTCAAGCGACGCGCCGCCGCCGGTGGATACGTGCGAGATTTTGTTGGTAAGTCCGGCGGTTTTGATCGCCTTTTCCGAATCGCCTCCGCCGACGACCGAAACCGCCCCCGATTCGGCCACAGCCCGGGCCAGCGCCATCGTTCCCCGATCGAACGGCGGCTTCTCGAATACGCCCATCGGGCCGTTCCAGATGATGGTCTTCGCGCCGCGGATAATGCTTTCGTACAATTCCACGGTTTTAGAGCCAATATCGAGCGCCATTTTGTCTGCCGGAATCTCCACGACGTTCTCGTTATCCGCGCCCTCTTTGAATTCGGCTGCGACCACGTGATCCACCGGCAGCACAAGTTTCGATCCGAACTCGGCCAACAACTTCTGCGCCAGATCGAGCTTATCGTCTTCCACCATCGACTTGCCAGTGGCATGGCCCTGGGACTTCAGGAACGTGTACGCCATTGCGCCGCCGATCAGAACCTTGTCCACCACCTTCGCGAGGTTCTCGATGACTTCAATTTTGTCGGAAACCTTAGCGCCACCGAGGATCGCAACAGAAGGGCGATCCGGATTCTGCGTCACCTTCGTCAGGTACTCCAGTTCCTTATCCATCAGCAGTCCGGCGGCAGCCTGTTTCACGTAGGCGATCATGCCGACCGTGGATGCGTGCGCGCGATGAGCCGATCCGAACGCATCGTTCACGTAGACATCGCAAAGTTTGGCCAGTTTTTCGGAAAACGCCGGGTCGTTGGCTTCTTCCTCGGCGTGGAAGCGGAGATTCTCCAGTAGCAGCACACCCCCGGGAGCCGGCAGCAGCGCTTCGACCTCGGGCCCAACGCAATCCGGAGCCAGCGTTACAGGCTTTCCAAGCAATTCTTCGAGCTTTTTCGCGACCGGTTTCATGCTCATCTCGGCACTTGGCTTACCCTTCGGGCGACCCAAATGAGACGCAAGGATCACGCCTGCGCCGTGTTGGAGCGCGTACTGAATCGTGGGCAACGAGGCGCGGATTCGCTTGTCGCTCGTGATTTCCTGCCCGGCGTTCGCCAGCGGGACGTTGAAATCCACTCGGATGAAAACGCGCTTGCCGCTGAGGTCCAGATCTTTGATGGAAAGTTTTGACATGGGGGTGAAATCTGAGCTTAGCATTTGGGCGTTTCGCACCCAAAATTGGCGTCCGAAACAGGGCCCGGCGGGGACCTATCGGGATTCCCACTCGGATTCGAACTTCTGCCCGAGCACCAGATTGCCCGACTCCGCAAACGAGAAAATCCCGCCGCCCACCGGGCGTTCGTCTGTAATCGTGCTGGGGGGAGTCGCTGCTGTAAATCCCCCTCGGCGCCCTCCGCCGCCCGCCGGACCCACGGGAGAACGGTCGCCATCGTCCATCGGCTTGAGCGTCACCTTCTGCTCGAACCCATTCCGCTCGAGCGCCTCGAACAAAATAGCAACTGTCCAGCGCGGTGCGGGACCCAGCGTCTGCTCCAGCCTGACGATTCGGCCATGCAGCTTATCGCCGACCCGCACGACGACCTCGCCCTTTACCTTCACAGCGGTGTCCACTACGCCGACGATCGGGTCTCCGGCCGCGGCTGTGGCGGAGTTTACCGGGGGACTGATCCTGACGCGCAAACGCGTCTTCGGGGGCAACGGCCGCAATTCGGCGCGCTTTTCGGCTTCAGGCACGTTGCCATTCTCGTCCACATCGAAGCGGATGGTCGATTCGCCCACGTACTCCCGGCAATTCGCGAAGGAAGTTTCGTTCAGCGATTCGGTGGAATTCCGGTAGATCACGTCCATCGACGAGGTGCCTGGCAGCATAAAATTGTTCTGCCCTATCGTGGTGCGCGTGTATTGGATCGTATCCGCGACGCGGCAGACCTGGTCGCTCGGTGGAAACTCGGTGGCCTCCAGATTCAGTTGCTTCAGATCGGCGCTGTCGGGATCGGCGTAAAACGATCCGTGATAAGCCGCGACAGCGTAGCCTTTTCCCGTACTGTACTTGTAATGGCTTTTCTCAAACGGGACGTTGAAATCGAATACCCCCACCCTCCCGAGCGGCGTATCTTTCAATCCCCGGTAAAGAAACCCTTCCCCATCGCCTCCGAAGACGCTGGCGAGAAAAGAACCGAACTCCCCGCTGCCGGAAGCGCCGCGGGCGACCATAGAGCTGATATCGCCGGTTTCGAACTGACTTGCGCCGGCCCAGGAAAACATCTCCGACTTTTCGCCGACGGCAACGTCCAGACGCAACCGGTCGTGCCAGCGCAGAATTCGGCTGGAAGCGTTGCGTTCGTTGGCCGCGATCACGGTGGCGCAACTCGCGCCGGCCTGCGGCAGTTCGAATTGCGATCTGGTCACGGTCTGAACGCAGGTGTAACGCGGGAAGCGTCTTACGTTATCAATCACGCCGGTGCGAACTTTGTTGAATAACAATTGCGCCGTGGATTCGGCCGCCCACAATGCCGCCACTCCCGCCGCCGCATAAGCACAGCAGGTCATGGCGCGAAAAGCCATGGTCCGGATGGAAATGCCGCGCGCGGCCCGCGATCGTCCTGTAGGCACGTTAGAGATGATGATAACAAGGCGCGCCGCGCACGCGTGCCACCCGCCATGATCAATGGAAAGGCGCAAGAGCCGCCGCACGCGGTGCCGGATATCGTAGGAACCACCCGTTCAGCGGCGTTGCGCGGCCCGGCCGAGCGCGTGTTTCTGAAGGGCGTTCGCGCTATGTTGCGCCTCGCTTTCCCTCTTGCTCTGGCCGAACTGGGCTGGATGGCAATGGGTGTTGTCGACGTCATCATGGTTGGCCGTTTGCCAGCCAGCGCCGACGCGATCGGCGCGGCCAGCCTGGGAGCGGCGCTCTTCTATCCCTTCGCCATCGCCGCCATCGGATTGCTTTCGGGGATGGATGCGCTGGTTTCGCATGCATTTGGCGCGGACGATCCCGAGGAAGCCCGGCGTTCTCTCGGCTCGGGGCTCGCCATCGCCTTCGTGGCCTCGCCAGTGGCCGTCGCGATCATTTTCGCCATGATTCCTCTGTTGTCGCGGCTCGGCGTGGTTCCGGTGGTGCGCGACGACGCCGTCGGCTTCATCCACATTCTGTCGTGGAGCCTGCCGCTGCTCGTGATCTACACCTGCTTCCGGCGCTACCTGCAGGGGATTCACTGCGTGCGGCCCATCGCGGTCGCTCTGATCTCTTCGAATCTCGTGAATGCCTTCGGCAACTGGATTCTCATCTTCGGCCACTGGGGCGCGCCCGCCATGGGCGTGCGCGGATCCGCGCTGTCCACGGTGTTCGCGCGGGTTTACCTCGCGGGTTTCCTTATGTTCGTGGTCTGGCTGAGAGACCCGCTGGCGATTCGCGGCCTGCACGCGAGCCGCGCGCTCGCCGGACGCCTCTTGCGTCTGGGATTGCCCGCAGCCGCGACGATTGGTCTTGAAGTCGGCGTGTTTCACACTGCGACCGTGCTCGCTGGGATGCTGAATCCCGTCAGTCTGGCCGCCCATACTATCGTTCTGAACGCAGCGGCGGTAACCTACATGCCGCAATTGGGGCTTGGTTCGGCGGCGGCGGTCTCAGTTGGCCGGGCGCTCGGCGCGGGAGATCGGGCTGGCGCAGTTCGGGCCGGCTGGACGGCCCTCGCTTTGGCAACGGCTCTGGAATTATTTGCCGCCGGCCTGTTTCTCCTGCTGCCCCGGCAGATCACCCACATTTATACATCCGATTCACGCGTGGTTCGCCTCTCAGTCACGCTCTTCGCCATCGCTGCCGGATTCCAGATTTTCGACGGCGTCCAGACGGTGGCGACCGGCGCGCTGCGTGGCTGGGGCAACACAAAGACGGCGATGACGTTCAACCTTGTCGCTTATTGGTTCATTGGACTGCCATTCGGATGGTGGCTCTGTTTCCGAAAAGGCTGGGGTGTCGCCGGCATTTGGGATGGGCTGTGGCTGGCGCTTGCGCTGATTGCCGTGGGATTGACATTTGTTCTCCACCGGCGGTCGCGGCAATCGCGGTAAGCGGCCCGGCCACCTCGCCGAGGTACCCGCAGTTTGGACTATACTTTCCAATAGCGAAACGCTCGCAGCGAGGAAGAATCATTTTGCGACTTATTCGACTCGCATCCATCGCTCCCTCGGTAAAGGTGGCTGGCGCTCTCGGCATTCTGATCGTGGCACGAGCTCTGGCCCAATCGCCCACCTTCGACGCCGTTTCCGTCAAACCAGCCGGCCCCTTCGTTCCCGGATCAATGGGGATGCGCGGCGGTCCTGGAACCAACGACCCTGGGCGCATCATCAGCACGTACGTGATGCTGAAGAACGTCCTGATGAAAGCCTATGATCTGCGACCCGACCAGATCTCCGGCCCGGCCTGGATGGACGATTATTCCATCGGCGATTCCAACTTCTTCTCCATCACCGCCACCATGCCGCCCAGTACGACTCCCGAACGGTTCCGGTTGATGCTCCAAAACCTCCTGGCCGAACGCTTCCACCTTGCCGTTCATCACGAAACACGGGAATTTCCCGGCTATGAACTCGTTGTCGCGAGTGGAGGCCCGAAGCTGAGAGAGGCTGCTCCGGAAGATGGCGGCGCCGCGAGAAGGCCCGTTGAACGATTCGATGCCAACGGATTCCCCATCCGCAGGCTCGGCGATTCAAGCTTCACGAGCCTGCCCCGCCCAGGCACGTGGGGGATCATACGTTCGAGCAACAGGGTTTCCATGGCCAAATCGCCGAAGCTCTCGGCGCGATGGTAAATGAATCGAACGGCGCAGACAATACGGTGGTGCCTCGCGTCGTCGACCGGACGGGGCTGACCGGTACTTATGAATTCACCCTGGGATTCGCCGGCATAGTCAAGTCAAATCCCAGTCTGGAAGCGGTTTACCTCGCAGCGCATCCGCTGCCGGCTGACGCCGTTGTCGCAGCCGAACCCGGCGAAATTGGGCCGACCATCTTCGCCGCACTCGAAAAACAACTCGGCTTGAAACTACAGAAGGTGAAGAACGTGCCCGTCGACATGCTGGTTGTCGACCACGTCGACAGAGTCCCTGTCGAAAATTGAACGTGTGATTACGCTGGCAGCACCTTCCTAACCCGGCATAGCCGGAACGAAAGATCTGGCTATGATTTCGGAGTGGGGACTGAACTCTTAACCGAACGACGCGGTGCACAGAATCTGGTTTTGGTCGGCGCCGGCGACTCCGGAGCTACTCACGTCGCGCAGCGTCGAAGCTGCCGCAAGCGCTGCCAACTTTCCGATCAGATCGCTTTATCGCTGGTCGGGTTTGATGCAGCATACCGGAAGGCCAAACGATTGGCGTTCGCGCGGGCGGTATCCCGGCTCCGGCAGGTGACCAACTTCGATCCGCCGCGAGAGCATGCAGAGTTCGGGCCGATGGTCTATCCAGGCGATCCAGGCGACTGAAAACAGCTCCCGATGTTCACCGAATATCGGGCCTCTGAGTCAGACGGCTGCGAGCGTCGTTAGGTGATAACTTCCCCAACAGGACTTGCGACAACCCACGATTCACGGTGAGATGGCTCGCCGCAGAGAGGTCTGTGGCCCACTTGCGAAACTTAAGGACTAGAGCAACAGCGTTGTCTTTTTAATCTGGTAGGATGGTGGGATCAGTACTGAGTGGAGCGCTTTCTTGTCACTTGTCCAATATGCCCATTCATCTGATTTCCTATTCGTATGGACAACAAACCTCTCTACAGCGGATCAGCTGAAGCCGGACCCGGGATCGCTGGCCCGGCCCCCGGTCCTGAGGATCTGCGGACATGTGTCGGGCGCTACTCCCGGCGCCGTTTCCACTCTCTCATCGCCTCGGCTCCATTTTGGTCGCTCGCAGCGAAAGCCTTAGCCGCGCCCAATCGCGAGCTCCTCATTACCAAGTCCGGCGCGGTCGCCGACGACTCCACCGTCAACACCAAAGCCATCCAGGCTGCCATCGATCAGCTTGCCGCCAGGGGCGGGGGCACCGTTGTCGTCCCCAAAGGCGTCTTCGTTTCCGGTGCTCTCTTCTTCAAACCGAAGGTCAACTTGCGCCTCACCGAAGGCGCCGTCCTCAAGTGTTCCACGGACCTCTCGAACTTCCCCGCGCAACGGACCCGTATCGAAGGCCACTTCATGGACAACTTTACCCCCGCCTTCATCAACGCGAAGTACTGCGACGGATTCCAACTCACCGGCGATGGCATCCTCGACGGCGCAGGCATGCCCATCTGGGAACTCTTCTGGAAGAATCGAGGCGAAAACAAAGCCTTTGCAAATACCGGCATGCCCCGCGCCCGGCTCGCGCTCATTGAAGACTCGAAGGACATCAGGATCGAAGGCATTACCTTCAGGGATTCACAGTTCTGGAACTGCCATCTCTACAACAACGACGGCGTTCTCGTGCATAACGTCCACTTTGAGGTGCCCGACGACTATAAGCAGGCCCCCAGCACCGACGGCATCGACATCGACAGTTCCCGAAACGTCACCGTCGATGGCTGTGTCTTCTCCGTCACTGACGACTGTATTGCCTGCAAAGGTTCCAGGGGGCCGCGCGCCATGGAGGACAAGGACAGCCCGGCCGTCGAGCACATCCGCGTCCGCAACTGCACCTTCAAGCGTGGCGGCGGCGTTCTCACATGCGGCAGCGAGGCCACCATCGTCCGCGATGTCATCGCGGAAGATTGCAGGATCACCGGCGGAGTCCGCATCGCAACCCTCAAGCTGCGCCCCGACACCCCCCAGCATTACGAGGACATCACCTTCCGCAACATCACCTCTGAAGGACCCTCCAGCGGCATCATCAACATGGCGCCGTGGACGCAGTATTTCGATCTCCAGGGCATGGAGCCGCCTAAATCCATCGTTAAGAACCTGAACTTCGTCGGTATCAAGGGCACCTACACCTCCTTCGGCACCATCAAGCCCAACCCCGGCCAGACCGACATCAGCAATGTCCTCTTGAAAGATTTCGACGTGACCATCAGGAATGACAAGCTCAACGCCTCCGGCGTCGCTAACCTCAGGCTCGAAAACGTCATCGTCAACGGTAAGCCCTACTCTGTCTAACCCCGTCTAATAACGACGTGACACGTAAGCGGCAGACATAGCGAGCCGGGCAGCGAATGGCCGCTGGCCAAGGCAAACAACGGGTAGGCCGCCGGGAGTCCAACGGTTCCTGCGCAACTCGGAAGGTTGAGCAGCCGAAGAATCTCTGATCCCCACGCCAAGATGCCGCCGGTTAACCCCTTCCACCAACAGGAAGATCGCTGCGAACAAGACCAACCAGAGGTGGAAGATTTAGAGTAGCTCCGAAGTGGTTCAACCGTGATCCGTCTCAAACGCCGATCCTCTGCTTTTCGCCAGATGTATACTGATCTGGAAATGGTTTGGAGGCTCTAGAGCTATGTATGCGTCGAAAATCCCGGTGATGGCGGCTGCCAGTGTTTCCATCGTTGTTGTTGCCAGCTGCCTGTTGTTGACGGCGCAAGAGGAGCCGGCGCCACAGTCAAACCAGGCGCCCGGCCGGGGTGGGGGGCGAGGAGGTGGCCGGGGTGCAAGCGGCGCGGCCGGCCCCGGACGGGCGGCTGGCAGGAGCCCGGACAAATTCTCGCAGTTTATTCGTCCTCTGGCGTCGCAGGACGTCCTGCTGCGCGGCAAAGCGCTCTATGATGCCCAGTGCGTCGACTGCCACGCTGAAGATATGCGAGGCGTGATCGGTAAAGGCAACAACATTTTGCGCTCGGCGGTGGCTATGGATGACCAGCACGGCGAGCTCATCGTCGCGAACCTGGCCAAACACAGCCCGCCAGTCACCCTGGTGGCGGTCGACGGGGTGGCTGTTTCGGAATACATCCACGGCGTTTTGGCCACGATGGGAGCCCAAGGCAGCCCTCCCGGCCGAAATCCCGTGGGTCTCCAGCTGAATGTGCTCGTGGGCGACTCCCAGACGGGCAAGGCTTATTTCGACGCCCACTGCGCCAGCTGCCATTCGATCACCGGCGATCTGAAGGGTATCGGCTCCCGGTACGCGGAGCCCGCGGCCCTGCAAAATGCCTGGGTAGCCGGGGGCGGCCGCGGCGGAGGTGGGCGCGGTGGACGTGGTGGCGGCGGCAAGGCGACCGTAACCATGCAGAACGGTCAGAAGATCGAAGGCACGCTCGTGCGCAACGACGACTTCCTCGTCGTCTTGACCCTCCCGGATGGAACGCGCCGCTATTTGCCCATCGAAAACGACTGGCCCAAAGTCGATGTGGAGGACCCTCAGGCCGCTCACAAAAAGATGGTCCTCGAGCTGGACGATCCCCACAACAAGAATATGCACGACGTCACCGCCTATCTGGCAACGCTGAAGTAAGGAGCACTATCCATGAAAAAACTGCTGTTTCTCACCTGCCTCGGTGTCTCTCTGAATACGGCGGCGTTGCTGTTCGGGCAGGGCGGCCCTCTGGATCCGTCTGATCTTCTCAAGCCGCTCAACGACAACTGGACAAGCTATTCCGGCGACTACAGCGGCAGGCGCTACAGCTTCCTGAACAAGGTTACGGCCCAGAACGTCAAGGGCCTGAGCATGGAGTGGTTCAACACCGGCATCACATCGGCCTGCGGTCCAAACGGAACCGAAGCGCAGACGGCGGCCGGCGGCAGAGGCGGTGGCTTCGCACGAGGCGGTGGCGGGGGCGGCGCCGCGGCGCCGCTGATCGTCGGCGGCTTCGGCGACGGCGTCACCGGTCCCAACAACTGCGGCCCCGCGCGATTCCAGGGCGGAGTTCTGGTCGTAAACGGCGTCATCTATGCCTCGCAGCCTGGCAACGTCTACGCCATCGACGCTCATGGCGGACAGCTTCTTTGGCATAACTACTGGAAGATCCGGCCCGGCCACGGTCTTGGCAACCGTGGTCTCGCTATGTGGAATAACCGCCTTTACTTCGGCGAGCAGGATGACTGGCTCGTTTGTCTCGACGCCTCCACGGGCAAGGAAGTCTGGAAGAAGGAAGTTGCCTCCCTGGACGAAAACTACTGGATCTCCAGCGCCCCCATGGTTGTCGGTAATCACGTGCTCATCGGCGCGAGCAATAACCTGGACATGCCCGCGTCTCTCCAGTCGTTCGACCCCGAAACGGGCAATAAACAGTGGGAGCTTTATGCCACGGCACAGAAGCCTGGCGACCCCGGTCTCGATACCTGGGCCAGCCTCGACGAAGCGCGTCACGGCGGCGGCACAGCGTGGATTCCGGGCGCATACGATCCGGATCTGCATCTCTATTACTACGGGACCGGCAACCCCACTCCCGCTTACACGCAGGGCCGGGGCGACGGAGACAACCTCTTTACGGGATGCCTGATTGCCGTGAACGTCGACACCGGAAAAATGGCGTGGTATTTCGAGACTTCGCCGCACGATACGCACGACTGGGATTCCACTGAGACGCCCGCGATCGCGGATTTGCCGTTCAACGGCCGTACGCGGAAGCTGCTCATGATGGCGACGCGGAACGGCTATTTCTACGTTCTGGACCGCATTACAGGAGAACATCTGGTTACTTCCAAGCTGGGGTTAGTGAACAACTACGCGTCGGGAATTCACCCGGAGGACAAGCCGACTCTCGATGCGCGCGGCCAGGTGAAGCGCAATCCGGATAAGGACGCTACCATTGCCGGTTCGCTAGTGAATACGGACGTGCTGAACTATCCGCCGCCCACATTTTCTCTGGCATCCGGATTGTTTTACATCAACGAAGACAACAGCGTGCATATCGACTATCTGGCGGAACCCGATCCGCGCGGGTCGATGGGGCTCGGCGGAGTTACCACCGGCTCGTCGTTGAATTTCGGTAACTTCCTCGACGCGATCGACTACAAGACCGGCAAGGTCGTCTGGCGGCATAAGCTGAGCGGCGGCAATGTGGGACTGTTATCGACTGCGGGCGGCGTCGTGTTCATGAGTAACGGCGGCGGCATCGAGGCGCTCGAGGCCACTTCGGGCAAGCCGCTGTGGCACTCGGAAACCGGCGCGCTTACGGCGCCCCCGGAGACTTTCCTGTTAGGTGGAAAGCAGCATGTCGCGGCCTACGTCAGCGGCGGTCTTTTCATGTTTGTGCTGAATTAGCCATCGACGACCTGTCCGGATGCGGCCGCTCCCCGCCGGCGTGTGAAGATTACACGCCGTTTCAGGCGCCGATTTGGTTACCTGAATGCGCTGCCGACATCTGTTGTTAACGGGCGGCACGGGTATCGCCTGGGCGTAGAATAAATGTCATGCAACACGACCTCACCCGCCGCACTTTTGTCGGTGCCCTCACCGCCATGTCTCTCTCTGCGGCTCCCCCTCCCACGCCTGACGCCGACTGGATCCAGCTCTTCAATGGCAGGACACTGGAAGGCTGGCAGCCCAGCGAAAATAAGGCATCCTGGAAAGTAATCGACGGCCTGCTCGCCGCCGAAGGCCCCCGCTCTCATCTTTTCTACAATGGCTCCGTTCGTGGCGCCGACTTCAAAAACTTCGATCTCGAAGTCGAGCTTCTCGCCCGCCACGCGTGCAATTCCGGCGTCTATTTCCACACCAAATACCAGGAAACCAACTTCCCCATCAAAGGTTTCGAAGTTCAGGTCAACAACACCGCTACCGGCGAAGGCACTTATCGCGAGCACAAGAAAACCGGCTCTCTCTATGGCGTGCGAAACGTCTACAAGCAGTTGATTGGCGACGACCAGTGGTTCAAAATGAGCGTCTCCGTTCGCGGCAAGAACGTGCAGATCTGGCTCGACGGCATGCAGGTCGTGAACTACACCGAGCCCAATCCCCCCATCATTCCCGCCCCCGCCATGGAGACGCAGCGCTTCCTCGACCACGGCACCTTCGCGCTCCAGTGCCACAATGACGGTTCGCACGCTCTCTTTCGCGGCGTGCGCGTTCGTCCTCTTCCCGACGACACGCCCACTCCCGGCCCCATCCCCGTCGCCGACGTGCTCTTCGCGAAGATTATCAATACCGGCCGCGCTAACTACCCGATGGTGGATTATCACGCCAATCTCAAAATGGGTCTCACGCTCGAACAGGTTGTGGCCAAGTCCATGCGGGATGGCATCTCCTATGGCGTTGCCCTCAATTGCGGCAAAGGCTTCGCCGAAACCGACGCCGATGCGCGCGCCTTCGTTAAGGGCATGAAAGGCGCCCCGGTGTTCGTCGCGATGCAGGCGGAAGGCCGCGAATGGACCCGGATGTTCTCCCGCGCCACCGCGTCCCTGTTCGATTACATCTTCACCGATTCCATGACCTGGACCGATAACCGCGGTAAGCCCGTGCGGCTCTGGCTTCCCGACGAAGTCGGCACGATCTCCGATCCGCAGGAATTCATGGATACTTTGGTGGATCGCGCCGTCGGCATTCTTGACAGTGAGCCAGTCGACATCTACGCGAATCCCACCTTCCTGCCGGAGGTTCTCGCCAAGGATTACGAAACGCTGTGGACAGACGCGCGCCGCGGGAAGATCATCGACGCAACCATTCGCAACGGGGTCGCCATCGAATTAAACGACCGCTACAAGCTGCCCGGCGCTTCTTTCGTGAAGATGGCGAAGGCGGCGGGCGCGAAGTTCAGTTTCGGCGCCAACAATACAGGGCCGGACGACCTGGGCCGCTGCGAATACGGGCTGAAGATGATCGACGAGTGCAAGCTGCAGACGTCGGATATGTTCTTCCCTGGCGAGCATCCGAAGGCAATCGATAGAAAGGGCAGCGCCCTCCGCGCCGCTTAATCCTCCGCCATCACTCTCCACCCGGCGTCATCGCATTGGGTTCGCCTGCGAAGAGCAATCGACGATACAGCTCTCGAGATTTGTTCTTAACGTCCGGCAGTCCGATTCACTTACCTCTACCAGGTGCGGCGCCTTGTCCGGGAACTCCTTTTCGATCCATAGTCGATCTCGCTCATCGAATCGACTGCACGCGCCCGGGAATTGACTAGACTGGGATCATATGTTGTTGCCCAAAAGCCCACGCGCAATCATCTGTGCGTTGATTCTCGGATCCTGCGCGGCGTTCGCCCAGCCATCGTTCGACGCGGCCTCGCTGAAACCGGCGGGTCCCAGAGTTCCGGGGCCGGGGGGTGGCCTGACCGGCGGCCCCGGTACCGCCGATCCGGGTCGGATCTCTGGCAGCCGTATCCCTTTGGGTGTGCTGCTCGGGGTCGCCTATGGCGTGAACAACGACCAGATCTCCGGCCCGGGCTGGCTTTATGATTTTTCCGACTCACACGTAGTTGCCATCACCGCAACGATGCCGTCGGACACGACGAGAGAGCAATACCAACTCATGCTGCAGAACTTGCTGAAGGAGCGTTTCCACCTTACACTGCACCATGAGAACAGGGACTTTCCCGGCTACGATCTGGTGCTGTCGGGCGGAGGAACGAAGCTGAAGGAATGGGACCCAAACTCTCCGCCGCCTCCCGCCAACATCCGCGCTGACGCCGATGGGTTTCCCATCCTCCCGCTGGGTTCGAAAAGCCGTGCGTCAATCGGCATGAGAATGGCGGAGGGAGGAGGCACGCCAACCGCGACGTTGACAACCGCCTCTTACAGGGAGACCATGGCTGAGTTCGCCACAGGGCTGGGCTTCTTGATTCGGTCCGCGAGCGGAGGCACCTCGGGTTCTCCGGCGCCGCGCGTGACAGACAAGACGGGATTGACCGGCATCTACGAATTCCATCTGAGATACGCCACCGCGAATATGAGCGCAGCGCCGACGGCCGACGACGACGCCGGCCTGGGCGGGGAAACGCTCTTTAACGCGCTTTCAAGTCAGCTCGGACTCAAATTGCAGAAGGCGAAGAGTGTGCCGGTGGATGTCATCGTCATCGACCACGCCGATGCGGTACCGGCGGATAACTGAACCGCCGAACTCAGCGAATCGAGGAGGTGTTGTCAGCAGGCCGAGCCGAATAGCGACCGATATTGCGTAGATATCGGGCCGGGCGCGCCGGTCCCGGTTGCGTGCCTCGCTTCTCCATGTGAATCGCCGCGTAGTGCACCACGCTTCGTCTGATATCCTTCCGCAATGAAGCCTCTAGCCTGCCTGATCGGGCTGACGGTCTGTGCCGCTCTCGCCCCTGCTCAACAGGCCCCATCGGAAGCCCCCCTGCCCCCCGGTGCCGCTCGCCCCCAGCCACGTCCACCCAACCCGACCCGCGATCCCCACACGCCGGGCTATGTCACCGCCAAAGAACTCCCCGACGGAACCAACGCCCCCGCGAAGGAAGACGGCAACTTCATCCTCGGCCCCACCCATCCCGCCGCGCCGGAAATGACCGCCCAGGAAGGCGTCCCACAGGGCACGGTGTACGAATTCACCCTGGAGTCGAAGGACAGCAGGTTCTACCCCGGCATCGTCCGCGAACCCAACACGGTGGGCACGCCTGACCCCGACGATCCCGCCAAATTCCGCGTCCCTACGAGTCATCCCGCGCCCTGGACGCGCCGGGTCGCAGTCTACGTCCCTAAGCAGTATGTAGCCGGCACCATCGCTCCAGTCATCGTGGGTGCCGACGGGCCTGATCGCGGCCTCTTTGTCTGCCTCGATAACCTCATTGCCCAAAAGCGCGTGCCGGTCATGATCGCCATTTCTATTAGCAACGGCGGCGGCGATGCTCAGGGCAGCGAACGCGGCCTTGAGTACGACACGCTTTCCGGGAAGTACGCCGAATTCGTCGAAGCCGAGGTGCTGCCGCTCGTCGAGAAGCAGTACAACGTGAGATTAACAAGGGATCCCGACGGCCGCGCCACCATGGGCGGCAGTTCCGGCGGCTCCGCAGCCATGGGTATGGCATGGTATCGCCCGGATCTCTACCATCGAGTGCTCACCTGGTCCGGTACTTATATCAACAACCAGTGGCCCTGGAATCCCGAAACGCCGCACGGCGCCTGGGGCTACCACGAAACGCTGATTCCGAACAGCCCGGTCAAGCCCCTGCGCCTCTGGCTCGAAGTCGGCGACCACGATAACTACTACGTGCGCGATGGCATGCACGACTGGGTGCAGGCCAATGAAAACATGGCGCGCGTGCTCGCGGAGAAAGGTTATCACTACCAGTTTGTCTTCGCCCGCAACGCCGGTCACACCGATGGTGCGACGAAACGGCAGACCCTGCCCGAGGCTCTCGAATATGTCTGGCAGGGCTACACGCCGGCGACGAAGTAGCATAGCTACCGATATTCGCGGTTAGCGCGCACCCCTATTCGATTACCAGCACCTCATGATCGAGGACTGAGGGAAATGCCCCTGTGAAGGCCGGTTAACCACTGACCTCTCTCTCCGAATTCTGGTCTCCGATCGCTCGGTTAGGGAAATGTTCCTTTTCCCTGAAACGCGCTCGACCCTGCTCGCGGTACGCCCGATCTGCTTCGAATAGCGACGCGCGCCTGTCGAAACGCAGTCGGCATGCGGCGCGGGTCAGGCGGCGTTATTCATCGATGACGTCAGCCTCTAAATCCGACGAACCGCCTTCCATGCCAATTGCTTTTGGATTATTGGTTTCGGCGCCTGATGGACTGGCATGTGCACGGATTTGTTCCTGCGCCCTCTCCAGCGCTGCTGGTAACCAAAGAGACGAGAGGAGAAAGCCTTGAAAAAATCCTACTACCAGATAGTGGATTGTTATCGCAATTGCGATTAAAGGGCCCGCCGCTCCCATACCGAACGCAGATCCCCATCTGTCCCCCAGCTGCTCAAAAAAGCGTCCGATTGCTGGCAACTGAGTGAGGCCGACACCGACGATGATTTTGGTCAGCCAATCCGAAATCTGTTCGAGATTCGTGTTGGGAGCGGTCGTCTTACCGTCTATGACGTGAGATCCGCTTTCGCGCGTGCGGTAGCGCGGAACTCCGAACATGAACCCGACGAGTGATCCGGTCACACACGCCGCTCCCGCAAGGTACAGACCGGCTCCAATAACGGTCAGCGCGGCTACCCACCCTTTCGCTATATACTGCGCCCAGCCAGGGATGACCAGGCTCACCGACCCAATCAGAACCACCAGCCAAAGGAGCGCAAGAACCCTGGAAATATCGCTGCGGGGGCCGCCCGGTCGAAATAGCCGCCTAACCTGATCAAGCATTAAATCTTCCTTCCTCGCGGATGGCCCAGCCCGTCCGTTCTTTATCGTAGGCTCCTTTTCGACCTGGGTCGGCGCGATAAGGAAGATCTCAGGCTACCGCACTTTGGTCTCCGGCGAATTGGAACCTCGGGGAGCGATAGCTACGTGGGATCTCGCGCCTGCCGATATTCGCGGTTAACGCACTCGCCCTATTCGATTACCAGCACCTCATGATCGAGGACTGAGGGAATAATTGTTCGCACCCAGCCGTTGGTCACGACGGGTGCTACGCTCTTGTCAGCCACCAGCATTCTTACAGTGCCGCTACGAACACCCCCGGGCAGCCGCACTCCAAACTTCAGCGGCCCCGCCGGGACCAGGTCGTCGTCCGTTACAGGCACTCGTCCGGTCGCGGTCAGGTTCACTATATGTGCGATTACTCGACCGGGCTGCGTGTACAGATTGCAGTCGAACAGACCGCGCCCTTCCACCTGCAGTGGAATGTCGCCATTCGCAGCCCAGCGCACCAGGTTGGCCAGCAGGGTAGCGTGATCCGGCAGACTGAGGCCTGAGTACAGCCGGTCTATATCGGCGGGCAGGAACGCCACGCGTCCTTTCAGGACCAGCCCGGGAATGTCCGTCTTCGGCTGCCGCATCCAGGAAGTCTCGGGCGGAAGAACCGGGAAGGGTGGCACGAAGGTCAGCGGCACAGTGACGCCGCTATCGAGATTCAGGGGCAGCAGCGTCCCACCAAACGGCAGGATATCGGTATCCCCGAACCCGCGCAGGACCGGATGGCGCTGGCCCACATCGCGAGGCTCATCGCCAACTTCCGGCCCCCAAACACCGCCTCGCAACTCAGGACTGAGACGAAGGTACGTATGGAGCGTTTGGCCCGCTCCGGCCCGTTCTCCGCCGGCGATTCCCCGATAGTGAGCGCCGAAAAGGCCGGCAAGGCCATAGTCGCTTCTCGCATCGCCGAACTCGTTATAGAGGCTGGTCGCGCCTGTCGCGATCAAAGCGCCGCCTTTCGCCACAAAATCCAGCACTGCGGCGCACTGCGAGTCTGACATCGCAGCGATGCCCGGAAGCACCAGCACCTTGAGGCTGCCGCCGTCGCGCCCGATGTGATCGATGTGAATCGGCACATAGGGAATTCGCGCGCGAACAAGACTGGCGGCGAAACCACGATACGGAGCATCCACCAATTCGGCGGCGCGATCCTGACCGTAAAAATCGGTATTTCTCTGAGACCACGCAAGCCCTACGGTTGCCAGGGGCCGGCGATTCAGAAGATACCGCTGGTTGGTCTCGTGCCATTTCATGATTGGTTCGGCTGTCTTATACATCCGGCGGTCTTCCTGGTAGGCTCCGATATGATGCCACCAGGGCAGAATACCGCCCGCGAGGCCCTCGATCATCCACATTCGGGCTTCCGCCGCTGGTTTACTCGCTACCCGGAACGTACCACGCCCAGCCTGGTACATGGCCATGCTTTCAGGCGCGAGTTTGTCCCATCCAAGAATCCCGTGCACCAACTTGCCGGTGTCGGCGTTCTCTTCGAAGCCGGCCGTCCCTCGTGATTGATGATCGAGAAAGACCATCTCGGCGCGCTCGAAGATTGCCTTGCAGTCCCGGAACGAACTGCTCTGCGCGGAGACAGACCCGCTGTTCATGCCGAACCACAGACAATTGGAGCCGCCCGCTGCCTTCGTCGCGTTGTTGTTCAGGTCCCAGATTTCGATGCGGCGCGCGTAGTTCCAGTCGATCCACCGCCGGTATACGGAATCCTTCCAATCATGCTTCAGTGGCAGCGCAGCACCGGTCTTGTCGCGGAACTTTCGCTCGCAGTTTTCGCAGTAACAGATGCTGTCTCGCCCCAGCCCGCTCCAGCTGTTGTCGGCGAATCCCTCGGGATGACTTCGGTCGATGATCTCGGTCAGAACGGCGGGGAGGTACTCGTCGTAATACGGGCTGTTGACGCAGGTGACGTACTTGTCGGCGGCACGATACGGATTACCGCTGCTGTTGCGCGCAAACCAGTCGGGATGGGCGCTGTAAAACTCTTCCCCGGTTCGGTTCGAATCCATGCGGGCTACCACAGTCAGGCCGTCGTCGTGGGCCGCCTTCGCCAACTCGCCGTACAAATCGCGGTCGCCGAGAAACTCCGCTCGATGCTGGAGCGGATACTTGCTTGGGTAATATGCGACTATACCGCCGGCGTTGATGATGACGCCCTGAACCCGCGTGCGCTTCCAGAATTCGCGCCACCACGCAATGTCGTAGCGCACAGGGTCTTTTTCCGTGATGTTCGTCTGTCCCCACCGGAATGTCCGGCGGTACCATGGCTCGGTGGTAGCAGCAATGACCGGACCCGGAACCGATGCAATGGTCGCTGCGGAAATGCCTATGAAATCGCGCCTGGAGGTCATTCGCTCAACTGGCCTGAAGTATAACAGGATGCTCAGGGACAATGACTGCGTTGACATGACAGGATCTCACGTCGCGAATGGAAGGTCCGCGGTCGGTGGGGCGCAGGCTGTCCGGTATTTCGAGCCGGGATAGCTGCCGGTATTAACCGATATCCTGCCGATGTGCGAAGCTCATCCGGATCGCGTCCCGACCTTGGCCCGATGATCGACGTGCTTCGATGCCCAATCGCTCGGCAGTACGCCACGCTTCTTGTTGTCGCGTCCGCGAGCGCGAAGTCGTGTATGGTTTGGCGCGAAACGCACAAACGGCTGTAGAGACGTGGAGTTCCGCGGGATAGCGCGCCCGAATGCGATGAAGTGGTGCACTCTCGTGTTCAGGCGTTGGCCAGGAGCCGAAGTAAGTGAACGTTCGTCGGCACCGGGCGGAGCGGTCAGGACCCAACCCGTCGACACTTGGCCATCGGAAAGATTCTACATGATTTTCATGCATTTTTCATGGCGAGAACCCTAGAGTTGAGCTAAAGCGCGCCTGAATTGACTGAAACGGGCGGATCCCCCCGTGGCCGGGCAAGAATGTATTCCATATTTCGAAAGCGAAACCTATGAGTACACGTGGGCGGGCCTCTCGGCAATACCTGCCCAGCGAGGAACGCGAAGACTACGTCGCGTATGCCCGCCGCAGAGGTTGCACGCTGGTAACGGTGCGGCAAAAAAACTGCTACGTGGATGAGTTTATCCGTTTCTGTCATTCACAATCGGGCCATTCAAACGTGAAAGACATCAGCACAACGGACTTTCTGAACTACGGCAGATGGCTTGAGACTAATTGTAGAAAATTCGCCACGGGTCAGGCAAAAATTGGAGGGGCAATCCACTGGTTCAATTGGATGGCGGAGACAGGGCGCATCAAAAACAACCCGGCTCGCGGCCTGATTGCCAGCAGGTTGATTCCGTCCTCTGGAAACGCAGCCGAACAAAGCGCGGTCTTCAGGTATAAGCCCCAGACCACACGGCCTCATAGAAATCAGTTCGGGAACGAAAGGACTTAATAATGATCGACCTGGCGGCGACAGGCCATCGTGGGCGATTACTACCGCAAGCCGACCATCCGCCGGCTTCCGCGCTATTTTTCCGGCGCGTTCGTCAGAGCCAGCACCGCGTACGCGGTCGCGGCATCGCTCATAAACAAACCCGTGTCCGATAAAACCGGCCGGTTGTTATTCATCGACACGGCCGGCCATCGCCCATCCGACTCAACCTGGCTCCTCTTCAGCCACCCCAGTGCCCCCTTCAAAGAGGCCTGCCCCTGCGGCAATCCCAACTGTTCGAGCGCGTACGCGACCAATCCCGTTGCGTAACCGTCGCTGGCGCTGTCGATCGGCGTATTGTCATGCCGCTTCCAGCCTGGGATCATTGAAGCCATGCTGAACCCTCCGTCTTCCCGCTGCATCGCCACCGTTTCGGCAACGATTTTGGCCTGCTGTTCGGGCGTCAGGAGGCCGCGCAGCTTCGTCGATGCCCACAGCAGCACCACACGATCGAGCGGCGTCTGCGCGTCCATGTTTTTCTCGAGCCATCCGCGAAGCAGTTTGATGCCGGCCTGAGCGGCAGGCTCGGACTGATAGTCGTCGGGCGCGGAACCGATAGCGACCGCCGCCAGCGAATTCCCGTAAAACTGCGAATCGCCCTCAAAGGGCGCGTTGTGAAACTGAAGCCACGCCCACGCCCCGTTCATGTCTGGCGCCTTGATCTGCAGCGCCCACATGTTATCGAGCGCCAGCCTCGCATCCGCGCTCAGATGGCCTGTGGGTACGTCCCGCCACACCAGGATCAGCGAATTAAGAATGGATTCCGTCCCGCGCGATTCCGAAGCCTTCGGCAGCCCTCTCGCCTGATCCGTATAAAACGGATCCACGTCGTGCCACATGCGGACGCGTTTCGTGACGCTGTCGATCACCTTTTGCTCGTTAGCGGAGGGTGCCGTTTCGCCAAGGGAACCGCGAAGCGCCGCCCTGCCGAGCGAAAACGGTGTCGCCGTATGGCACGATACGCAAAATGTGCCATGATCGCGGGCCGAACTCGGCCAGGAAATCCACCACGTCGATCTCTTGTCCAGATACGCCGCCGCTTTGGCCGGGCTCCAGCCAGATCCCCCGGCCGCGGCAACAGATGCCGAAGCTACGTTCTGCTGAGCCGGCAGTGTGCCGCACACGCAAAACGCCGGCAAGATGCAGGCCGCAATTCGTAAATGAAAGGTGGTTCTCATTATGGATGGTCTCCCTTTTCGCGCTGATTGCGTGGCGACGATGAGGCTTCCGGCATGGGAACGCAGCAACGGGGTGGAGTCGGCCAACTCTTCTTATGATAAGGCAGAGCATGCCGGGGTAAACAGGCTGCCTGACGTACTCGCCAATTGCGGCTGGGAGTGGAGTCTGCGCGTCTCAGGCTGGGTATCGCGCCACGCGGGTTTTGGTGCGCACGCCCGGTCAGTCGAAGGCATCGCTCCGGAAACGACGGTCCCCGCCCGGCGCCGGCGACACTGGTGCCCGGCCAAAAGTACCAGGGAGTCCTCACGGTACTGGTACTGCCCTTGCCTGCGGCGTCTCTACGCGACCGGGCGCTCACCGATAAGCCTTCTGTGCCCGGGAAATTCGAGTTGGGGATTTCGGGCCGCGAATCGGAAGTTTCAACGGATCACAAAAACAGGAAGACAAACAAAATGAAACAAACAATAAATCTCGCTAACAGCAGGAAACTCCGGACCGGCAATCCCCTGTTCCCGCGGGCAGCATGTATCGGGGCCCTCTCGCTCGCCCTGACTGCCGCGGCCTTTGCCGCCGATCCGAAAATCGCCAAAGACTTCGAAGGTGTGGCGGCTGAAAGTCGGGTCGACGTGATCGTGCAGTTTAAAGATACGCCCGGCGCGCGCCATCATAAGCTCATCACCGACCGCGGCGGCGCGCTCAAAGACGATCTCTCCATCGCGAAGGCCGGCCATTACGTGATACCGGCCTCCGCGCTGGAGGATCTGGCGAAAGAGCCGGATGTCGCTTACATTTCCCCCAACCGTCCGGTTCAGTCGCTTCTCGATATAGCCAACCCGACTGTGAACGCGAACCTGGCCCGCGCCGCCGGTTATACCGGGACGGGCATCGGCATCGCCCTCGTCGATAGCGGGGTGCAGCAGAACAACGACCTCAACGGGCCCACGTCTCTGTTCTCCCTGTTGCCGGCATCGCGGATCGTTTACAACCAGAATTTCACCGCCGATCCGGACAGCACCGACGGCCATGGACACGGCACTCACGTTGCCGGTGTGCTCGCCGGGGATGGCAACCAGTCCACCGGGTTGCTGATGGCACGCTCTTTTATCGGCATCGCGCCCAACTCCAACATCGTGAACCTGAAGGTGCTCGATCATACCGGAACCGGCAGCGACAGCACCGTTATCGCGGGCATACAGGAGGCGGTCGCCCTCAAGGCGAAATACAATATCCGCGTCATCAACCTGTCGCTGGGCCGCCCGGTTTATGAAAGCTATACGCTCGATCCCATTTGTCAGGCCGTGGAAGCGGCATGGAAAGCGGGCATCGTGGTGGTGGCGGCTGCCGGCAACGACGGCCGCGACAACAGCATGGGGACGAACGGCTACGGAACGATCATGGTCCCGGGNNCCCGACATCGTCGCGCCGGGGAACAGGGTCATCTCGCTGATGCGGTCGACCGGCTTTTTGAGCCTGTTTTCCTCGCCGACGGCGAATGAGATCCCTGTGTCTTATTACCAGGAGCTTGGTTTGGGCACGAGTTCCGCCTACTACCGGTTGAGCGGAACCAGCATTGCCGCTCCGATGGTGAGTGGCGCCGCCGCGCTCCTGTTGCAGCAAAACGCGAATCTGACGCCCGATCAGGTGAAGGCGCGCCTGATGCTGACGGCAACCAAGGCCTTCCCCGCCACCAGCATCGCGGTCGACCCCACCACGAGGATCTCTTACACCAGCTACTACGACATCTTTACTATCGGCGCCGGATATCTGGACGTTTGGGCCGCTCTGAACAACACCACCGTGGCTACGGGAAGCGCCATGTCGCCGACAGCGGTGTACAACGCCTCCACCGGACAGGTAACGGTCCAGAACACGGTCTCCGGGACAACGGCGATCTGGGGAAGCAACGCGGTGTGGGGCAGCACGGCGGTCTGGGGCAGTTCAGTCTGGGTGGACGCCTCCACCGCAGTCTGGGGAAGTACGGCTGTTTGGGGATCGACGGCGATCTGGGGAAGCAGCACCACCTGGGCCCAAACCGCTGTCTGGGGGTCGACGGCGATCTGGGGAAGCGGCACTCAGACCGGGACTGAGAGCCTGAGCGTTCTGGTGAACGGAGAACAGTAGGGGTCGGGGCGACGGTTAGTACCTCAAACCACCGATCCCTCCAAAGATACCCCACTCCAACCGGAGTGGGGTATTTCTGCGTTCGATCGCCGACCTGGCGTCCAGCCCGAACAAAACCAGAGATGTTCCGCTCGGAGATGAATGCTCGTTAGTGTCCTTGACGGTCATGGCTTGAGAACGGTGGTTTCCCCCGAACTTCGTCAAACAAATACCTTGGGAGGGGCAGACGGTCGTCTGAATTTGTCTCCTCGACTTAGACGTGACTGTGTCGATAAGTCCAATGCTACGACTGTGAGCTCCGGACTGACTGCGCCGGAACCGACGCTCCAGGTTGCCACATGCGGAAAATCGCAATCACGCTGTTTCTTTACGGCATCATTCTCGCCGGCGGGGCTCTTGCGGCCTCCGCGCTGTCGGGGCTTGCCGTCGCCGACCCCATAAAATTCGGCTGTTACTGCGCGATCACTCTGTTCGCGGCCCGGTTGAAAGTCAGGCTTCCCGGAATTTTCGGCACCATGACCGTCAACTACGTGTTCGTGCTGATTGGCCTGGCCGATATGACGTTGGCGGAATGCATGCTGGCCAGCATGCTGGCGGCCATCGTGCAGTGTGTCGCGCACGCCGTTAAGCGTCCGCGCCCGATCCACGTCGCCTTCAATGTCGGCAACGTAGCCATCGCCGTCGCCACGTGCGGCGCGGTATTCAGCTCCGCTTACCTGCGCAATCACGCCGTTGGGCTGTTCCTGCGGCTGACGTTATCGGCGGTCGCATATTTTCTGGTCAACACGCTGAGCGTCGCGGCAATCATCTCTCTGACCGAATCGAAAAAGATCGTGCGCGTGTGGCGGGAATGTTACCTGTGGGTGTTTCCCTTCTATTTCGTCGGAGCGGGTTTTGCCTGGGTCTTCCATCGCCTGTCCGCAATCTTCGGCTGGCAGGCCGCGCTGCTGTCGCTGCCTGGCACGTACCTGATGTACGCCGCATATCATTTCTATCTGGGACGTCTGCAGGCCGAGAAGGTGCATGCCGAGAACATCGCGGCGCTTCATCTGCGCACCATCGAAGCCCTTGCCATGGCCATCGATGCGAAGGATGAGACCACTCACGACCACCTGCAGCGCGTGAAAGTCTACGCGTCGGAAATCGGCAAAGAGCTGAAACTGTCCGACATGGAAATGGAAGCCCTCCAGGCAGCGGCGATGCTCCATGATATCGGGAAGTTGGCCGTTCCGGAACACATCATTTCGAAGCCCGGTAAGCTGACGCCCGAAGAATTTGAAAAGATGAAAATCCACCCCGCGGTGGGAGCCGAAATTCTGGAGCGCGCGAACTTCCCGTATCCGGTGGCGCCGATTGTCCGTTGTCACCACGAAAAATGGGATGGCTCGGGCTATCCCGCCGGCCTGGTGGGCGAGGCCATCCCCATCGGAGCGCGGGTGCTGTCCGCTGTCGATTGCCTCGATGCGCTCGCCTCGGACCGCCAGTACCGCAAGGCGCTTCCTCTCGGCAAGGCGATGGGAATGGTGGCCGAACAATCCGGAAAGGCCTTCGATCCGAAAATCATTGAGATTCTGCAGCGCCGCTACGAGGAACTGGAAACGATGGCGCGGGCGGTGGGGGTGCCCGACGAGCCGAAATCGCTCGCTCCGGTTGTATCGCGCGGCGATGCGCCCGACGCGGGTTTTGAGGAGACGGGGGTGGCTGGCTCGGAAAACGATAAGATCGGTTTCCTGACCTCGATAGCCGCCGCGCGGCAGGAAATGCAGACGCTGTTCGAGTTATCGGCCGATCTCGGGCACTCTCTTGGCCGCAGCGACACGTTGTCCATCTTCGCGTCGAAACTGGGAACCATCATTCCCTACGATCTGATCTGCATCAGCGCCATTCAGAACGACGCGCTGCATCCGGAGTATGCGGCCGGCAAGGAAAGCAACCTTTATCTGTCGATGCGCATTCCCGTTGGCGAAGGCTTATCGGGCTGGGTGGCGCAGAACAATGCCTCCGTGGTCAACGGAAATCCTTCCGTCGAACCCGGATATCTGAACGACCCCACGGTGATTACGAATCTGAAATCGGCGCTGGCGGTACCGCTCGAACAGGATGGCAGCGCCATTGGCGTTCTCAGCCTCTATTCCAGCGAGAAGAACGCTTTCAGCCGCGACCATCTGCGAATTCTTGAGACGATGAGCCCGCGTCTCGGAGCCGCGCTGAGCAACGACCGCAAGCTCACCGAGGCGCAGGACAGCGCAGTGACGGATTTCCTGACCGGTCTGCCGAATTCGAGGTCGCTCTATTTGCAACTCGACGCCGAATTGGCCCGCACGCGCGATGCTGGTGATTCCCTGGGCATTCTGATGTGCGACCTGGATGGCTTCAAGAAGGTCAACGACGAACACGGACATCAGGAGGGCGACCGCGCCCTGAAGGGTGTCGCCGGGGCGCTGAAGGAAAGCTGCCGGAATTGCGACTACGTGGCGAGAATCGGCGGGGACGAATTTGTGATTGTGCTGGGCGACCTGGACCCAAGCCAGTTGCCCGCACACGTGAATCGCTTCCGGGCAGCGGTCGAAAGGGCGGGCGCTCGAATGGGTTTTCCCGGTTTGTCTCTGAGCGTCGGCTCAATGCTCCCCGATTGTTCCGTCGCCGCGGACGCGATTCTCGCCGAAGCGGATCGCCGCATGTACAGGGATAAACGGAAGCGAAAGGCCGCCAGAGCCAGCGCTATGGACGACATCGCAAACCTTGCCGCATCGGTTGGACGCGGCGGCAGGCCGGAGCCGGCGACCGCCGGCGCTGCGGAATCTCTGATCGGCGTTTCCTGACCGTGCGCTGCCGGAGCGTACCAGGCGCTTTTCGTGAAATAACTGTTACACCTCAAAGTGGCGAAGCCAAGAGTGCCCGGCGCCGCTAAGCTGCCTGAACGGCTCGTGCGGCATTTCCCCGCCAGCTCCGCAGGCGCGTCGTGGCGGATATCGTCGATCTTCGGCCTATATCTCCCATGTTTTCAATAAAACCACCCGAAATCGCCAAAAAACCCTTGACACCTCGTTCTATATTCGGGTTTGGGAGAGCTTCGCTCCGCGGGCTGCATAGAAATTCAACGAAAGAAGAAAACCAACATGTCGTCTCAAGCCGTCTGCGCTGAAACAGTCAGCGCTGAAACCCTGAACGCGGCCGCCGGGAACGTCCGATTCGCGCCCGGAAACGAACAGCCACAAGGTGGTTCAAGTAACCCCTCGACCGGTCCACGCACAGACGC
>PLEX01000058.1 GCA_003136575.1 Bryobacterales bacterium | reverse complement strand
GTACATGTTTCGGTGAAACGATACACTACATCAGCGTTCCGTTAAAAGCTATACAATACTGGTTTCCTCCATTTTGTATTTCCACCGGAAGATCACCGGGTCGGCGTTGATCTGTTCGAAGTACAGATGGATGCGGTCGACCAGTTCCTGTTTGGTGGCGGCGCGGATACCATGCAGCATGCTGCGCGCCATTTTACTGAACATGGTCTCCACAATGCTCGGGTGCCCGGCGTCACGCTTCCGCACGTGCGCCTGTAGCAGCGAATAGGTCCAAAGTTCGTGAGGATAGCCCAGTTCCTTCGGCTTCTCACAGGCGCAATGCAGTACCCACGCAATGCGTCGTCGGGAATCCGGCGGCTCTTGCCCGGCCGCGGCAACTCACCCAGCGCCGCTTCCACCCCGAACTGAAGAACCTTGCGTGCGCACAGAGCGACGGTATGGCGGTTCACGCCGTTGTTCCGCGCCGCAGCACCGTCGCTCACTCCGCTGGCGAGGTCCAGAAGAATCCCCGCATGCAGGACCACCCGCTTCTCTCCAGTGCGGGACCGCCGCACACTCTCCAGTCGGCGCCTATCTTCGGCGGCCAGAACCAGCGCCTGCCGTTTCGTTTTGGAGGGATAAAACCATTCTTCCATAGAAACGTTCTTATGGTATATATTAACAGAACGATAATCTAGCCTCAATGCTTGGCCGCCTCACGGTACACCCGCGCCGCTGGCGCCTCCGACCATTTCGGCGGCTGGCTCGAATTCGCCACCGCCGCAACTCCCGCCGCGATTGCCCGATCGACAGTGGCCAGATTCCGGTAATCGATCTTGTCTGCCGTGTCGTTAACCTCGTGATACCCCGGAAATTCAAACGCAACCGCGATTGTATGTGCCACGATGCCGGCCAGTGCGAACGAATAGTTGTCGCTGCGGTCGAAATAATCGTCACCGTCGTCTTTCCGGTAAACTTCCGTGCCAGCAGTTCTGGCCGCGGCGCGCATCATCTTCGGCAGATCGGAGAACGACGGCCCGTTAAACGCAAACCGCGCGATCTCGGGCCCGTCGCTCGAATCCGTCCGCCCCAATTGCTCCAGATTGATATCCGCAATCGTGCGCCCCACGGGTAGGAGCGGATGCCTCACGTAGTATGCCGATCCCAACAGCCCCTCCTCCTCGCCGAAAAATGCCAGAAAAAGCACGCTTCGGCGCGGATGGGGCGATCCGGCCACCAGCGCCTTTGCGATCTCAATCAGCGACGCCGCGCCGCTCGCATCGTCGTTTGCACCGTGATATATGCGATTCCCGGGCCCCGGAGGCCTGACCCCGAGGTGATCGTAATGGGCGGAAACGATGACGAACCGATCCCGAACCGCCGGGTCGGAGCCCCGCAGGATACCAGCTACGTTGCGCAGCGCCACGTCATGCCGGATGAGTTGCATAGAATGCAGCGTGATCCTCACAGGCGTATTGCCCGACAGCAATTCCGCCGCCGCCCGGCCGTATATCCGGACCACAGGTGGAATGGACGCGTCGGCTTCCATGAGCACAGGTCCTTCGCTCGGCTTTTCTCCGTCGAGGGTCAGCAGAATGAGGGCGGGCCGCCTGATTTCAAGAGATCTCAGAGCCATATCGTTATCCCAGGACTGACCGCCTGCCACGACCCTCCCCGCGACGTCGGGCAGCGCGCCGTTCCGCGGCAACTGCACGATGGCGGCACCCTGGAAGTCCAGCGCCGCTAAAGAACGGACGCTGACGTTATTGCTCCTCACGTTCACGCGCCGGCCTCCGGCTTCGAGGCTCATGCGAAAGTCGTCGGCTCCTGACGCCGAAGGCGCCGCGATCTGAGCGAACGGCGCAGTCTGAAACCAACTGCCATCCTCGCCGCCCGGAATGAGTCCAGCCTGGCGGAACTGTGCCGCAATGTAGTCGGCGGAAGCTTCGAGTCCGGGCGAGGGGGTCATCCGTCCCTGGCGCTCGTCCGCCGCCAGCCAGGTGACATTTGCCCGCAGCGATTCCACGGAAACGCGGTCCAGCGCCACGGCTCCGAACACGGCCGCAGCCGTGAACAAAATCGCCGCAGCCGGCAGCGCCGTGCGACGCAGCCGCACAGCTAATCCTTCAGAATCGTCCGCACATTCTCGGACGCGCGTTCCAGAAGCATGGCGAGGTCGTTCGAGCACCCCACAAATATGAAACCCCGCTCTTTCCAGAACCGCGCCATCCCGGACGCCCGCGTATGAATTCCCGGCACAATCCCATGTCTCAGGCACGCGTCCCGAATTTTCTCAATAGTTCCAACCATCTTCGGGTGATCCAGCTCGCCGGGTACGCCGAGCGAAACCGAAAGATCGGCGGGCCCGATCATCACCGTGTCGAAACCCTTCACGCTCAGGATTTCGTCGATAGCCGCCACCGCCCTGACGTTTTCTATTTGCACCACGCGCATCAGATTGGCGTTGTAGTGGTCCATCAGTTCGGTGAAGGTACGGGTTTCGTAATCGGCGTTATTTGGGGCCAGCCCATAGCCGCGAACCCCCTCGGGCGGATAGATGGTCCATGAGATCGCCGTTTCCAGTTGCCTCGGGTCTTCAACGCGCGGAAAGATAATGCCGCCGGCGCCGCAATCGAGAGCGCGCGCAACGAGCGAATACTGAAAATCCGCCACGCGGACAATCGGGCAGAGATTTACCAGGTGGGCGACGCGGCAGATATCGTTGACAGTCTCTATGTCGAAATTGCCGTGCTCGGTGTCGACGAATGCCCACTGAAATCCGGCCGCAGCCAGCAATTTGGGAATCTCCGCGGAGCGGAAATTGCCGAATCCGCAACCAAGCTGAAGCTTGCCTTCTTTGAGTGCCTTCCTGACCGGGTTCTCGCGCATAAATATGAAGATAGCAGCGTGCTCCGGCCGCTTTGGCCGCCGACGTCGCGGCCCGTAATTCCGAAGGTCGCGCAACACGACGCGCACGCCGGCGCTTTTTCACCATTTCCGTTCCGGCTGGCTTTGTTTTGCATACGATAGCGGCCGGATGCCTCGCCAGCCGAACGCCGCAAACATTCCACGTGTTTTCAGCGAGTTATCATGTGCTACACTAGCCGTTTATCATGCGCACAGTTGACCTGATCCTGCGGAAGCGCGGGGGTGAAGAACTCAGTGTGGCCGAAATCCAGTTCCTTGTGAACGGATACACCACAGGCGAGATTCCGGACTACCAGATGTCCGCCTTTCTCATGGCCACGTTTTTTAGTGGCATGACAGACCGCGAACTGAGTGCGCTCACCGAGTGCATGATGAACTCCGGCGAAGTTCTGAACTTGTCGGATATACCCGGCCTGAAGGTCGACAAGCATTCGACGGGCGGAGTCGGCGACAAGACCAGCCTCATTTGCGCGCCGATCGCGGCGGCGGCGGGCGTGGTGGTTCCGATGGTTTCGGGACGCGGCCTCGGCCACACTGGCGGCACGCTGGACAAGCTGGAATCGATCCCGGGCTTTCGTACCGACCTCACGATCGAACAGTTTCGGCATCAGCTCGCAACCCTCGGCCTCTGCTTCATCGGGCAGACCGAGGAGATCGCTCCGGCCGATAAGCGCATTTACGCCTTGCGCGACGTGACCGGAACGGTGGAGTCGATTCCGCTGATTGCGTCGTCTATCATGTCGAAGAAGCTGGCGGAAGGCGTGGATGCGCTAGTCCTCGACGTGAAGGTCGGCAACGGCGCCTTCATGAAGAAGCAGGTTGACGCCCGCCGACTGGCGCAGGCAATCGTCGGTATTGGACGGCGTCTGGACAAGCGCGTGCAAGCACTGATTACCGACATGAATCAGCCACTTGGTTTCGCCATCGGCAATGCGCTCGAAGTGATGGAAGTCTCGCAGACGCTGCAGAAGTCGGGCCCGGCCGATCTGACGCGTCTCAGTCTGGAACTCGCTGCGCGCATGATTCACCTGGGCAAGAAGACCCAGACGCTGGACGAAGCCCGCAAGCTCGCCGAGGACAAACTGATGGACGGTTCGGCCTACGCGAAGTTCAAGGCCGTCGTGGAAGCGCAGGGCGGCAATTCGCAGGCGCTCGACCGCTTCGATCTGCTGCCGAACGCCACCGGCATGCGCGAAGTGTTGACGCCGCGCGCCGGTTTTGTCAGCGCCATAATGGCGGAGGATATCGGGCGCGCCTCGCAGATGATGGGCGCCGGTCGCGCCCGCAAAGAAGATCCGATCGATCCGGCGGTGGGCGTGATCCTCGAGGTGAAGATCGGCGAGAAGGTGGACGCGGGCAGCGTGCTTTGCCGACTGTACTACACCAATGAAGAAGGCCTGGACGAAGCGGCCGAACTGGTGGAAGACGCGTTCCGCATATCCGGTGCGCGTCCCGAAGAACGCGAACTTATTCTCGAAGTCGTCAGCTGACAGCGCGAGCGAACGACATGGGTCGCCTGACGGGATTCCTCGGCATTGTTGTAATCCTGGCGGTGGCATGGGCATTCTCCAGCCACAAGAGGTCGATCAAACGCCGGATTCTGTATTGGGGCCTTGGGCTGCAGTTCGCCTTCGCGATCCTGGTTCTGAAAACCGATTTTGGCAAGATATTTCAGTCGGTCAGCGCGGCGGTCGCCGCTATGTTGGGCTATTCCGAAGCCGGCGCATCGTTTCTGTTCGGCGACACGCTGGGTAAGTCCAGCGGCTCGATGGGTACGATTTTCGCGTTCCAGGTTTTGCCCATCATCATCTTCATCGCCTCGTTCTTCTCCATTCTCTACTACCTCGGAATCATGCAATGGATCGTGAAAGCTTTCGCGATTGGCATGCAGAAAACCATGGGGGCGAGTGGCGCGGAATCGCTGAATGTCGCGGCCAGCATCTTC
The DNA here is from genome assembly GCA_003136575.1 of Bryobacterales bacterium. Lineage (GTDB taxonomy): Bacteria > Acidobacteriota > Terriglobia > Bryobacterales > Bryobacteraceae > BOG-234. Next base: position 6,104 of record PLEX01000058.1, on the reverse strand, counting down.
ATGGGCCAGACTGAGGCACCGCTGACGATCCGGCCTTTTCTCGCGGGGCTGACGCAGTCGGAATTATTCACCATCATGGTCAGCGGTATGGCGCATGTGTCGGGGGCCGTGATGGCGGCGTACGTGATGTTTGCGCATGTCGAGATTCAGCATCTGCTCACGGCGGTCATTATGACTGCGCCGGCCACCATTATGCTGGCAAAGATCATCGAGCCGGAGACGGGCACTCCAGTGACGGCCGGCAGGGTGGAAGTGAGGCTGGAAAACACTTCGGTGAACATCATTGACGCGGCGGCCCACGGCGCGGGAGATGGCCTTCAGCTCGTTTTGAACATCGCCGCGATGCTGATTGCGTTCCTCGCATTGATCGCAATGATCAACGGTGGATTCGGCAAGGTTCATGAATGGACCGGCTGGTTTCCCGCGACAATGCAACAGTTGTTCGGGATCGTATTCGCGCCGATCGCCTGGTTGCTCGGAGTGCCGTGGAAAGACTGTTCGGCGATCGGGCAACTGCTGGGCGAGCGCCTGGTGACGAACGAGTTCATCGCGTTCATCGATCTGGGAAAGATCAAGAGTCAACTCGATCCGCATTCGTTTACCATCGCGACCTATGCACTGTGCGGTTTTGCGAATTTCAGCTCGATCGCGATTCAACTGGGCGGCATCGGCGCACTCGCGCCCACGCGTAAGGGCGACCTCGCGAGACTGGGAATGCGTGCCGTGATGGCCGGAACCATGGCCAATTTCATGTCGGCGTGCATTGCCGGAATGCTGATATGAATCCGCGCGTGGCGGTGGTGCTTGGCAGCGGCCTAGGGGCTTTCGCCGACACTCTCGAAAACGCGACCGTTACACCTTACTCGGACATTCCCGGCTGGCCGCCGTCCACCGCGATCGGCCACGCGGGAAAACTGGTTGTGGGTAGTGTGACGGGAACGCCTGTCGCGGTGTTGGCCGGGCGGGCGCATCTGTATGAGGGTTATACGGCGCAGCAGTCGGCCTTCGGAATTCGGCATCTGAGAAAAATGGGGGTGGAGTCGCTGGTGCTGACGAATGCGGCGGGAGGTGTCAACCCGAAATTCGGCCCCGGACATCTGGTGCTGATTTCGGATCACATCAATCTGCTGGGACAGAATCCGCTGACGGGTCCTAACGACGACAGTCTGGGTCCGCGCTTCCCTGATATGACTGAGGCCTATTCGAAGAGCTACCGCGAGATTGCGTGCGCGGCAGGCAGGGAGATCGGCTTGGATCTTCCTGAGGGCGTCTACGCGGCCGTCCCTGGACCGAACTACGAGACACCTGCCGAGATCCGTTACATGCGGGCCATCGGCGCGGACCTGGTAGGGATGTCGACAGTGCCGGAAACGATCGCCGCGAATCACATGGGAATGAAGGTTTTGGGGATTTCCTGCGTCACGAACGCCGCGGCGGGCGTGCTGGATCAAAAGCTGCATCACGCCGAAGTGCTGGAAGTCGGCGAGCGAATGAAGGACACGCTGATCGAACTGCTGCGGCGCGTGATTCCGCGGCTACAGTAGACTGAAAGCATGGTAGTCAGTTCGGTCGCAGCCGAAATCGACGTAATCGCGGGATTGTACGAATTCCGCGAGGCCGATGAAGTGCGCGTATTCCTGAAGAAGCATCCCGAATTGTTCGACCTCCTGGAGCGAACGCGCCCGGAAATCGACCGCATCTTCGAATCCTACGTTCATGGAGTATTCCTTGAGTTAACCTACGACCTGGAGGAATGCCGCGAACAGCTTTATATCAAGATTCGAGTAGATCTCAGCGTAGAGGCTGCGGATGAGCGTTTGAACCTCTTTGATCGGCAGTGGTGGTTCCAGGCCTGCTATCCGTTCTTTGGAGACATCCAGGCAATGGTCGAGTGGATTCCCCGTGTTCAGGCCTGAAGACTTTCTCGCGCTCGCAAAGGACCTTCTCGAACGCAGCCGCAGTGAAGCGATATTGCGGACTGTGATCAGCCGCGCTTACTACGCAGCGTTCCAGCATGTGCGAGAGCATTCGGGAAGGCAGGGGATTCGCCATTCGGAACTATGGCGTGAAATCGACCGTGCCGACTTCGATTCGGGACACTTAGGCGATCGGATTAGAAGACTCCGCAACGCTGCGGATTACGCCGATCCGATGCCCGATCTCGAAGAGGACGCTCGCTGGTGTGTCGGGCGAGCGGAACAACTAATCTGCAATTTCGGGAACGCACAGTGACCGATCCCCTTATCGACGCCGCCATCAAAGTCCGCGAAAACGCCCGCGCAAGATTCTCCAACTTCAAAGTAGGCGCCGCCGTTCAGGACGATGCGGGCCGCATCCACACCGGCTGTAACGTAGAGAACGCCACCTACGGTCTCACCGTCTGTGCGGAACGGGTAGCCATCTTCAAAGCAATCTCCGAAGGCGCGCGGCGATTCACCCGACTTGCCGTTGTCGCCGATACCGATACTCTGACGCCGCCCTGCGGAGCCTGCCGGCAAATTTTGTGGGAGTTCTGCGGAGACGTCGAAATCGTTCTGTCGAATCTTGCCGGTAAGACCGAGACTATGCAACTGGGTACGCTGTTTCCGAGGGCTTTCGATGCTTCGTTTCTATAGGGACTTCGGCCCGAGGTTTGTGGCCGTTTTCGTGGGGTCGTTAATCGCCGCCAACGCCTTTGCCGCGCCGTGCGATCTTATCCTGAGCGGGCGGTACGTCGTCACTATGGACGCCCAGCGCCGTGTCATCGAAAGCGGCGCAGTCGCGATTCGCGCCGACCGCATCGTCGCCGCCGGGACGCGCGCCGAAATCGACCGCAACTGGCAGCCTAAACGACGCATCGACCGCCCCAATGCGATGCTCACGCCGGGGCTGATCAACACACACACCCACGCCGCCATGTCCCTGTTCCGCGGCATCGCGAACGACGTCAACCTTCAGGACTGGCTGAACAACTTCATCTTCCCCGCCGAGGCGAAGAACGTCACACCGGATTTCGTGCGCTGGGGTACGCGCCTTGCTTCGCTCGAAATGCTGCTGTCCGGTACCACTACTTTCACCGACATGTATTACTTCGAAGACGTGGTGGCGGAAGCCGCAAAGGAAGCCGGAATCCGTGGCGTTCTCGGCGAGACCATCATCAAATTTCCGGTCGCCGATGCGAAAACGCCTGAGGACGCGCTGAAGTTCACCGAGAGGTTTCTCGTCCGGTTCAAAGGCGATCCGCTTATTGTCGCGGCGGTGGCGCCGCACGCGCCTTACACCAATTCGGACGCCACCCTGAAGGCTGCGCGCGCGCTGGCGAACAAATACAACGCCCCGCTGATTACACACCTTTCCGAAACGAAGAAAGAGAACGACGACATGCAGGCGTCGCGGCACATGAGCCCGACCGAACTGCTGAATTCGCTTGGCTTTTTCAACGGCCGCACCGTCACGGCGCACTGCGTGTGGGTGAACGATCGCGACATGACGATCCTTAAATCGCACAATGCCGGCGTGGCGCACAATCCATCGAGCAATATGATGCTGGCCAGCGGCGCGGCGCCTGTGCCGGAAATGCTGAAACGCGGCATAGCGGTCGGCCTAGGCACGGACGGACCCGCCGGCAGCAACAACGATTTCAACATGATGGAAGAGATGGATCTGGCGGCCAAACTTCAAAAACTCGTACGCAATAACCCCGAAGCGCTCAGCGCGAAGCAGTCTTTCGAGATGGCAACCATTGGCGGGGCGCGCGTGTTGGGGATGGAGAAGGAGATTGGGTCGCTCGAAGCAGGCAAGCGGGCCGATCTGATCTCGATCGCTCTCGACGCGCCGAATGCCGTGCCGATGTACGACGTCTACTCCCAACTGGTTTACGCGCTGAAGGGCGCGGACGTGATCGATGTTATCGTCAACGGCCGGGAAGTGGTGCGCGACAAGCGCTGCCTGACGCTCGATCGGGCAGCAGTCGTCGCCAAAGCGCGGGAGTACGGGCTGAAGGTCGCGGCTTCCATGAAGCAGAAGCACTGAGGGCATCGGCCGTCATTGTGATCCCCGTCAGGTCGCAATGAAGTCGGCGTCAATTCTCGCATCCGCCAAATCTCTGGCGACGGCATCCAGGGAAGTTTCAGCGAGCCTCTCGAGCAACGTGTCCCGCAACGTCATTCCATGCTTCGCTAGACTGTGGGCATAAGCGAGATCCTTCTCCCGCCCGGGCCGCATACTCGGCAATCGCCAGATCGTGGACCTCAAGGCACCAGCCTGTTGCGCCGCGTGTATTCGGGCCGGTCACCGGAATCAGATGCTGCCGACAGCCGTGCGGGAGAACAGCCGTCTTGTCGTCGACACCGTGCGCGAAATAGCCAAACGACCGCTGGAACGGCGAGCCCTCGCCGATCGAGGCGTCTATGAGGTCGCCTCCTTCCGGATGAGCTGGGCGATTTTCGCCCCGGTTCCATCACCGCCACCTCGGGCCGCTGCGGCAAACCGAACTGCCGTTGCCACCGTCCCGGCCAACCTCCGCACGGACCTGCCGATCGGCTCACGTACAAGGCCGGGGGCAAGACCGTCACCGAGTCGCTGCCGGGTTCCGCCGCGGTCGCCAAAGCGGAGAGTGAGACAGAGTTTCGAAACTATCAGCGGCTCAGTCAACAGTTCGTGGCCGTCAATACGCAGATCTGCCGTTTGCGGCCCATCGAACAGACGGAACAAACAACGCCGAAAAAAAAAAGCGGACGAGATCCGGTGCCAGATCGCCGGCGAAGTAGATCGTCTTCTGCACCTCGTTTTTCGGGAACGCGACAAGGGCCGGTTCGATTTCGAAGCGGTCGAAACCATGGTCCGTTCTTCTATGCATCAGGCCGGAGCTCTAGCCCTGACACAGCTGCTGCAGTACGATCCGCCGGAGGAACAACACCGGACCGTTCCCTGTACATGCGGCCACTTGGCGCGCTACAAGGAACTGCGCGACAAAACCATCCTGACCGTGGTAGGGCAGGTCCGGAACAGTCGCCCCTGCCACCTGTGCTCCCACCGCTCTGAAGGGCAGCATCCGGTCGATGCCGAACTCGGCATTGAAAATCTGGAGTCCTCGCCGGGCGTGACGACCGCGAGATTGCCCGCGCCAAGCAACTCGTTCTGCCCATTGTTTCCCGGCAGAATATTCCGATCATCTATGTATTGATAGACGGCGTGCATATCCCCGCCGTGGCCTCCGCCACCGAAGGCCGCGCGGGAAGGGCGGAAGGGCAGCGCGCCCGCACGCGCGAGTGCAAGCTCGGCGCCGTATACACCCAGACCAATTGTCGATGAGGAGAGGCGGCCCATTCGCGATCCGGATTCCACCACCTACGTGGGCGCTATCGAAACCGCCGACGAGTTTGGCTTCCGCATTTATACCGAAGCCTGGCGCAGAGGCTGGGAGTGGGCCGTCGTCAAAATCGTCATCGGAGACGGTGCCGTGTGGATCTGGAATCAGGCCGACCTGCACTTTCCCGGCGCCGTGCAGATCGTCGACCTCTATCATGCCCGGCAACATCTTTGGGATGTGGCGGCCTTGCTTTATCCGTATGACGCGGCGGCGAAAAACCGCTGGATGGCACCCGTAAAAGACCTGCTGGATCACGGCAGGATTGAACTTCTGGTGGAATGGCTGCGTGAAATCACCGCCGAACAAGCCGGCAGACAGCCCAGCCTGGCCGACGAGATCCGGAAACAAGCCGACTACTTCGGACCCAACACCGAGCGAATGCGGTATCCGGAGTTTCGCGAAAAGGGGTACTTCGTCGGCTCGGGCGTGATCGAAGCCGGCTGTAAGTCCATCGCAGGCGTACGCCTCAAACAGGCTGGCATGCACTGGAACGTACACGGCGCCAACGCCATAATCGCCTTGCGCTGCTGTCGCTTCAACGGAAGGTTTGAGAACTTCTGGGACAAGGCCACTGCCGCATGATCCGCCCCATCCTCACTTTTATGTCGCACACCCGGCGATGTTTCGCTCGTCGATTCTTCTATGCCCGTCCGCGGTGATGCCGGGCGCGGGGGGAGCGTTCATGACTTCATGCTACCGCTCGGAGGCGGGAATGGCCCCCGCCGCAGGCACTCACCGGCCCCCAAAGCGGCCT
>PLEX01000060.1:346-20868 GCA_003136575.1 Bryobacterales bacterium | reverse complement strand
GGGTAAGTCCTGCGGGATGTAGAGCAGCGCCTGGCTTTGATAATCGAAGTGGCTTGGGACGATCAGCGTGCGCGCATCGCTGAGCCCCAGCCGCGATTCGACATAATCGAATCCGCCGGCTACCGCCAGAGTCGCGGATGTCAGGACAGCCGCATCCACTTTGCCCCAGAGATGCTCGCGCAGCAGATCGGCTACATCGATCGGCGTGGCTTGCAGGAAAACGCCGCGGCTGCGGCGCTCGGTCCAGTGGACGAAGCCCGGGTCGGAACCTTCAATCATGAACTGAATCGCTCCGCGCATTTCCTGGGCGCGGCGGAACAGAGGGATCACTTCCTGCGGCGCATCGTGGATCAGTTTCAGGTGTCCGGCGAGCAGATCGAACGCCGTGAGCAGGTCCTGATAGAGTTCGCCGTGCAACGCGAGAAATTCGTCNNTCTTCCAGCCGAATGAGAATGCGATCCAGTTCTTCCGATCCGAACTTGCGAATTCGCGAAAGAGCCGCGATGTCGCGCCGAAGATCGAGCAGCTTGTATGTGCTTACGGCAAAGCCGAAGTACTGGCCTGCGACGTCTTCGATCTCATGCGCTTCGTCAAAGATTACGGCGTTGTAGTCGGGCAGAATCTGCGCCTGCTCGGCGCGCCGGATCGCGAGATCGGCGAAGAACAGGTGATGGTTGACGATAATGATGTCGGCTTCCGAAGCGCGCTGATGCATCAGCGTGATGAAGCACCGTTCGAATTGCGGGCATTTCGAACCCGAGCACAGGTCCGACCGGGCGTCGATCTTGCCCCACGCCGANNGCATCGTAGATCTTCTGGCGGCAGGCGTAGTTGGATCGGCCCTTCATGTAACAGACGCGCAATGGACGCCCGAGGACCGTTTCGAGAAACGGGATGTCGCGAAAATAGAGCTGCTCCTGGAGTGCTTTCGTGTTAGTGGAGACCACGACGCGACGCCCGGAGAGTATTGCAGGCACAAGGTACGCCAACGTCTTGCCCGTGCCTGTGCCGGCTTCGACGATCAGCTTGCGGTTTTCCGTGAGCGCGGCATCGACGGCGCTGGCCATTTCCAGTTGGCCCGGACGCAGTTCGAACGAGGGATGCGCCGCGGCAAGCGTGCCTCCCGGCCGGAAAAACCGGCGTACTCCAATACTGGTTTTGGATGCGGTCGTGTTGCCCGAAAGGCCGGAAGTCATCGTGCAAACTCAGTATAGACAACGTTTGCGCAGATTCGCCGAACGCCCGTGCGGATGGCGACAATGGATGATAGGAAGACAGTGCCGCCGACCTCACATATCCGCTCCCTCCTGGCCGTGGCGATCGTGTTTGCCGGGGCTGCGTGGGCCGACGATTTTCATCCGCCCGGCGGCGTCGGCACGGCGCGCACCAACGGCAACGTCACCATTCTGCCCGGCGGACGCGCGCTCAAGCCACTGGGCAGCCAGATTGATGTCGGCCCCGGCGCGTTCGGCCTCGCCATCAGCCCGAAAGGCCTCATCGGCGTTTCCGAGACGGGCTTCGAGCGCTTCGGAGCCACCGTCCTTGAGCCAGCCAAAGACAAATGGCAGCAGCGTCTGCTGTGGGCCGTTCCGCCCGACACCGACCCTAAGAGCATCCCGGCGAAGCAGGTTGACCGCTGGCTGAGCGTTTCTTACGGGATCGCGTTCGATTCCGAAAAATCAGTCTGGATCGCGGAGGGCGATTCCGGCAAGATCCGCCTGCTGGACGCTTCCAACGGGACCCGACGCAAAGTGGTCAGCATCAACGGCGGCGACTGGCACGACAGCTACACCGCCGACCTTGCCATCGATCCGGTTCGCCACATCCTTTATGTCGTCGATCAGGCGAATTTCCGCCTCGTGCTGATCGACACCGTTAAAGACGCGATTCTGTCCTCCGTCAACACAGGCAGGATGCCGTTCACAGTCACGCTCTCGCCCGACATGAAGACGGCCTACGTCACGAACACCGGCATGTTCCGCTATCGGGTGTTACCCGGCGCGACAATTGCGGATGCCGCTCGCACCGGACTCGATTTTCCCGCCTTCGGATTTCCCTCGCTCGAAACCGTGGCGGGAGCGGTTCGGCAGGCGGCGAACGGTTCCATAACGGTGCCGCCGCTCGGCGACCCGAACGATCGCGAATCCAATTCCATTTGCGTGATAGACGTCCAGGACCCTGCAAAGCCCGTCGTCGACACGTGGATTCGCACAGGCGCTCCGGTCGGCGCGACGGTTTCGAACGGCCCGGATCAGCCGGTGGGGATAGCGGTCGGCGGCAGCGCGCCGTCGTCGGTGCTGGNNGGGATGGCTTACGACCCTGCCACGAAATGGCTGCTGGTGGCAGAAGCCGGAGTGAATGCGGTCGGCGTCATCGATACGGCCCGGAACGTGGTGATCGCGCACCTTCCTGTCGGCTGGTACCCCACGCGCGTGGGGCTGGCCGATGGCCGCGTCTGGGTGGTAAATGCGCGTGGGCGCGGTACAGGCTCCAGCGCGCAACGGCCTTTTGAGGGCGATCCCGATTCACCCTCCACCTTTTACCGCGGCACACTGACGACCTTCAAAATGCCGGCTCCGGACGAACTCCAGAAGCTGACAGCCACCACGTTCGCCGCCAACGGATTTTTCGTGGAAAAGAGCATTCAGCCATCGCTGCCGGCCGCCATTCGCCACGTGGTGCTGATCGTGAAAGAGAACCGCACTTTCGACGAAATCCTGGGCGACATCGGAGACGCCGCGAACGGCCCCGCCATGGCCAACGCGGCGCTGGCCCGCTACGGCATGCACGGACGCGCCGATGGCGGCGGAATGCGGTTCAGCGTTAAGGACGCCGCGATAACGCCCAATCATCATGCGATCGCGAAGCAATTCGCGTTCAGTGACAATTTCTATTCCGATGGCGAGTCCGATGTGGACGGGCACCACTGGCTTACCAGCGTCATTCCCGACCTGTTCACCATGAGCGGGATGTTCGCTTCCTATGGCGGGCAGCGGCGCTTTTCGCTCGATAACTCGACTCCGGGGCGTCTGTTGTTCGCGGGAACCAACGCAGGAACCCTTCCCGAGGAAATCCCCGAAAACGGCACGCTTTGGCATCACCTGGAACGTAACCATGTCACGTTTCGAAATTTCGGCGAGGGACTTCAACTGCCAGGCGTGGTTGACGGCTCGCACTACACGACGAACATGCCGATTCCCGATCCGCTCTATCGCAATACATCCCGCGACTATCCCGGCAGGAGCCTCGACGTTTCCGACCAGACGCGAGCGGACCGGTTCATCGACGAACTGGACCAGAAGTACAAGTCCGGAAAGGAGCCGCTGCCGCAGTTCCTGTACGTCACGCTGCCTAACGACCGAACGGGCGAAGAGCGGCCCGATGCAGGCTATCCGTATGCGTCTTCCTGGGTGGCCGATAACGATCTCGCGCTGGGCCGCATTCTGGAATATCTGTCGCGTTCGCAATGGTGGAAGGAGACGGTCGTATTCGTCACGGAAGACGTTGCGGCGGGAGGCATGGATCTTGTGGACGCCCACCGCACAATCCTGCTGGCTGCCGGACCGAACGTGAGGCGCGACTACGTTTCGCATACCAATACCAGCTTTCCAGGATTATTGAAAACGATCTTCGCCGTGTTTCATGTGCCGGCGCTGAATCTGATGGATCAAACTGCGGCGGACCTGAGCGATCTGTTTACGAACGAGGCGGACTTCACGCCGTACAAGGCGGTCGCGCCGGAGAAGCGAATCTTCGACCCGGAGGTGCTGGGCAAGAAACCGGACACTGCCGAATCTCAACTCCGGTGAAGCAAACGATGAACTCGACGGCAAGGCGCAATAGTTTGCCGGCCTTAAGCCAGCATTCACGATTTTTAATCCCCAGGTGCCAGCTTAACTATGACTACCTAACGACGCAGAGGCGATCTGGCAGGAATACGGTGTCGTGCGTGCAAAAAACCTCGCCGAGGAGCCGACCGTGATCGAAAAAAAACCCATATGGGCTACGAACGCACGTTTTGAAGTTCCGTCAAGCAGTGTTCATGGATATCGGCGACGTGGACCAATCGGCCGATACCGTACATAATCTCAGCAAGGCACCGGTCCCTTTGGCGGTTTTCGTCGACCACGACTTCGATGTTCGGATCCATGCCGGGGAGCGCAACTCACCCGGCGGCGTTTTCACCCAACACGACGTCCTTCACGATCGTGAGGGCGATGCTCGCTGTGATCGCGGGTACGTATAGTCGGGGATCCAGCCAGGAAAGCCGCATCAGACCTGCCGAAACAAGGAAGACCGCCACGACCAGGAGCGGAACAGATGCGAATTCCGTGAACTCTATTGCACGACGCACCCGATCAAGCGATTGGTCGCGGCGAATTCGTCCACGCAGCCGGCTCTCGAATTCCGCAGACAAGCGAATCGTTTCCAGGCCTTCGCACAGCAGATGGCGGAGCGCCTGTTGGGTCGCAAAAAACTCCCGGCATTTCCCGCAGTCAGTCAGGTGTGCACTTATAGCGCCAGCCGTAGAGTCGAGTTCAGCGTCATCCAGAATCAGCGTTTCGCAATCCAGACAGTTCATCCCGCGCCTCCGAGGTTTGCACGTTGCTTCAGAACTTCCGCCAGCAGCCGCCGGGCCCGATGCAAATATGTTTTGACCGTACCCGCCGGCATATCCAGACGCCGGCCTACCTCTTCACAGGAAGATCCTTCCAGGTAGTACATGGTCAAAACGATCCGATATTCTGGCGGGAGGTGATGAAGAAGCTCATCAACAAGCAGCCTGGCGTCCGGATTGCGGTATGGCGAAGCAAGATCCCGTTCCGAGTGATCCCTCCGGACCATGGCGCGTTCATGGCCGCTCGCCTTCAGATTGAGGCAGGCGTTGCGTGTAATGGCGTAGATCCATGTAGACAATGAGGAACGCGCCTCAAAAAGGGGAAGTGCCCGCCAGACCCGCAGGAATACATCCTGCGTGACGTCTTCTGCCTGCGGCGCTCCGCCAACCATCGAGTAGGTCAAACCGAAAACCTTGTCCTTGTATAACCCCACAACCAGTTCAAAAGCCCTCTCAAAGTCCCTGCCGTCCAGGTGGCGCCGGACTTCATCCTCGTCATTCACGCATTTGCCTGGGTTGCAACAAGCTTTAGACCAGACGCGCCAGTGCCTGGTTTCAAAGTCTCTACGTGAATTGTTCCCGCCTTTTGAAACCGCTTGATACTTCCCCCTGTCTCAACCACCGAGTCGATAATGAACGAAGTTCTTCCATTTTTTCTGCTGCTTTTTCTGGTTGGTCTGTGGGCCTTCGGGCAGTTTTTCCGCTACAGGCGACGAGCGCTGTTGCACAAGGAGCGCCTATTCGCAATGGAAAAAGGCATCGAACTTCCCACGGACCCGGCGCTGAGCCCGAGCCTGTCACCACAAGTCTGTCTGCTTCGCGGCCTGTTGTGGCTATTGGCGGGTATCGCCTGGATCATTTGCCTCCTGGGCATTGCGGCTCTACTTCGCGATGACGACAGGACGGGGGCCGCGGCATGCGCTTGCGCCGGCATCGTGCCGGTTGGAATCGGCAGCGCGTACCTGATCTATTATCGCCTTCAACTAAAGGAACATTAGAGGCAGTTCGCATCATCAGTCTGGAGAAACCTATGAGAATAACTGCGTCCACGCTTGCGCTTTTTGCCTGTTCTTTTCTGGCCCGGTCACAGGCCCCGACCGCCGGCTTCGAGGCTGCCTCAGTGCGGCTGGCCGTTGCGAATCGGGATCCCGAGCCCATTCAGTCAACACCTGGCTCCCTCACGATCCGGGGCCAGAGTTTGCAAGCCTGCCTTCAGTGGGCCTACGGAATGCCGCGTGTTCAAATCAGCGGGCCGGGCTGGCTCAACGACGTGCGCCTGGACATCCTTGCCAAGGCGGCGCGTCCCGCTGATGATGCTCACCTTCGGATGATGTTGCGCAGTTTGCTCGCGGAGCGTATGAGCGTGACGTCGCATATCGAACGGAAGGAAATGCCGGTTTACGCCCTGACGCTGTCGGAAGGGGGAGCGAAGTTTCATGAGTCCACGACCGAAGGTCCACCGCCACCGTGGAGGAGCTCGGAAGGCGTATTGAGCGCGGTTCGAGTCTCCATGAGCGATCTGGCAGAGCAGATTTCCGAGCCGTTGAACCGGCCCGTCATCGATGCCACTGGCCTGAAGAGCCGCTACGATATCCGGATTGATATTTCCGCCTACATGCTATCGGCCGCGAGCTCTGAAAGAGGGGCCGGTGAGATGGATCCGATGAGCACCGGGTAGCCGGAGGTATGCGTCCTGATCGTCTGGTTTTTTGTTAGTGGTCCTTGATTGATGAGGGCGCGTTCTGTGAGAGCAGCTCGCGGAGCATTTGCTCGGCTTCCTCTTGCGTCTCCACGGGGCAAATAAGGCCGTTTCCGACAACGTACAAACCATCGGTTTCACGTGTGATCCGGTAGGGGCCGGATTCTTTAATCTCCATCCTGTCGCTGAATATCGTTGTCATGGCGTCTCCTCCGCTGTCTTTGTAGTGCAATTCGCGGTACCCGTAAACGGCTTCGATACTTTCGTCATGGCGTTCCTCTTTCGTTTGTGAGTGACCCCCACGGCGGGGGCAAAAGAGGGCACGTCCTGCCGCCGATCCGAGCGCGGCGGTCCTAGAGTGCGGGTTTTGAACCTGAAGGCCGGTTACCGGCTATTCGGTTCGGGCGGGCGGTCGCTGCGGCAGAACGCGCCAGCAGCCTGCCGGGAAGATCCTGAATTCGGCGCGGATGGGCCGGCGATCCCCAATGGCGATCCCCAATTTTGAACAGACAAACCTGCTGGCAGAGCACACGTGCGGATCACCCTGGCAAGCCGGGAATTTAGTACATTATGCAGAATTTTTTCCCGAAAACGAAGGTGAGTGACTGAGTTTTCAAGTTCTTACAAATGGCCTTCGGCGTGCTTGTCTCATAGCTACCGCCGGCGTCATAATGGTGGCATGAAGGAAATATGAGAGTATTCGGCTTTGGTTTATTGGTTCTTTCGGTGTTGGCAATCAATGCCTCTGCCGACCCTTATCTGGGCAGTGCAGCGAGCTTCGCTGTACTGGGCGCTTCAGCAGTAACCAACACCGGTTACACCACGATCACCGGAGATCTCGGTCTCTATCCGAACGGATCTGGTTCATACACTCCGGGCACTTGCTCGGGTCCCTGCATCACCTTTACTGGATCGTCGACGACAGACCTCGGTGATGGCACTGCGCAAACGGCCCAAGCCGATGCACTCACAGCGTACAATAACCTGGCAGGTTTGGCGCCCACTGCCACTCTGACTGGTCAGGATCTGGGCGGGCACACTCTCACTCAAGGTGTGTATTTCTTTGCCACGTCGGCTCAGTTGACGGGAGCCCTCACTCTCGACTTCGGCGGAGCCAGCAACGAAATCATCGTCTTCCAGATAGGGAGCACGCTCACGACCGCAAGCGGCTCTAGTGTTTTGATTGAAAATGCCGGCTCAAACGACGGCGTTTACTGGCAGGTCGGTAGCTCCGCGACCCTCGGAACCACCACGTCGTTCCTGGGAAATATTATCGCGGATGCCAGCATCAGCCTGAATACCGGTGCGACAGATGGGTGCGGTAGAGTCATCGCGCTGGCTGCCGCGGTAACGATGGACGCTAACACTATCTCCAATACTTGCACCAGCGCCATATCCAACGCAATTGGAACAGGTAATGCAGCCAACTTCGGAAATACCGGCCTCGACACGACTAACGGCGCGGTGACGGCGGTGCCGGAAGGCGGCAGCGCCTTACTGTATTTGTGCTTCTACGCACTGATCGGAGCGATGTGGGCCTTTTTCCGTCGCAGTAGTGTTCGAGGTCGGATCGTCAAGGGAAACAATCCAGTCTGAAGCGCGACCCGGATGTTGCACGCGAGGATGGATGCGCGGCCATAGGACCGGATTTGATGTCAAAGAGATGTCTCGTTTACGCCTTGGCGCTGGCGGTGATTTTATCCGCCTGTACCTTTGACCCGAACAAGAAAAAGCTGGGTTACCTGAACCACGGCGAGAAGTACTTCAAGGCGGGCAACTACAGTGCGGCGGAAATTGAATTCCGAAATGCGATCGCCCTCGATCTGAAGTTCGAACAGGCGCACTATCAACTTGCCAGGACGTACCTGAAGCTGTCCTACCTGAATGACGCTTTCCGCGAGCTGGAGACGACCGTCAGTCTTAACTCCAGGAACTCAGAGGCCGAACTACAGCTCGGTGGCGTGCTCCTTCGCGGGAGGCAGTACCAAAAGGCCCAACAACTGGCCGAAAAACTGGTTGCGGCAGATCAGGGAAATGTGCTGGCTCGTGAAATGTTGGGCGCGACGTACGTGGCGATGCACGACTTGCCGAAAGCCCTTCTTGAATTTCGAAAGGCCATTGAGATCGACCCGCACCGTGTGGACAGCTATCTGAATCTGGCCGCAATCCATGTTTCCGCGCGCCAACTCGCCGAGGCAGAAGGTGTTTATAAGAAGGCTGTGGAGGCAAACCCGAAGTCTTCCCAGGCACGCGCGGCATTGGGCCAGTTCTATTTCTCCAGGGGGAAAATGGCCGAGACTGAAGCGGAGCTGCGGGCGGCGATCGAACTGGACCCGCACGCAGTGCTTCCGCGGCTTTCTCTCATGCCGGTCTACCTCGCGACGGGAAGAATGGCCGACGCCGAGAAACTCGGCAAAGAGCTGAAAACGATGGCACCCGACAGTCCGGAAGCGTACCAGGCGCTGGGCCTCTTTTACATCTCCACGGGTCAAAGGAAAAGGCGGCGGTCGAGTTTCGGGCGCTGTCGAAATCCAAACCGAACGACACTACGGTCAAGAAGCTCTTGATCGATACCCTGATTGAACGGGGGCAAATCAGGGAGGCCGAGGTTATCGACAGGGAACTGTTGAAAGCCAACCCGGGAGATCCGCAGGGCCTGTTGTTCGACGGTCGAATCCTCATCGCGGATGGCAAGAATGAGCAGGCGCTGACCGAACTCGAGAAAGGCCTCAAGGGCGAGCCCAAGTCCGCCGCCGGCCATTACTTCTTCGGTGTTGCCCAAAACGCGCTCGGTTTCACATCCCAGGCCAGGTCTTCCTGGACGCGCGCGCTGGAATTACAGCCCCAAATGACCGACGCTCAACTAGCTTTGGCGGACCTTGAGGCGAACAGCGGCAATTACGACGCGGCCCGGCGGCTGGCCGGGGCGACGCTTAAGGCGAATCCGAACGTACTCTCGGCTCAGTTGATTCGTGCGAGGGCTCTGCTGGGGAAAGGGGACACGAAGGAAGGAGACGCGCTGCTGGAAGCCGAATTGGACCGGAACCCAACGTATCTGCCCGCGCTTACGACACTGGTGAACCTTCGCGTCAAGGAAAGTAGATCCCCGGAAGTGTTGCGGCGGCTTTCAAAACTGGTTGAGCAATACCCGCAGAATGCTGGTCTTCACTTCTTGCTGGCAACAGTGCATTTCAGCCAGAACGATTTAGGGAAGGCAGAAGCGAGTGCGAAGCAGGCGATCATGCAGGATCGGCAAAGGTCGGGTGGATATTATACTCTGCTGGCCGACATTCACTCGGCCCAGGGCGCGGTGGAGAAGGCTAAAGCCGACCTTCAAACCGCGATCGACAGGAATCCCCGCATGATCGCGAATTACCTGGCTCTGGATACGCTGTACGAAAAAGAAGGTAACTGGGAGCAAGCAAGGAAGGTCTGTGAAAGGGCTCACGAGGTCGATCCCGATTCACCCCTCGTGGCTAATAACCTGGCTTATCTTTACCTTGAACACGGGGGTGACGTTAACGTTGCGGTGTCGCTGGCGCAAATGGTCAGGCAAAAAATGCCCAACTCTCCTAACGCGGCCGACACGCTCGGATGGGCCTACTACAAAATCGGATCGCCCCAATCGGCTGTCGTTCAACTAAAGGAATGCGCTGAAAAAGACCCGAAGAACCCCATGTACCAGTATCACTTGGGCATGGCCTACATGGCCGCTCGTCAGTTCAGCCTGGCCGAGCAGTTTCTGCAGAAGGCACTGCGGGACGATCCGAATTTCCCGGATGCAGCGAGTGCCAGGGCAGCCTTGGACCGGTTGCTCACACGCGGCGCAAAGGGATGAAGAGTGCTGTCCGTCGTGCACCCATTAATGCTACTCTGAGGCGTCGTAGCCAACCGGCCATGCCACAGCGGAGATAGTGAGAGTTTCGCCTACGACGAGTTCCCTCGGAGAGCGCCAACTGGAGATGTTGCCATGTTTGGCATCAGCCATTGCCGGTGGTGTGGCCTGTTTGCGCCAGTAAATGCCGAATCGCTGTAAACCAAGCGGTCGGAGAGAGTTCCGAACTCCGAAGCGTTTGGCTCCCCGAGACGTACACAGATCCGAACACGCGTTTGGAGAATTCTGGGGACGGCGAGGGTTGTCTGGGTTGCCGAGAGCGACGACGTACTGGGTCTTGTTTGCCGAGGCCGATTTACCTAAGGCTCTGGTTCAGAACCCTAACCCCGAGTTGTTGGAACTGAACGGTGCCGTCCGCGACCAGACTGGAAGCTTTCAGGTGCTTTACTAACACGAAGACAATGGCGTTCTGACGTTCTGATGCCATCTACCCCCCGGCGTGAAGGAAATTCTTCGTGTGCATGGATGTTACTTCGAGCGGCCAGGCAAAGGTGATCATGAAACGTGGTACAGTCCTCCTGTTGAGGCACACGGCCAACTCGGTGCTGAGACCAGCCCGTGTTGCGAAGAAATTTGACTTGCGTGATTGAGGTGTACTGCCTCTGACGGTCCGCGCCCGCCTCGCTGCTCGCGTGGAGTCAGCGCGGGATCTGAACCCGGGAAAGCCCTTTCTTTCTTCCTTGCGTGGTTCCCGGACGCGATGCAGAGGACGGCTCTCACGCCGCGCCCCCCGCCACGGCGTACGCGAGGGACCCATATAGGGGCATCCCGGCCGGCACGTTGGCCCTAAGAGTTCGAATGCGTCCAGTATGGCGAGCCACAAAAATCCTTTGAATTCAATACGGTTATCCGCGCGATGCGAAACAGCCTGTCGCGGATGCGAAAAGCCCTTCCTGCGATATATTTGCATCAGGATGCCCAGCGAGAGCCACATTGAAGCCGTGAATTCTCTTTCGCCCGAAGAATAAGCGTCTGTGCTTCAGTTCATTGTCCATCTGAAACGAAAGGACGCTTCCGGCCCGTCCGTCTTTCTTCAGGCCGCCGAACAGTTCATTGCGGAGCATCCAGAACTCCTGCACCGCCTGTCGCAGTGACCTATTACCCGGCGATCGACGACGTTCTACTTGTACACCGGACGCTGATTGAGCGGTTTGGAGGCGCGCACGGCATTCGGGACCGTGGCGCGCTCGAATCGGCCCTCGCCAGACCCCAAACCGGGTATTACCGGGATCTGATTGAAGAGGCTGCGGCGCTTTGGGAAAGCCTGTCCCGGAATCATCCGTTCATCGATGGGAACAAGCGCGTGGCGGTGACCGTAACCGCCGCATTTCTCAGGGGTGAACGGATATCGACTGGCCTTCACCGACGCAAGCGCGTTCTCATTTCTGATGGATCTCTATGGGGGCGGTCGCATGCGGTTCGCCGAACTCGATGAGTGGCTTCGGAAACATGCGACATCGCAATAGCAACGGTCTCTCACGCGCAGAGCTTGCCCGAATGCTTTGAAGCCAAAGACCGTTGCGCATGCCGGGACCGTAATACGATCGCCCGGCGGTTACCTCGGGAATCGCCAGACGATCCCGCCGCTCACCATAAAATTGAGCTGTGTGCCGGGCGTCGGCACACCGAAATTCGGATTCGCCGTATAGAACCCGCGCATGTCGCCGCGCAGCACGTACCGCTTGTTCAGAACGTAATCGATGCCGGCGCCAAATTCCGCCACTCCGGTGCTGCTGGATCCACCGGTCGACGACGTACCGCCGCCGGTTTTGCCGCCGGAAATGCTGGTACCGCTGGAGTCGTAAAACCCATATCCGCCGCCGGCTGCGACCCACGGCGAGAACCTCTCCTTCGGCACAAACTGCAGCCTCAGGCCGGGCGTCAGATAATAGCTGTGAATGGCACTGGTGGCAGTCACAGGCGTCCCGGCGAGATGGCGAATCGGGGCCGCCAGACCATCCACCTCCCAATAGAGATTGGCCCATTTCAGATCGCGGATTTTGCCGGCGAAGTTCGCCTGCACTGTAAAACCCGATCCGACCGCGAGCGGTCCACCTGCCGGGCTCGGGCTGGTGCCGCTGAGCGCCCCGATCGAGAGGGCAAACTCCTTTTTCTCGTTGTTGTCGATCTGTGCGGGCGGTTGCGCGGAAAGGGAGCACACGGCCAATAAGGACAGGGCCGCGGCAGTGGAACGGATGGAAAGTATCATGTTGTGCCGGTAACCTTTATCCTGGCACAGAGGGTCGCAGCCATCGGATTCACAGCGCATCGTATGCGGACCGCTAAAATTGAGAGATACCTTGCCGCCAGATCCGACTCCGCCCGCACTCGATGTTGTAAAGATTCACTCCGCGTTCCGGGACGGCAAATTCCTCGTTTGGGGAGAGGTCGATCCGCGCAAGGTATCGTCCCGCCATCTGCCATTTTCGGCATCGCCGGCGCGGACAGTCCGTGCCATGGCGCAGGTTGCCGATCAGAAGCTCCCGGCTGCGGCCGAGCCGTCGCTGATCTGGCTGCCGTCCATTGAAGGCGAGGCTATTGCCCCGGGCTTGCGGTCGCAGGATCAGTCTAAAACCTGGCTCCGGATACGGCCGTGGACACTCTCAACCGCCGTGCTCTCAGTCGAAAGCGCTTACCGTTTCCTCGATTCGTGCAACCGCAACCCCTCCGCCGAATCCTGGGACACAAAGCTCGCCCACACAACTCGTTTCTGGGCTGCGGCGCTTCGATTCGTCGCGGACCTTGCGCTGCGCGACCGCTACATCCCTTCGCTCGCCGCCGAGGGCGAAAAGTTCTATGCGCGATGGCGGCCTTTGTTGTCCGCGCCCGATCAGGCCCGGCTTCGCCAGATGGCCCGCGCCATGCCGCCGGCCGCGCACGCAATCACGCCCGCAGGCGTTAAGACCCCTCCGGAAGACGACCCCGCCATTTTGCTCACCGCCTTTGTTTCGTGGATGATGGATTTCCTGCCGCGACTGGCGGGCCGTTCCCGCTATTCTCCGGCTCCCAATGCGGTCAAATGGAACGTTCAGAAGGGCAACATTGAGGCTTTGTGGATCGCCGGGCTGCGTTCGATGGAATCGGAGATTCCAGCGAAGGGCGAAAGGATGGCTGCCTTTGCCGCGAAAGTGGACGAATGGCAACGGCCCGTTATTCGCGAGGCGGAAGCCCCGTGGATGCTGGCCTTCGAGTTGCGCGAACCGGATGAGACCGCGGCAGACGCGTCATCCTGGCAAGTCCGGTATCGGATGGAATCGGCCCACGGCGGTCCTCCAATCCCGTTCGATTCCGTTCCCGCGCGGTACACCGCCCGACTTTTATCTCACGCGGCAACGATCTGCGGCGATGTTCGCGTGGGCGCGGATTCTTTTCCGCTCGACATAACGGGTGCCTTTCGATTCCTCACGGAAACGGCGTCGCTGCTTGAACAGCAGGGTTTCCGCGTGGTGGTCCCGGAATGGTGGCGGCGACGCGAGATCGCGTCTCTGATCAGCGCGCGGCCGGTTGTGAAGCCGGTGCCGGACAAGCTGGCCGTGGGCGGTTCGCCCACCATGTTCTCGCTCGGCGATTTGATGAAGTACGACTGGGAAGTGGCCATCGGCGGCGAGAACTACACGCGCGAAGAACTGGATCGCCTGGCCGAATCCGCCGCGCCGCTGGCAAAAGTCCACGGCAAGTGGGTGCCGCTCGATCCCGCCAGTATCCGCAAAGCCCTCGAACTCTGGAAGAACGAGCCCGTGTCGGCCCGCGACGCGATACGCATGGCGCTGGGGGCCGTCGACGTGCCGCGCGATATCCAGTTCGAAGACGCGCGCGGAGAAGGCTGGATCGGTGAACTGCTCGGCAAGCTGAGCGGCCATGCGCGCTTTGAGGAACTCGACGCGCCCGCTGGTTTCCACGGCACTTTGCGCCCCTACCAGTTGCGCGGTTTCTCGTGGCTCGGCTTTCTGCGCCAATACGGGCTCGGCGCATGCCTGGCCGACGACATGGGCCTCGGCAAAACGATTCAGGCGTTGGCGTTGCTCGAGCGCGAGCGCGCAAACGGCGTCGACCGACCGGTGTTATTGATCTGTCCCACTTCCGTGGTCGGCAACTGGCACAAGGAGGCCGCGCGCTTCGCTCCGGGTCTTTCGGTGATGGTGCACCACGGGCAGGCGCGCTCGCGCGGCGAGGAATTTGTCGTCACTACCGCGCGCCAGTCGCTCGTCATCTCCAGTTACGCTTTGGTGCATCGCGATCTGGATGTTCTTAAGGAAGTCGCGTGGTCCGGAATCATTCTCGACGAAGCGCAGAATATCAAGAATCCGGAAACCCGTCAGGCTCGGGCCATCCGGTCGCTCAACGCCGATTACAGAATCGCGCTCACCGGCACGCCGGTTGAGAATAACGTGGGCGAGTTGTGGTCCATCATGGATTTTCTAAACCCCGGATTTCTTGGCAACCAGGCGGACTTCCGCCGCCGGTTCCTCCTGCCGATTCAGAAACAGGCGGATTCCATCGCGGCCGAACAATTGCGGACCCTGACGGCGCCGTTTATCCTGCGGCGTCTGAAATCCGACAGCGCCATCATTCAGGATCTGCCGGACAAAATGGAGATGAAAGTCTTCTGCAATCTGACGCCGGAGCAGGCAACGCTCTACCGGAGCGTGGTGGATGAAGCGGGCCGCGCGCTCGAATCGGCCGAGGGCATCAAGCGCAAAGGCGTGATCCTGGCGACGCTCACGAAGCTCAAGCAGGTCTGCAATCATCCGGCGCATTTCCTTGGCGACAAATCGTCTCTGGCGGGCCGATCCGGCAAGTTGTCGCGCCTTACCGAGATGGCGGAAGAACTGCTCGCCGAGGGCGACCGCGCACTGATCTTCAGCCAGTTTACGGAGATGGGCGAGCAACTGCAGAGCCACCTTTCTTCGACGTTCGGTCAGGAGGTGTTGTTCCTGCATGGCGGGGTGCCCGCCGCGAAACGCGACAAGATGGTGGCGCGTTTTCAGCACGGAGGCAAGGACGATCCGCGGCTTTTCGTGCTGTCTCTGAAGGCTGGTGGCACGGGGCTGAACCTTACCGCCGCCAATCACGTTTTTCATTTCGATCGCTGGTGGAATCCGGCGGTGGAGAATCAGGCGACCGACCGCGCTTTCCGCATTGGGCAGAAGCGGAACGTACAGATTCATAAATTCGTCTGCATCGGCACGGTGGAGGAGCGGATCGACGAGATGATCGAGCGCAAGAAGGCCGTTGCCGATAAAGTGATTGGGACCGGAGAGGCATGGCTGACCGAGCTTTCGACGTCCGAGATCAAGAGCCTGTTTGCGCTGCGTCAGGAGGCGATTTCGTGAGTAAAGAAGGGATTCGCAACTGGTGGGGCGCCGCGTGGGTGGAAAAGATGGAGCGGCTGGCCGAACTCCATCGCTTCTCCGCGGGCGAAAAGTACGCGCGCACTGGCTGCGTGCCGTCGCTCTCGTTCGATGGGCGCACGATTGTGGCGAGAGTGATCGGCAAGGAGGAACCGCCCTATACAGTGCGGATTTCCGTCGATCCTTTTACGGAGGAGCAGTGGGCGAAGTTACTGGGCGAAGTGCGCGATCATGGGTTGCTCGCGAAGCAGATCGAATCGGGTGATCTTCCACTTGAGCTCGGCACGGCTTATACGAAGGCCAAGCTGCGGTTCATGCCTGAGCGTTATACGGATCTGCATCTGGAATGCGCCTGCTCGGACTGGCTTAAGCCATGCAGGCACCTGGTGGCAGTATGGATGAAGTTCGCGCGCGATTTCGACCGCGATCCGTTCCTCGTGTTCGAACTGCGCGGACTGAAACGGCACGATTTGATCGCGATGCTGCGGAATCGCCGCCCGATGGTCGTTGCGCCGCGTGAGGTGGTGGAGGAGCTTCCCGAAGTTGCGGTTCCGATCGTGCCGGAGGCTTTACCCGCGGACCCGGAGGCGTTCTGGTCCGCCCCGCCGCTGCCAGTTGCGTTGCAGGAGCCGGGCGCGCGGTCTATCGGGGACGACGATGTTTTCGAAAAACTGAGGGATTGGCCGAAACTGGAGTATCAGTTCAGTCAGATCTACGATGCGGTTTATGAACTGGCTACGAGGATACGCAAATGAAGGCGGCGCGGTTGTTTCGTCGGCCCGCTCGGGTTGCTGCCAACCGGCTCCAGTTGGTGATGTCGAACGGTCTGGCCGTCGCCGTCAGGAGGGCACTCTGCTTCAGGAGTTCGCCAGCAGCCTGTGCTGACTTACCGCGTAAGCATCCGTCATGCCAGCGACCTGGTCGCATACAAGCCGCAGCTTGAGATAGTGCCGCCTGACAAGCGGATTGATCGCGGGGAATTCCCTGTCCAAGTCCCGCTCGAAGGCATTCCGGTAGTTATCGGAGATTATGGAGTATAGCTTGTTGCTGAAGCCTTTTTCGTCACGAACGTCCCGCACAACGCCTTCCCAGTAGAGATCGAGCAGATCATGGATGATTTTTCTGCCCATGATCTCCAGCCGCAACACCTCCGGGGAACTGAAGATATGCGTCTTCACAACGCGCTTGCAGGCGCGGTACAGCCCGCTAAGCCGCGACCGATTCACAAGTTCGTAACCGTACTGGCGGGTCATGATCGCATCATAGGACGACTCGAATTCGTCGAGCGCGGCGGGAATCAGGCGCGACATCAGGACGGTGCGAAATGCCTGGGCGAATACATCGCCGGAACCATAACCCGCCATTCCCGATAATCCGGCAAGGGATTGGGCTTCCTCTTTGAGCGCGCTCGCCTGACCTTCGGCGCCATGACGTTCCAGTTCTTCAATCATTTCCTGCCAGCGGAAGACTTTCTTCCGTACGCCGTCTTCGAGGTCGATGCAGACGTTGACGATGTCATCGGCCGCCTCCACCAAATAGGTGATGGGATTGCGGGCGGCGCCGGTTCCGGTTTCATTTTGAATGCGGGAAATAAGCTCTCGCTCGGTCTCGAAGAAGCCCGGCTTCGAGCGCTCGTGGTGATCCGGTCGAATGTCGCGGCAGGCGACGACATATTTGCACGCCGCCGATAGGGTCCCGAAGGTCAGGTTCATACCGTTCGGATCACTGAGCACCTGCAGGCGGGTAGCCAGGCGAAACATCTGAGCGTTGCCGTCGAACTGGATGAAATCCTGAGCGATGGGGAGGAAAATGGGCTCCGAAGCGCTGTCGCCGGCCGTTGTGAAGACGGCGGCCAGATCCCTGTCTTCCATTAACTTGCGAACGAACCAGTCCTGAATCGCCTTTTCACCCGCGTGGCCAAATGGCGGATTGCCGATGTCGTGCAGGAGGGCACAGGCTGCGGCGATGGTGGCTATCGCGGGGGAGTACTGCTGCGGAATGCGGGACGAAAGCCGTCTGCACGCGGCCTGCGACAGATCCCGCGCCACGCTGCTGACCTCAAGCGAGTGGGTCAGCCGCGTGCGAACCGAATCGTGCGCCTCAAGCGGGAATACGTGGGTCTTGTCCTGAAGGCGGCGGACGGGCGTGCTGAAAACGACGCGGCTCAGATCGTCCTCGAATTCCGTGCTGTCCGTATACGGATGTACGGAACGACCCGCGCGCGTGCCGCTAATCAGCCGCGACCAGTTCATTGGCTCCACGAAGTCAGACTAACATTGGGGAGTTGCCTCGGTGCGACGGCGGCCCGGCCGTCAACCAGCTAACATGCCAACTGAGCGAGCGCGTCCGCCAGGACCAGGGTGCCCTGAGAAATTGCTTCCGGAGTGGAGTATTCGTCCGGCCTGTGACTGAAACCCGAGCGGCAGGGGATAAAAAGCATCGACGTTGGACAGATCCGCGAGATGAACAACGAGTCGTGATAGGCGCGGCTGACCATCTTGTCGAAAGCGAATCCGCGCTTTTCGCACGTAGCCGCAAGAACATCGACAATTGCCGGGGCACAAGTCGTCGGGGCGTCTTGGTTGATCATTTCAATTCTCGCGGTAACGCGGCGGCGCCGGGAGATGTCTCCGCACGCAAGTTTCAGTTTGCCAAGCATTCCGTCGCGGCGCTCCGGATCGATATCGCGAACATCCATGCCCAGCCGCACGCGGCTTGGAACGCCATTTATAACGCCAGGAAAGACTTCACACAGGCCGGTAGTCGCGACGCTGTCGATGGCGCCCGTCGAAAGGGCGGCGGCTTCGAGTGCCAGCGCGATCTCGGCCGCGGCGAGGAAGGCGTCGCGGCGATCTGGCATGAGGACAGCACCGGCATGACCGCCCTCGCCTTCGATCGTCACCCAGAGACTTGCCGGAGCCGCGATAGCGGTGACGATACCCAGCGGAACGTTCCGGCGCTCGAGCAAAGGCCCCTGTTCGATGTGGAGTTCAACGAACGCAGAGTAGCATCCGGGGTCCAGTCTGACGCTGTCGAGCGAGCCGTGGAAACCCGCCGCGGCGCGAACTTCGTCGAGCGTTCTGCCGTCCGAGTCCTTCAGGCAATCCGCTGCTGATGCCGTCAGCGAACCAGAGAGCAATCGGCTTCCCAGGCAGCCGATGCCGAACCGGGTCGGCTCTTCCGAAGTGAACATCAGCAGCTCAATCGAACGGCGCGGCTGGAATCCGGCGCGCTTCAGAGCGCGAATGGCTTCCAGGCCCCCAAGAACACCAACAGTTCCGTCGTAGCGGCCGGAGTGAGGAATTGCGTCGGTATGAGAACCGGTGCCAACGGCCGGGAGTTCGGGATCCGTGCCACGCCAGCGGGCAAAGGTGTTGCCAACGGCATCTTCCCGGACGTCGAGTCCCGCTTCAACGTAGAGCTGCTTCAGCCAGACGCGGGCGCGCAGATCCTGTTCGGAGAAGACGATCCGGGTTACCGCGGGTTGCGGAGCGTCGGAAAAAGTCGCGAGGGTTTCCAGTTCGCGCGTGAGACGAGCGGTATCGATGGTCAGGTTCATGTGAGTGGATGCCGGTTCCAGTCTTTGTAAATCAGGTACTTCGCGGGTGCTTTCCCCAGCGCGCCGAACCACTGAGGGCAATAGGGCGCCATCCAGATGAAATCGCCCGCTTTGACCGGATACCATTTCTCGCCGAGCCGGTAAATGCCCTCGCCTTCGAGCATCAGAAGGCCGTGTTCCATGACGTGGATCTCGACCGCCGGCAGTGTGGCACCCGGCTGGTATGTCATGGTGTTAACCGCACAGTCGAAGGCCGGATCATCGGGCAGCAGAATGCGTACCTGAACCGATTCGTCGCCGGCCAGAGGCTTCCCCGGAACCAGGCGCTCGTCGCCGGTGAGCGGCGGCGGGACGATCCCATTCCATGAGGAGTGAGGTTTCTCGATTACCACCACTCGCGCCGGCTGTTCCGAGGCGATCACAGTTACCCGATCGGGAGGCAACCACGCATATTGGCCGTGAGACAGACTGGTCTCCGCCAGTCCGAGCCGGCCTTGCAGTACGTAAACGAAGCTCTGAGCAGGCCCGGTCCGGAAGCTGCCGTCGCATTCAAGTTCGACGGAATATTGCGTAAATCCAGCGCCGATGGCAGGCGCGGCATGTATGATCGCCGTTGCGTTCCGCATTCCCGGCAGCGGAGCGCGGACGAACGTGTCGGGCGTTTGAAGAAGATGGTCGCGGCGGTAACTGCTACGCGTGTGTCCCAGATGTTGCATTCCCGTTCCTCTTTGGTTTTACCAGCCGACCCGGAGTTCGCGCGACGATGGTCCCCTCCGAGTAAACGACCTCGCCTCGCCGCATTGTTTTTCGGACGACGCCCCGAAAGTTCATTCCGAGATAAGGGGTGTTCTTGTGCCTCTGGAACAGCGAATCCACGGAAACGACCTGCCTTGCAGCGAGATCGATCAGCGCCAGATCGGCGTAGTTGCCGGGTTCGATTGCGCCACGCCGATCGATTCCGAACCGTCGCGCTGCGTTGGCGCAAGTGAGCCGGGCGAGGCGCGGGGGATCGAGCCCGCGTTCGATCAGAGCGGGCAGCGTCCATTGGACTCCCGCGATGCCGCCCCAGATTTCGAAGAAGTTATCCCGCCGCTTCATTTCCGGTGTACAGGGCGAATGGTCCGAACCAATCATGTCGACATCTTCGCGCAGGACCGATTCCCACAACGCATCCTGCTCTACTCGACTACGCAGGGGTGGTGCGCATTTGGCCAGCGCGCCGATGCGCAGAAGGTCGTCCTCGGTGAACAGCAGATAGTGAGGGCAGGTTTCAATTNNAGCGAACGGGCATCAAGAGCGGCGGCGACGCCTTTGCCCGAACTGACGTGCACGATATGCAGTCTGCATCCTGCCTCGCGGGCGAGGAGTCCGGCCCTGGCGATGGCTTCCACTTCCGCGAT
>PLEX01000060.1:0-314 GCA_003136575.1 Bryobacterales bacterium | reverse complement strand
TCGTCGGCGCGGGGAAACTCCGGGAGGCCGGAGTCGCACATGAACGCCTTGAAGCCAACAACACCGCGCTCCGCAAGTTCGGCGAGTTCCCCGGCGTTTCCGGGGACTATTCCGCCCCACAGCGCGAAATCGGTGACCGATGCCAGTTCGAGCGCCGCGTGTTTTTCGTCGAAATGCCGCGCATTGGTCGTGCAGGGAGTGGAGTTGAGCGGCATGTCGAAATACAGAGTGCCCCCGCCCGCAGCCAGGGCGCGGCTGCCGGTTTCGGCGCCCTCCCAGACGACGCGCCCCGGTTCGTTGAAGTGCAGATGAAT
>PLEX01000165.1 GCA_003136575.1 Bryobacterales bacterium | reverse complement strand
GTTGTTAAGTGAAGAGTATTGCCTTTAGCCCAACTCTAGCCCTGACTAAAGAACACTCGCCAAACTGCCGATGGCGAGCGCGTGGAGAACAACGCCCCACAATCGCATCCGATGCCTGAAACGGAACGTCCCTGCACAGGAACGTCCGTCTCCCCATTCCTGCTTGAGACCGCGGCCGCTCTGGCGCGGGATATTTCCGTTAAGGATCTGCTACAGACCTGTGCGCGGAAAATGGTCGACTATCTGGGGGCCGACGCCGCGCAAATATGGGTACGGTCGAAAGACGATTCCCGCCTCCGCCTGAGCGCCGGCGCCGGTCTCTGCGGCGATTCTCACCCCATTCCGATGGGAGCTTTCAGACTGGGGCAGATCGCATTGGACGGACAACCCTACCTGACAAACGATGTCGCTCACGACCAGCGCATCGAAGACCGTGAGTGGGCGGCGCGGCAAGGGCTGGTTGGGTATGCCGGCCACCCGCTGATTTCGCGAGGCAAACTGACGGGCGTGCTCTGCATGTACTCCCGAAAACCGGTGGGAGATGGCGTTAGTCAGATGTTGGCCGTCGCCGCGGGGAGCCTGGGCGCGGCGATTGACCGCTCCAACGCGGACACCGATCTTTCGGAAAAGCACGCCGAACTACAGAGCGCCATAAGGGAGGCCCAGTCGGTGATCGGATCGGTGCCAACCGGCATCCTCGTGGTGAACCGCATGGGCAATATCGCGTTCGCCAATGCCCCGGCCACCATCATGTTTGGCTATGAAAAGTCCGAGCTGACCGGCAAACCCGTGGAGATGTTGCTCCCAACCTCCCTCCGCGTGGCGCACGTTCGGAAACGGGCCGAATACCTCGACGCTCCAACGGCCCGGGCGATGGGCATCGACCAGGAGTTGTATGCGAGGCGCAAGGATGGTTCACTGTTCCCCGTCCGGATTGGACTGCATCCGATAGACCCAAACAGCCGGGATGCGGTGGTTTGTTCCATTGATGACGTCACCGAAAGGAAACAGACCGAAGCGGCCCTGCGGCGCGCCAGCCAGAGGGCGCAGCTCGTGATCGAATCGGTTCCCAACGGCATACTTCTGGTGAACCGGGAAGGAACGATCGAACAGGCCAATGGCCCGGCGACCAGACTCTTCGGCTATGAGCGCACGGAACTGGTGGGCCAGCCGGTCGAGGTTCTTTTGCCTCCCGCTCTGCGGGCGGGACACTCGCGGTTGCGAGACGCGTTTTTCGCCGATTCCCGATCGGCCATGGCGAGAATCGGCCGGGAACTGTCGGCTGCGCGAAAGGACGGTTCGGAATTCCCGGCCGAGATAGGGTTGAGTCCGATCGAGATCGAGGGAGAGACCTGGGTATTGTGCTCCATCGCCGACATCAGCGAACGCAAGCAAGCCGAGCGTAAAATAATGCAGGTCGCTCAGATGAAATCGGAATTTCTGGCCAATATGAGCCACGAAATCCGCACGCCGATGAACGTCATCATCGGCATGAGCGGTCTACTGATGGACACGGAACAAACGGAAGACCAGGCCGATTATACCCGGACCATCCGCAACGGAGCGGAGTCCCTGCTGAGCATCATCAACGGCGTCCTCGACTTCTCCAAACTGGAAGCGGGCAAGCTGGAACTGAGCCCGGAAGACTTCAGCATCGATTCCCTCGCGGAAGAGGTTGTCGAGTTTTTTTCCCAGCAGGCACACCAAAAAGGGCTGGAGCTGACCTGTTTCGTGTCTTCGGAGGTTCCGGGATGGGCTCGCGGCGACAAAGGCCGGCTTCGTCAGATCCTGGTCAATCTGATGGGAAATGCGCTCAAGTTCACCGAAGAGGGAGAGGTGAGTCTGAAGGTTGGAGTAGCCGGGCAAAGCGAAGGCTGGAGCATAGTGCGTTTTGAAGTACGCGACAGCGGCATCGGAATTGCGCGGGAGGTCCTTGCGAAACTGTTTCAGGCGTTCACCCAGGCCGATGGTTCCACGACCCGTCGGTATGGCGGCTCGGGCCTCGGCCTCGCCATATCCCAACGGCTGGCGGAACTCATGAACGGCAGCATCGCGGTGGAGAGCGACAGTACGGGTTCACTCTTCACCCTGGCGTTGCCCGTTAGTCCGCCGCTGGCTCCTAAACCAGCCGAGGCCCACCTCAGGAATGAGTTGGCGGGTACCCGGGTTCTCGTCGTCGACGACATCGAATCCAACCGGACGATCGCCTGCAGGCACATGGAATCGTGGCAAATGAAGCCGGAATGCGCCGGCAACGGCATGGAGGCAATTTCAAAAATCCGGGAGGCCGCCCGGTCGGGACAGCCCTATGGCGTCGTCGTGCTCGACTGTGGAATGCCCGGAATGAATGGTATCGACGTCGCCCGAATCGTCGCGATGGATCAGAAACTGTCGTCGACACCCATGGTCATGTTGACATCCTACGACGATCGCAGCGAAATGACGGCGGCCCGGGAAGCCGGAATCCGTACGTTTCTCACCAAGCCCGTCCGCAGAAACCTGTTGCGCAACGCGATGCTCAAGGCCATGATGCCCCGGCAATTCGAATCCGCTTCCGCACCCTTGACGCCGGAGGAACTGGCAGCGGCACAGAAGACCTGGGTTGCGCCACGACTCAAAGATGGCATCAGGCTTCTGCTGGTCGAGGACAATCCGGACAACCAGAAGCTTGCGGTCAGGCTGCTGGAAAAACACGGCTTCATATGCGACATCGCTTCAAACGGGCTGGAGGCGATGACGAAACTTGCACAAGAGAGCTATGCGCTGGTGTTGATGGATTGCCAGATGCCGCTGATGGATGGCTATGAGACCACCGGGGCAATTCGCCGGTACGAACGTGAAAAAAACCGACGCACCCCGATCGTCGCCATGACGGCCAACGCGCTCGCCGAAGATCGCGACAAGTGCCTGTCGGCCGACATGGACGATTATGTTTGCAAACCGATCCATGAGGCGACTCTGATCGATACCATTCGGCGCTG
The DNA here is from genome assembly GCA_003136575.1 of Bryobacterales bacterium. Lineage (GTDB taxonomy): Bacteria > Acidobacteriota > Terriglobia > Bryobacterales > Bryobacteraceae > BOG-234. Next base: position 23,903 of record PLEX01000165.1, on the reverse strand, counting down.
GCTTCCGCAGCCCGACAAGTCTTTCATATCGGATAGCCCGGCGGATTCGGCGTCCCGGAGCGCCGATCGCATTCAGGTGAACGCCACACCCGGGTTGGAAGACCTGATTCCCGGCTATCTGGCAAATCAGAGGCACGACCTGGAGGCCCTCGCGCGGGCTGTCGATCGGGGCGATTTTCCAGCGGCCAGAAACATCGGGCATAGTATGAAGGGATCGGGGGCGAGCTACGGATTTCCGGAAATCACCGAGATCGGTCGCCTTATTGAGCAATGCGCCATCGCTCAGGATGCCGCCGAGATCAGGCGGCACATCGCCGGCATGGGCGACTTCCTGTCAAGAGTCGACGTGATCTGCCAACAGGATGGCTGACGGACGGCTTCAGGGCGCACCGGCCTCGGCGCGCGCCACGCCCTTCGGGCCGGACTACTATTAGTTCATATCGCGCTCACGCCCCGTGTGGTGCGCGGAGTGTGCGGAGGGACTTTTGCCGACCGGTCGAAATGCTCCAGGAAACATCGACGAATATATAGCGGCGTTTTCGCCCGGGATTCAGACGATCCTCGAACGGATTCGGTCGGTAATCATGCAGGCCGCGCCGGACGCGCGGGAGACCATCAGCTACGGCATGCCCGCCTTCGCGGTGAACGGAGTACTGGTGTATTTTGCCGCCTTCAGGAAACACATCGGCCTTTATCCGCCAGTGAGAGGCGACGTCAGGATGGAAAAAGCTGTCTCAGCGTACGCGGGACCAAAGGGGAATCTGAAATTCCCGCTCGATCGTCCGATCCCGTATGACCTGATAGGCAGAATTGTCAGGCTCAGAGCAAAGCAGAATTTGTCGGGACAGCGGGTTCGGCCTAATTAAATTAAGACTGGCTTGCCCGCCGCATTCTCCGATCGGCCCGCAGTCCGATCAGTTCCGCTACATTGGCCAGGAGGTTTGATACATCCTCATTGCTCATCTGAATGACCCGGTCGGCTCCCGGCATCGCCTTCCTTCTGGAATTCACCTCGCTCATGGCGAGCGTGATCAGCGCGGTCGCCGGACGATAGTCCTTTTGTCTGGCGTACGCCAACACCGAGGGGCCGGCGTCGTCCGATTCGCTTCGCAGGTCGGCAAGAACCAACTGGAACTGGTTCGCATCCAGACGGCTGATGGCTTCCGCCGCGGTTGCCGCGCCTTCCACCGCGTAACCGGCTTTGCCTAGAACGCTTTTCAGCGTCAGCCGGGAAGCCAGATCGGAGTCGGCCAGCAAGACCTTTGCGACGATTCGACGCCGTTCCGGAAAGACGAGACGTTCAGCGACGTCTTCAATGAGCGCCTCAATGGGCATGTATATCTATAATCTATAGGAAATCGATTCAGATTGACACAGAAAAATGAGGGCGCATTGTAAAGAATGAGCAACACCGCCCGAGTTCACTTCTTCAGAAGCGGTCTTAAGTACTTCATTACATTGCCGGAAACGACCTGACACCCTTCAGCTGTCGGATGAATGCCATCGGCTTGCACCAGGTCCGGATGGCCGCCGACCCCTTCCAGCAGGAACGGTATCCGGACCAGCCGAAACTGCGCGGCAAGATCCACGTACACCTGTTCGAACGATCGAATGTAGTCGGGTCCGTAGTTGCGTGGCAGAGTCATGCCCGCCAGGAGGACCTCGATGCCGGCACCCCGCAACGTCCGGATCATTTGAGTCTGGTTTGCCCGTGTGGCGGAGACAGGCAGACCTCGGAGACCATCGTTGCCCCCGAATTCGAGGATCACTATGGCTGGCTTTGCCGACAAAACGTCCGGCAGGCGCTGAACTCCGTCAGTTGTAGTATCGCCGCTGACGCCGAGGTTCACGACGTGATACATATACCCTGCGGCATCGAGCAGGCGCTGCAGGTCGTCGGGGTAACTCTTGCCCGGTTCGACGCCGTAGCCGGCCGTCAGACTGTCACCGAAGGCTACGATCACGGGTCGCTGATCCGGCGGGGCGACGGTCGCCTCCGTTCCGCCCGAGGCAGGCGCGGACGCGGGCGGTTCCGGTTTCTTTCCGCCGCAGGCGCAGAGCGTAAGGCTTAGTAAAACCGCGCCGATCCATTTCGCTTTCACTGCCATAATCATGACAGATAGCCCGAGGAGTTCCGTCATTCCGCGCCCCATTATTGAAGTCATCGACCTGATCCGTACCATCGCCACGCCGACCCACAAGGTTGAGATCCTCCGGGGAATTAATCTCGTCATCCCACAGGGTGAGTTTGCGGCCATCATGGGGCCGTCCGGAAGCGGAAAAAGCACGCTCCTCGGCCTGCTCGCCGGACTCGACAGCTCAACTGGCGGCAAGATCGTCCTCGACGGCCAGGATATTACCGGCCTTTCCGAAGACCGGATGTCCGAAGTGCGGGGACGAAAGATTGGCTTTGTTTTTCAATCTTTCCAATTGATTCCGACCCTGACAGCCGAAGAGAACGTCCTGCTGCCGGCCGAACTGGCCGGGGCCGATTTCGACGTGGTGACGCGGGCGCAGGAACTGCTCAGGAGAGTCGGCCTGGGCGACCGTATGGACCACTATCCCGTGCAGCTTTCGGGCGGCGAGCAGCAGCGCGTGGCGCTGGCTCGCGCGTTCATCACGAAACCTCCGATCCTGCTGGCAGACGAGCCAACAGGTAATCTGGATGGCAAAACCGGCGGGCAGGTGCTGGAAATCCTGCTCGAGCTGAACCGGCAGGAGGGCACCACGTTGGTTCTGGTGACGCACGACCCGGCGTTGGCGCGACACGCGGATCGGGTCATCACCCTGCGCGACGGCCTTGTCGTCAGCGACGAACGAGTGACGAGCGAAGTTGGCGCGCAATGAGCGACGCCCGCCATAAGCCCAGCCCGTTTCGGACGGCAGCCAAGATCGCCTGGCGCGAAACGCGGGCGTCCACTGGGAGATTTGTCTTCGTGATCCTGGCCGTCGCCGCCGGCGTGGCGTCGCTGAGCGGCGTTCGAGGGTTTTCCGAGTCCTTCCATACAATGCTCCAGCGCGACGCCCGAACATTCATGGCGGCCGACCTGACCGTGCGGACATTCGAACTTCCTTCGCCCCAGCAGGCTGCGGTAATGGACTCGCTCGCGACGCGCGGCGTTCGGCGCACCCAGATTACGGAAACGGTCACGATGGCGTTGCCGCCAAACGCCAACCCCGACGACGCCGTGCCGGTTCTACTTTCCGTGAAAGCCGTCGACCCTTCCATGTACCCGTTCTACGGTCGCGTCACGCTGGCCCCGGCGCAAAGTCTGCGAACCGCGTTGACGCCGGACACGGTCGTCGTTTCCGACGGCGTTTTGCTGCGTCTGGGTGCGAAGATCGGCGATTCGGTGAGGATAGGCGGCCAGTCTTTTCGCATCGTGGCTGAGGTCACAAACGAACCCGACCGCATGACGGGAAGCATTAACGTCGGCCCGCGCGTCATGATCTCGCGCGAAGGACTGGAACGTACAGGACTGCTTGTGCCGGGCAGTCGCGCGTCGGAACGCTTTCTCTTCAAGGTTCCTGTCACAATGCGGATCGCGGATGTGCGCGGTGAACTGGAGCGCGCGTTCAATCCCGGCGGCGGAAGCGGCAGCGACGCGGCGGGGCGTGGGAACGGGAGCGGACCGGGCGCACGCGGTCCCGGCCCTGGTGGTCGTGGGCGTGGCGGCGGAAGTCTGATCGCGGACTACACGCAGGCGCATCCCCTGATCGAGCAGGGCTTGCGCCAATCGACGATTTTCCTCTCGCTCGTCAGTCTGGTCGCCCTCGTGATCGGGGCACTGGGGGTGGCAACGGCTATCCAAGCCCATCTTCAGCAAAAGATGGACTCAATCGCGGTCATGAAGTGCCTCGGCGCGCGGTCTTCGCAGATTCTGCGGATCTATCTGATACAGACGATCGGCCTTGGCTTGGCTGGAAGCGTGTTGGGGATTGCGTTCGGCACCTTCGTGCAGACCATGTTCCCGATCTTCCTCTCGGGCTATTTTCACCTGACCTCACTCCCGCGTTTCAGTCCGCTTTCGGCGCTGCAAGGCCTTTTGGTGGGCGTGCTGACGGTTCTACTGTTCACCATTCCTCCGCTGTTGGGCATCCGAAACATCCGGCCAGCCGCCATCTTCCGCCGGGAGATGGCCGCGCCGCGATCGACGCTTCGCGAGTGGTGGGGACGCGTTGCCGCGTCACTGTTTTCCGGCGTTTTCATCTTGTCGTTCGTCGGGCTGCTTGCCGCGTGGCTCAGCGACAGCGCGGAAACAGGCCGCTACTTCGCCATGGGGATCGCGGCCGGCTTGGCCGTGCTGGCCGCGATCGCGTGGCTGCTGTTGCGTGGCCTGCGCTGGGTTGGCCGCCATCTGCCGCGTGCGACCGGTCCCGTTATTCGGCAGGGAATCGCCAATCTCTATCGGCCGGGAAACCACGCGGGCGCGGCGGTCATCGCGCTGGGAGTCGGCGTGATGTTCACGGTCTCGATCTGGATCATCCAGCGCGGCGTCCTGCACGACATCATGCGGACGGCCCCGCCCGGTTTGCCGAATGTCTACCTGATCGATGTTACGGCCTCGAATCGGGATGGCGTGATGGATCTGCTTCGTCACCAGCCCGGAGTTCTGGGCGCTCCGGAAATGACCGGCTCGGTCTCCGCGCGAATCGATTCCATCGACGGCGTGCCGATGCGGCGCGAAAACCAGCGAGGAATGGCGCGGCGTTATGCAGGCAATGTTTCCCTTGCAACGGAGGGTGCGCTGCCGCAGTTTACAACAGTGACGCAGGGGCGGTGGTGGGACGAGAACGCGCGCCCGAACCCCGCGCTGGTCTCGGTGGCCGAACCGGCCGCGACGCTCCTGAATATTCACGTCGGATCGAGAATGGTCTGGAACACGCCGTCGCGGCAGTTCGAATCGATCGTGGCGGCGATTCATAAGACGCAGAACGAGCGGCTGACGGCGCGCATCGAATTCTTCTTCACGCCGGGCGCTCTTGACGGGCTGCCCGCCGTGTATTACGGCGGCGTCCGCATGAAGCCGGAAAGCGTGGGGCGGATGCAGAAGGCGATTTACGACAAGTACCCGACCATCACCGTAATCAACATGGCCGATGTGCTGGAGATCATCCAGTCGGTGGTGGATCAGATCTCGATGGTGGTCCGTTTTATCTCGGGCTTCTCGATGCTGGCGGGCGCGGTGATTCTGGCGTCGAGCGTGGCTGGGACGCGATTCCGCCGAATTCGCGAAGTGGTCATCCTGAAAACGCTGGGTGCGACGCGGGCGCGGATCGCGAAGATCTTTTCGGTGGAGTTTTTCGTAATCGGAACGGTGGCGGGATTGATGGGCGGGATGCTGGCAGGCGGGTTCGGCTGGGTGCTGCTCAATCAGTTGATCAAGGCGGATACCGGAGTGGATTTCGTGCCCGTGCTTTCGGCAATCGGCGCGACCGCCCTGCTGGCGGTGGCGACAGGTTGGTTGGCGAGTTACCGCACGCTGGGGCAGAAGCCGCTGGAGATTTTGCGGGACGAGTGAGGGGACGGGGTCCGCGCGGCGTAGCGATCCCGACTTGCCAGGGTACAGACTCCACTTTTTTCGGGGTGAACTGAAAGGCCACTGGAGCGCGACTATATCCGGCAACTGGCGGATTGCGTTCCTCTGGAGAAGGCCGGATGGTCGAATGCCGATCACTCGTTAGGCGTCCAAACCGCCTATGATCTGGCGCCGGCCGGTAGGCACGAGAGCAGAATTAATGTGCGGCGCCAAGAGCCGCGACCTGCGGCGTAGCGTTAACCGGAGGCTGTCGTTCAAGCGGTCGTTTTCACAACGGTCTCAATCTGGAATAGCCCCAAAAACTCCTTCCTCTTGGCGTGAGTAACGCCTGAAGTGGTACCCGTCGGTCGAGGTCCCGAGCGTCTTCGACAACGGGTTAGTTTTACAGCGCGACAAAAATATGGGTCCTTTCCCTCGTTCGGTACGCTGTAGGAGGCTGTTCCAGGCGCTGATATGCCATATCCGGAAGAGGGTCACGAATTAGCGCATCTTGTTCGGCGGTTCGTGAAGCCAGCGTGGCTTTCCGCCGGGTCTCTGATTGTAACCAGCACCCTCGTGGCTTTAAGCTACGGGGTGCGGCCAATGCTGACGGTTGGCCATAGCGTTCGCGGTTTTGTCTTGCTGGTCTGGTTTTGGAATGTTTGCATCTAATGCCGTTTCTGGCGGGTTCGTTCTATGGGGATGGCTGGTAGGCCGCTACGGGGGACAAATCGACAAAAACCTAAGGCGTCTTTTCGGGCCGCTCGAATTGTCGCCAAACGGGTCCTTTGCGCAACGCCCGGATTTCAATCGCAAGACAAGGGCGAAGCCGTCAAATCGCAGCAAAGATCTTGGGTCACCCGACACGAAGCGCGTTTGACGCCAGGTTATACTCGACTCATCCGCACCAGAACAGACATTTCTTTATTATTGATCGCGTCGGGGGCGGGCGCCGTGAATTCACAGGTCAGAGGAATTAAAGAAATTATGAAAATGATATCGCAGAGCTTTATTTCCACGTGTTTTGTTTTGGGAGTCGCCAGTCTGTCCGCGGCCGGAGCATTCGCCGCCGACGCGGCGGCGGGAAAAACCCTCTATACCGCGAAGTGCAGAACCTGCCACGGCGCGGATGGAATCGGCAACCCCGGGATGGCCAAAGCGCTGAGCGCGGAAATCAAACCCCTCGGCTCGGACGACGTTCAAAAGAAGAGCGATGCGGATCTGAAGTCCAATGTCACCGCCGGCGTGGGCAAAATGAAGCCCATTGCCGTAGCCGGTGGGGATCTGGACAATGTTGTGGCCTACATCCGCTCACTGAAGAAGTAGCCCGATTCATCGAAAAAGCGGCGTCCGCGGCTGAAGCAGCCTGGCCCAGTCGAACGACGCCGACTCGAATCCCGCGGAGCCGGCGGGTTGGGGCGTTCCGTTCGGCGGACGATTCATGCCGATCTTATTCGTGTGACACTGCGCGCACGTGTTCTGGAAAGTGTGGCAAGTCATGCAGGCGCGCTGATCGAGCATAGCCGACACCGCGTGTCCGCCGCCTTTGTACAACGGCAGCGGGACATGGCTCCGGGGCAATTCGTTGTGGCAGGAACTGCAGTAATCCGCGGTGTGGCACGTCGCGCAAGTGGTTCGATCGAGCGCGGCGATCTTGCCGTGAATATCGTCCTTGAAGCGGGCGGTATGGTTCACTGGCCGCATCACCTGATGGCATGAGTCGCACTGATTCTTCGCCGCCAGCGAAGGAGTAACGTTCTGGTGGCAGATGAAGCACTTGGCGTCCGGGGCCGATGCCTGCTCCTCATGATGCACGCGGAACGCGTCGGTGTGGAAATCCGGTTTCACGTTAAGAGTGTGGCTCTTTGGGATGTTTCCGACGAGAGTCACCGGATTCGTGTGACAGGTGGAACAGTTGGTCATCCTGACCGCCGCGGGAATCGTCCGGGCCGAATCGTGGCACTGCACGCAATCCAGCATCTTCGGCAGAGTCAGATCCGCAAGACTCTTGCTGTTGGGAATCGCGTAATGGCAAGTGGTGCAGTTGAGATTGTATTGCGCCCTGACCTTAAAGTGCGCGGCGTGGGAAAAAACGATATTTTCATATTTTCCGCTCGCGACTTCCTTCGCCTGGAGACGCCGGCTTTCGGTAAAGCCGGGATTCTCGATTTCCTCCGCATTGTGGCAATTCCGGCAACCAGCAGCCGGCATCGACGCGATCAGTTGTGGAGTAAACCCCGGCTTCGAATGGCAGACGGCGCATTCCTGATGGCCGGGGAACGTCCCGAAAGCCCCGGATGCTTCGAACTTGTGGCAGGTCGTGCAATCCGCGCGAAATCCAGTCTTGGCGTCGAGGCGGGCCTTTGGATCCACGTGTGACGCGTGGGAAAAACTGAACAGGATGGTACGGGTAGATTTGTACGCCGGGTAGGGTAACAGATTGGCGGCGTCACCGGGGAAAGCGCTGTGGCACTGCGCGCAGACCGACTGTTTGATGGTCTGGTTAAAATCGGCGTCGTGACAGCCCATGCACTGGTCGTGTCCCGGGCGCTTCAGCACGACCGAACCTTCTTTCACCGGCACATGGCAGAGGGTGCAATCCAGTTCGCCGCCCAGTTTGTCCTTGTGAAAAGCGTGGATGAAGAACTCGCCCTGACCGGTGGCCGAGGCACCCGATGGAGCGGGCTTTCCAGGCGCGCCAGGGGTTTGGGCGAATGCCAGTACGGCGAGGATCGGCAGGAGCGAAAACCTGATGCATCGGCTGGCGCTGGTCGGCATCTCTAATATCTCCACGCAAGGCCCACGCGGAACATCTGGGAGTTTTTGATGTCCGGCATAAAGAGGAAGAAATCGTTATCGAGGCTGTAATCGAAGGAGAGGCGCGAATGATGGTCGATTTTGAACCACGCGCTGGCGAGCGCGCCACTTTGATGTATGTTGTCGATGTAATAAAACCGGTCCTGCATGCTGATGCGGCGATAGTACATTCCGCCGCTCACGTAGAATCTCCCTTCGCCGAAGCTGCGGCCAATTTCACCCGTGACATCCTTGACGCTGGTTTCGCCCGCATCGGTCACATCGTCGAACGTCGTCGCGCCGAGAGGACTCAGGCGGTTCGAATTGCGCTGGTGATATTCAAATGAAGTCTCGACCTTGCGGAGCGGAAAATACTGCACGCCGGCTTTGTAATCTTCGAAGGAAGTGTCGTACGGCCCCTGCGTTTCCGTATTGTTCAGGAGCCGGATAATGGCGCTGCCGCCCGCTCTCAGCGAAGAATTGATCTGGTGGTGCGCCTCAATCGTATACTGCGCGTACTTGGCGATAGGGCCGAGATTGAGACGAAGCAGCGGATCGTTCGGGTTCAGATCGCGGGCGTTCACCGTGTAGTCGTAGTCGTAATCGTTATCGCTCAGCTTCTGAAAGAAACCGAGACGCAGAGTCGTGTGGCCGTTCGACGGGGAATACAGGGCCTGCGCGTCGAAATCCACCGGCGCTCCGCCATACGCGCGGAAATAGGACGAAACCTGCCACCTCGCCCCGATGCGATGCCTGACGACGATCTTGTTGGTGCCGCGGATATACCAAAGCGTCTCGAGTTCCACAGTGGTATCTTTGCCGGTCCGAAGCAGCAGATTGCCGCCTCCGATTTCGCGCTGGTCGGGATCGGAAAAATAAGAAAAACGCCGACCGCCATAGAGCGTCAGCTCGAACAGCGGGCGGTTCAGAGTAAACGATCCGCCATCGAACGAGGCGATCTCGGCTCCGTAGACATTCTGGCGACCGATTTGAAAGGATACGCCGGATCCGCCGGTGAGGTTGCTGTTGAACTCCAGCGACGCATTCAGCAGCTCGATCCTGCGGTTGGACTGGGACACTTCATTGATATTTTCGGCGGGCGAACCGATATCGACATGCGTAAGATCCTGATCGTACCGGAGCGCGAAATGTGTATTAATGTGATCGGAAAGGTAGCCACGCGTGCCGAAGTCGACAAAGCTGTAGATCCGGTTGGCGTCGGGCTGAAATGCAATCGGGTACGGGATTCCGGCCGTATTTGAAATGTTCGTAATCGGGGCGTCGATGACACCTGTGATCGTCGGCTGGCCCGTAAAGTATGTCTGATAGCGTTCGAAGTCCGTATGGCTTTCGAAGTAGAAGTGATTGGCGATATTGGCGGCCGATGCTTTTGCGCCGGGTGGCTGCGGCTGCTGAAGTACCGGGTCGACAGGTGCTTGCGGAAGGGCGTTCTGAATCACGTCGTCCCAAGCCTGCCCGATGTCCGTCGCCGACGCGCCAGCCTGTGGGCTTTGAGCCGCCTGCTGGCCAAATGCCGACGCGAACGACGCCGCCGCAATCAGTGCGGCCTTCCACGCGAGCCGGCGAATTCTGGCGCCAAACAAGCTAATCGTCATGCAGTGCGGATTATCCGATCTCTCTCTACTGCGAAAATCCCCGGAAACTTTTCAGTCTAGCACCGCCGGGTCAAATTCGCCGCGAAAATTATAGTGGAAAGAACTGTAGTGAGGGTTAATCGCTCGCCGTTACAAACTCGGCAGCCACGATTCGGCGGAGGAGAAGGCGAAATGAATGCCCCGCGCCTTCACGACGCCCGCGCGAAAGTACTCAACATTACGGTTGGCAACAGATGATCGTGATACGCTTCCGCGCCGCGGCGACACATTTCTGTTGAGACTTTTCGAACGCTGCCGTACTACAATTCAGAGCATGGGAATAATCGCGCGTTGCGGGCTCTTTCTCTGCGTGGCCCTGTCCTGGCAACTGGCCGCCCAGGGACCGGCGTTTGATGCCAGCGGCAACGGCGTGTTACAGGGAACATACTCTTTTCGCCACGTTCTCTATGTGCCTACCCCCATACCCGATGCAAACGGAATCGCGGGAGACCTGGGCCAGACGGTCGCCGTGTACGGCAATATCTCGTTCGATGGCAACGGTCACTACACCATCGCCAACGGAGTTGTGTTGGACTCCGACATTGGCTTCACCAGCGCCCTCTCGTGCTATCTCTCATTTGCGGTTTGCGATACCGGCGTTCCGGTAAGCGGCTACTATTCGATCTCCGCGAGCGGCTTCGGCTTTATTTTAAACCCGATTTCCGAAGACCTCATCTACGGCTCGGTTTCGGCGAACGGCATATTCGCCGGCAGCAGCACTGAAACGACTCTGACCTACAACGACCTCTTCATTGCCGCGCCTGTCGCGTCGACGCCCCAGACAAACGCCAGCTTTAAGGGTTCGTATACCGTCGCGGGTTTTATCCCCGCTGCGGACGCACAGAGCTCGGCCGATGTGTTTTTCCAGATGAATCCGGACGGAGCCGGGAATCTGGGTACCGTGAATATTTCCGGATACTCGGGCGGTGGGCCGGGTACGATTTCGCAAAACTCGGTCGCAACGTACTCGTTCAGCGGCGGCGCGGCAACAATTAATTTCCCCGTGTCTGACACGGCGAACTTCTTCTCCGGGCCGGAAGTTATTTGCTTTTCGCCGGACGGCAGTTTTTTCTTCGGCGGGTCCCAAAACGGCGGGTTCGACATGATCGTCGGCGTAGCCAATAATGGCACGCAAGATTTCGGCGGACTCTACTATCAGGCGGGTCTCGATCAGGATCTGTCGCAAGTCAGCAACGGGACAGCCGACCTCGACGGCTATTACGGAGCTTTCAACGCCCTCGCCGATGGAAACATCGCCGACCACCAGCGCGTGAACGACCAGAATAACGGAATCGCCGGCATGACTTTTGCCGATTCCTTCCCTGTTCCCGTAACCGGCTCTTACCCCGGAACGGCGCTTTCGGCGCAATACGCCGTGGGCGCGGGAGGAGCAATTCGCATTGGTGAGGATGTATTTCCCATGCTCGGAGTCAGCGTCGCGCTGCTGGCGCCAACACCCATAATTGCCGTGGCGTCCCTGGGTCCGCCGGTAATCCTGAATCCGCAGGGCATCGTGAACGCAGCCAGTTCCGCGCCGTTCACGGCTGGCGTCTCTGCCGGCGAACTCGTGACTCTGTCCGGGGTCAACCTGTCGGCGACGACGGTGACTGCCTCGACCTCTTTCTACCCAACTATGCTGGGCGGCGTCCAGGTGGTGGTGAACGGCATCGCGGCGCCCGTCAGTTCCGTGAGCCCGGGAGCGGTTACCGCCGTGGTCCCGTATGAGATTGCTTCCGCTGTGGCCGCTTTCCAGGTGATCAACAACGGGACAGCGTCGAATGTGGTGACGGAATTGGTGAACCAGACCACGCCTGGCGTATTCACCGTGCCCGGCGGCGACCCAGGATTCGGTGACGGCGTAGAGACGCACGATGCCGACGGAACCCCGGTATCGCCCTCCAGCCCCGCGCAACCCGGTGAGAGCGTCGACGTTTTCCTTTCGGGCCTGGGCGTTGTTTCTCCGGCGGTTCCGGACGGCGCGGCTGCGACTTCAACTACCCCGAGCACCACGTCCAGTACGATTACCGCGAATATCGGAGGGGTGCCCGCAACGGTTTCATTCTCTGGTCTGGCCGCCGGACTGGCGGGCACGTACGAGGTCATACTGCAAATACCCTCGGGCCTCACGCCGGGAGAAGACACGCTGGGGATCTCAGGACCCGATTCCTCCGCAGTGCAGGCGACAATTTCGATCGGTTCGGGACAAGCGGCCGGGCGGCCGTCCGGCGCGCAACGCCTGCGCTCGCGACGTACTGGTGCCGCCAAATGGAAGCGGCCCTGCTTTTCTGGTCCTGGACAATCGTGTGGCACTGAGTGAACGTCACCGACGGTTTGCAACGAATCGCACCCGCAACGCCGTCCAGTCTTGCAATAACCGCGCTGTTGAACGATACTGGACGATATATCCGACGTCGTCCGGTCACTATTTACTTGAGACATAGCTACATGATTCGCAACATTTTGTTCCTGGTTGTGCCGCTCGCGAGCGTTGGCCCGGGGACCGCCATGGCTCAGAGTACCGCTGCCGAGCCTTATATCCCCGGGGTGACGTACCAGACGACCAATCCCTACTATTTGCAGCCTAATCCGTTTTACTTCGAGGGCCGGGTCGACTGGAATCTGCTGAAGATCACGCAACCCGTTAACGCCTGGGATTACTTCGAGCGCGGGATACACGAGCAGGAGGATCTCGGCGAGCCTGCGGCCGCGATCGCGGATTACCAGCAATCCATCTCGCTGAACAATCTCGCCAACGGAACTTGCCAGATTGTCACCAGCGCAATGCCGGCAGCCGCCGGCGGCCAAATGAATCCGGCGCCCTGTATGTTCTCGGTCCGGTTGCGTCTGGCCGGTCTTCTGGCGCCTACGCAGCCCCAGCAGGCGATTGCCCTGTATAACCAGGTGGTGGCGATCGACCCGCTGCGGACGGGAGTCCACGAGGCGATCGCGGCGACGTATGTTTCGATGGCCCAGGCTGCGCCGCCCGCATCCGCCCCGTCTCTGTACGCACAGGCGGTCACGGAATATAAGAATGAACTTGCTTTGTCCCCGGTGACGGCCCTCGAGACCGCGCTGACGGGCGACGTCGCCAATAACGCGCACGTCCACTGGGCTTTGTCGGAGATTTACCGCGTGACCAACGATCCAACCGATCAGATGTCGGAACTGAACCTTTATCTCCAGGCCACACAGTGGCACAGCGACACCTATCCCTGGCGTATTGCGTTGGCGAAGGCGAGAATCGCCGAAGCGAGTGCGGCGGTTGCGGCGCGAAAGGAGCGGAGAGAGAAATGAGATTCGCACGCCCCGAGAGTCGAATATCCGTTCGCCGAGCGTGGGGGATCGCCGGAATGGCCGTGGCGGCGCTGGCGGCGCTGCTGCTGGCGAAGGGCCTCTCTGCACAAACTCCCACAGGCAATCCGACGGGTACAACCTTCCTGCCCCAGCCGGTGACCGATGCTTCGGGAGAATGCAAGTCTTGCCATCCGCGGCAGTATTTCGAGATGAAGCAGGCCGTTCACTTCGGTTACCGCAACATCAGTCCGCTCTTTAACGCTCTTGAAGTCGCCAGTAACTTTTTTACCGGCGGACTCGTTCGCCCGGTGTATGGCGACAGCACGAAGACTCTTCCGGACGGCACGCCTCTCAACACGAACATGCTCTCGACGCCGTCCTACACCAACGTTCTTCAGGCCGACGCCGCTTTTTGCTACACCTGCCATCAGGCTCTGATGCTGCGCAAGGGCGAAGATCCCACGCAGCGCGCGGTACCGGAAATCGCGACCGGCAGCGCCTTCCGGCCCGACCTCCTCCGGCCGTTGCGGGATTACACCATCCTCGATGCAAACGGCAATGAGGTACTGCCTCTCGAACCCGGCGGACCCATCCCTACCGACGCGGCTACCTGCGGCGGCGTGGAGAACGGCTGCGCCGGCGATCCGATTTCAACTACCGGAATTACCTGCGATTCCTGTCACGACGCGGCCGGTCCGGATCTGAACCGCAGCTTCCAGCACGATGGCTTCGGGAACATGAGCATGCTACTGAATACAACCACGGAAAAGGTCGGCCAGTTCCTGTTCCCTGTTGCCGTAAGCGAAGCCTTTCACGTCGCCAGCAACGATCCGGCCAAGATCAACTTCCTGAACAATTCCGCATTCTGCAACACCTGCCACGACGTGAGGGTTCCGAAGCCAACGCCGGGCGATCTGCAGCATCAGGAGGCCGATATCAATCCCGGCGGAGCCGCAGTCAGTTATTTCCGGCTCGAAAACCTTAGCACCGAATGGCAGACAGGACCTATGAGCGGCACAAACAATCCGTTTGGCCAGGTCGTGATTTGCCACGACTGCCACACCTCTCTGTTTCCGTACAACGCGACGACGACGATCCAGTTGGGGGACATGAGCGTGACGATGGCCAAGCCAGGCGTCTTCCCTGTGAACTACGCGGCCCAGCCCTCGATACCATTCACCTGCCTGAATTCCGCGGGCCAGTACCTGGGCATTCTCTGTAGTCCCCCCTCTGTGGGAACCGCGGCGGGCTTTGACAATGTTGGCCTGACCACCGACATTCAGAACGCGGCGGACGGCGGTTATCCGCTGCAGCAGCGCGAGGTATCCAGCCACTACTTTACCGGCGTCGATATCCCGCTCACATCGTGGCTGGACCTCACCAACCGTATCGGCGGCGACTACCCCGACCCCGTCACGGGTTCTACCGGCATCAACCCGGATGGCACTCCCGGCGGGACGGCGATCGACCCGGGCGGTATTATCTGCACGCTCGATCAGCCCTGCCTGAACGAGTACGGACAGCCCCGGTCGCTGGAGCTTCGTCGCCAGGAATTATTGAAGAATGCGGTGCGGATCAGCCTGAAGAACACGGACACCGCAACCGCCGGCGGAACGTTCACGGTTCGGGTGGAGGCTGTCGCGCTGACCGGGCACCGTTATCCGGCGGGTTTGTCGCAGGAGCGCACCACATACATCCAGCTCAATGTGACCGATGCCAACGGCTTTCTGGTCTACCAATCGGGATATGTGGTGGACAAACCGCACCCTCAGACCGGTGAGTACGCTCCCGATGGCAATCTGAACGACGAGGATCTGGAACAGGTGCATCTCGTGGCCGATCCGGGCAAACATACCGCGGTCTACCAACCCGGCGCCGCCACCAACGGCCACACCAATCAGGTGTTTGAAGAAGGCCCGGACAACGGTCCGGAACAGCGGATCTACTTCGGCGCAACCGAGGGCCTTGTTCTATTCCGCAACGAGCTTCAGAAGATTTTCCTGCCCGGCGAAAGTATCGGCAGGACGGATGCGAGCGGAAATCCGATCGTGGCGCAAACCGCGCACCTCGAAGAGACCGTGAGTCCGGATCTGGCCAACACGGTGGATAACTTCCGATCGCTTCAGCCACTACAGCCCAGGACGTTTCTCTACAACATTACGCTTCCCACGCAGCAGGAATTGAGCGACATGGGAGTGACGCTCAAAGGACCGCTCCACGTGCATGCGCAGATTAACTACGAACACTTTCCGCCCATGCTTCTGCGATTCCTGGCGCGCACGACGGGCGCAGAGGGGCCGGCGGGCCACGATATGCACCTGGTGAACGAGCAGTTGCTCGATACTTATCTCGAGAATATCCAGAACATCGCGTCCGACGACTTCACCGTGCAGTTGCAGCAATAGCGCAATGGTATCCGTGCGCACCCGCGGTCCCGGACGCAGGTCGGCGGCGCAGAAACGTTCGGTTGCTACCGATCACATCATTTGTATGTCAGCCGTTTACGGCGGGACGTTGTACTCTGGAATACGGGCCAAACGCTTCGCGGCGCGTACCGCTCAACGGAGGGCATGTTGATTTTCGACGAACTGAGGGCGATTCAGCACAAACACGGCTACCTTCCGGCCGAGCCGCTTCGGGCGCTTTCGAAGCAGCTGGACGTTCCGCTCTACAGGATCAACGGAGTTGCCGAGTTTTACCCGGAATTCCACACGTCTCCACCGCCGAAGCTTCGCATCGAAGTGTGCCGCGACATGGCGTGTCATCTGCGCGGCGCGGACCGGCTCATAGCGGACCTGCGACAGCGCTTTCTGCCGTTGGGTAAGCAGGTCGTCGAAGTCCATGAACGCTCCTGCCTGGGGCAGTGCGATTGCGCTCCGGCGCTGACCATCAACGAAATACTGTTCCGTAACGTGAACGTCCGGCAGGCCGAAATTCTCGTTCAGACGGGTCTGGCCGGACTCGAGATGTCGAAGCAATCCGCCGCCCGGCCCGCCATCGAGCTGAAATCCGATCCTTACCCGGGAATCCAAAGATACGGCGCACTGCGGCAGTTGTTCGAAACCCGCGACTGGGACGGCGTGATATCCACACTGAAGGCGGCTGGCTTAGGCGGCATGGGCGGGGCCGGTTTCCCTACCAGCATCAAGTGGGACGTCGTCAAAAAGGCTCCCGGCCCGGACAAATATCTGGTGGTGAACGCCGATGAAAGCGAACCCGGCACTTTCAAGGACCGGTTCATCATGACCCACCTGCCCCACCTTGTGATCGAAGGGGCAATCATCGGCGCGCTCGTCACGGGCGCGAAGACGGGCTATATCTACATCCGCCACGAATATCGCGAGCAGGAAGCGATCCTGCGGGAAGAACTCGAGTACTGCCGGAGCGAGGGTCTGCTTGGCGATCATATTCTCGGTTCCGATCTGGCGTTTCATCTGGACGTATTCGTCAGTCCCGGGGGCTACATATGCGGCGAAGGCAGCGCGCAGCTGGAGGCGATTGAAGGTAAGCGGGCCGAACCGCGCCACAAGCCGCCGAATTCGGCCACGCATGGATTGTGGATGAAGCCGACCGTGCTCAACAACGTGGAGACGTTCGCCAACGTCCCGCAGATTCTGGCCCGCGGAGTCGAATGGTTCAAGAGCCAGGGGAACCATGAAGCGGCATCGGGGCTGAAATTTGTCGCCGTATCGGGAGACGTGCAAAGGCCGGGAGTGTTCGAGATACCGATGGGGCTGCCGCTTTCCGACGTCGTCTTCGGTCTGGCGGGCGGCCCGCGCGACGGCCGGAAGATAAAGGCCTTCTCGCCCTCCGGTGCCGCTTCCGGTTATCAGCCGGCCTCGAAACTCGACACCCGCCTCGATTTCAAATCCATGTCCGCCGCCGGCACCATGCTGGGCTCGGGCGCAATCGTGGTCCTCGACGACTCGCGCTGCATTCTGGACATGGCGCTGAACTCGGTAACGTTCTTCCGCAACGAGTCCTGCGGAAAGTGCGTGCCTTGCCGCGTGGGTTCGGCTAAAATGACTGACGTGCTCACAGGCTGGACAAGAGGAAAAGGCGTCGCCGCGGACCTGGAGCTGATCGCGGACCTGTCCGAGACGATGAAACAGACCTCGATCTGCGGTTTGGGCCAGTTCGTTCCCTACCCGATCCTGACCGCGTTGCAGAATTTCCGCGAGGAGATCGAAGCCCACATATTGCACGCGAAGTGTCCGGCCGGCGTCTGCCCGATGCGCGGGCACGGGATGGTGCGATGAAACAAATCGACCTGACCATCGACGGAACGCCCGTCACAGTCGCCGAGGGTACCACCGTTTTCGATGCCGCGCGAATTCACGGAATTTCCATTCCGGTTCTTTGCCATCAACAGAACGAAAGGCCCGCCGGCGTGTGCCGCGTGTGTTCGGTCGATTGCGGCGAGAAGGTCCTTCAGGCTTCCTGCGTCCGGCCCGCCGAGAACGGGATGAAGGTTCAGACCGATTCCGAAAAAGTGCGGAAGGCCCGGCGGATGATCGTCGAGTTGCTCATGTCGGATCACCCCAGCCCCTGCGCGCGGCAACGGCACAGCGGCGACTGCGAACTCGAAACCATCGCAAAGGCCGAGGGCATCGGCGCGCCGCGCTTTGCAAAGCGGATCTCGCCGCGCGGCCAGGACGATTCTTCGCTCGTCATTTCGGTCGATCACGAGGCCTGTATCCTGTGCGACCGCTGCATTCGCGGTTGCGATGAGATTCGCCACAACAACGTCCTCGGCAGGGGCGGCAAAGGCTACGGTGCCGGCATCGCGTTCGATCTGAATCTGCCTATGGGTAACTCTTCTTGCGTTTCCTGCGGGGAATGCATGGTTTCCTGCCCTACCGGCGCCCTTACCAACAAGAGCGTCGTCAGGACGGTTCTTCCGAACGGAGTGCCTGTCGCGGTTGAGGAACTGAAGCAGCTTCCGTATTTTCAGAACGTCTCCGGCACTTTTCTGGAATTGAACGCAAATGCCGTGATCAAACGGCACTTCAAAGCGGGTGAGATCATCTGCCGCGAGGGAGATTACGGATCGACGGCCTTCTTCATCCTCGAAGGCAAGGTGGAGATCTTCCTCTCGACTCCCATGGCCCACGTTTCAACGGACGGCGGGGCCTCGGGATTCATCCGCAAACTGACGAGCCGTCTCACGGGCGCCGACCGGCAGAAGCCAGATCGGGACCGTCCCCGTTCCATATCGATCGACGCCTCCGTCGATCTGGCTTACGATAACCCGGTGGCCGAACTCGGCGAGGGCGATCTGTTCGGCGAAATGACGTGCATGAGCATGTATCCGCGCTCCGCCACCGTGCGGGCGTCGACCGACTGCGTCATGCTCGAGATGCTGCGCAACGTTCTCGACGTGATTCAGCGCAACAAAACTCTGCGGGAAAAGCTGGAAGCCAATTACCGCAAACGCGCGCTGGACGATCATTTGCGGACCGTGCCGCTGTTCTCGAGCCTCAGCCCGGAATTCATCGAATCGCTGGCATCGAAGGCGGAGCTCGTCAGGCTCTCGAACGGAGACGTGATTTGCCGGCAGGGAGAAGTCGCGGACGCGTTCTATCTTGTCAGGATCGGCTTCGTGAAGATCACCGAGGAACATCCGGGTGGCGATCTCGTGCTCGCTTATCTCGGCAAGGGCGGTTACTTCGGCGAGATCGGACTGCTCGCCAACGGACTGCGAACGGCCACCGTGACGGCGCTCGACCACGTGGAACTGGTGCGCATAGACGGCGCGGATTTCATGGAAATGCTGACGCGTTTCCCGGCGATCGCGCGCGAACTGACCGCCGTGGCGCGCGAGCGCGAACAACAGAACAGCCGGCACATGGCGGCCGTAACGGGGATATCGCTCGACTCGTTCCTCACCCAGGGCCTGATGGAGTCGAACAGCCTGCTGCTGATCGATCTCGATAAGTGCACCCGCTGCGACAACTGCGTGCGCGCGTGCGCCGATGCGCACGACGGCGTGACGCGCCTGATCCGTGAAGGACTGCGGTTCGACAACTATCTGGTAGCGACTTCATGCCGTCAGTGCCGGGATCCGCTCTGCATGGTCGGCTGCCCGGTCGGCTCCATCCGGCGGCGCAACTCGCTCGAGATTGTGATTGAGGACTGGTGCGTCGGATGCGGCCTTTGCGCTCAGAATTGCCCTTATGGCAATATCAACATGCACCCGTTCGAGGTCATGGTAAAAGATCTGGCGCAACCCGGAGGCCAGAAAGCCGTGGTGAAGCCCAAAGCGACGTCGTGCGATCTTTGCGCGGACCACGCGGAGCCGAGTTGCGTTTACGCATGCCCGCACGATGCGGCCCACCGTGTGGAACCGAACCAGTTCTTCAAGGTCTACGCAGAGACGAAAATCGCGGAGCGCGACTCTCCGGCGACGGTGCGCGACCTGACCGCGGCGAAGCAAACGGGCACCATCGCCAGGTCTCCGCATCCGAGGGACCCGCGGTCCGCGCACTGAGAGGAAAACGATGCGAATCGACAAGTCTCATCGACCCTGGATGATCGCGGCGCTTGTGGTCTTGGGTGTGGCACTTGCCGGCTACGTGCCTTACGCGCTCGGTACGCGTCCGCGCGGCGGCAGCGTGCCCGGGCTGATTTACGGCCTCGCAGGTTACGGGATGATGCTCTTTGCCGGATTGCTGGGCGCGCGCAAGAAGGTTCCGGTCTGGCGGCTGGGCCGCGCTCAGTCCTGGATGCGCGGTCATGTCTGGTTCGGCTTGCTGACGCTGCCCATGATCTTGTTCCATTCCGGGTTTTCCTTTGGCGGTCCGCTGACATCGCTGCTGATGGCGCTTCTCATTCTGGTTTTTCTCAGCGGTCTGGCAGGCGCAGCAATTCAGCATTTCGTTCCCGGCATGATGACTTCGATGGTGCCGCTCGAAACGATCTATGAGCAGATCCCGCGCGTGCGCGACCAGCTCCGCGCGGAAGCCGACAAGCTGGTTCGCAGCCTGTTTACGGTACCCGACTCGGTTCCGGAGCTCACGTTGGCCGCCGCAGCATCGGGCCCGTCCAGGGATCCCGGAAAATCGGATGCCGGGGAGATGATCGAAATGGAAGTGGCGGAGCGCGAATACGCCGGCGGGGTTTACCGCGACACGGTTCTCCCGTTTTTGCGTAATCCGGAATCGCGCCGGTCGGTTCTCGCCGATCAGGGGAAAGCCGAGACTTTCTTTGAAGCCCTGCGTCGAAAAATGCCTCCCGCGACGCACGAGGTCCTGGCCGATCTGGAAAACATTTGCGAGGAAGAGCGGCAACTGACCCGGCAGCGGCGCCTCTACCTGTGGCTGCATGGCTGGCTGCTCGTGCATGTCCCCCTTTCCGTCGCGCTGATCGTATTAGGCGGCGTTCATGCCGTGGTTGCGTTGAGGTATTAACCAACAGAGTAAACACATGGCCGGACGAATCCGCACCACCAAGAAACTCGCGCAGCGCATCGACAGGGGATATTTCAAGCGCCTGTTCCCCATATCGCGGTGGCGCCGCGTCCTTTCGTTCGTTGCCGTTGGCTGCGGTCTGGCATGGCTCGGATTGCATGCGGTTGCTCACGATCAAACTCCGTACGCCAGCGGTCCGCTCACCGCGGCGCACGCCGTGCTAAGCCGGAATTGCGCCAGTTGCCACGGACAAAGCACGGCCCTGGGCCGGAAGATTGCGGATAAGGCCTGTCTTTCATGCCACGATGGACCGGTTCACAGCGCCGCGCAGACTTTCACGCCGGCCTGCGTCGATTGCCATGTGGAACATCGGGGCGCGGAACAACTGGCGACTTCGGCCGGCAGGGTATGTACCGGATGCCATTCGGATCTGAAGGTCAAAGCGGGAAGGCCGGGAATTGCCTCAAACATCGAGAGCTTCACTCATGGCCACCCCGAATTTGCCGCCTTGCGCGCCGGCTCGGCGGACCCGGCGGCCATCAAATTCAATCACAAGATCCACGTGAAGGGCGATGTGCCGTTGAAGTGCGGCGAATGCCATCGACCGACCGGAATCGACGATACATGGAACTTCGGGCAGACGCCCCCGATTCCGCCGCCTGCGGTCGCGGGCACTATGCCATCGGGCCGGCTGGCTCCTCACGCTCTGATGCAGCCGATTAATTACTACCAGCAATGCTCGGTCTGCCACGCTTTGACGTTTGACGACCGCATTCCGGACGCCGCACCCCACGACAAACCCGAGGCCGTGCATGAGTTCGTATCGCGGAAGCTGGGCGAATACATCGCCGCGCATCCCGCCGATCTCGGCAAAGACAATTCCCCGCGCAGCCCTGCCGAATGGGTGCGTTTCCGCGCGGCTGAAGACGAAAAGCAGCTCTGGACAGTCACCTGCCAGCGCTGCCACGACATGCAGCCTGGCGCGAGCGATGGTTTGCCGGGCGTGCCGGAAACGAAGATCGTGCGGCGCTGGTTTACGAAGGCCGAATTCAATCACTCCGCGCATCAGGAATTGCAGTGCGTTTCGTGCCATCCGAACGCGGCGACCAGCGTGAAGGCGTCCGACATTTTGATTCCCGGCCGCGCGTTGTGCGCCGAATGCCACGGCGCGGGAGTGGCGAACGCGGGGGCGGATTGCTCCACCTGCCATCTGTATCACGATTGGAACAAAGCGCGTCCAGTCGACGGGCAGTTCAATATCAGGCAGCTGACCACCTTCGATGTGCGCCGCGGATCGGGCGCACTACTGTCTATGAATTCGGGTGGTGATTTAGAACGTTGACGGCGGATGGAATTCGATTGCGGGCCGACCTGCGGATGAACCAGCGCGCCGGTTAAGGGGCTCGGACCAGGAACGCGGATAAGCCCAAGCGCTATGATCGGTGCTGGCAAGATATCGCGTGAATTGGGATCTTACTCAGAAAATCGTTGGGGTTGTGGGCGGCGGGATCGCCATCGTTGCCGCATTGTGGAAGCTTCCGCCGATTATCGGCCGGTGGTGGGACCGGCGCGCGCTGCTCGAACTGGGTGGCGAAGCATATACGGCCGATGACGCGCGGCGCTACACGCGCAACTACATCCAGCCGGATTGCCAGAGCGTGGATCCCTCCGGCCTCGAGGATTTCCGCTGCATCGTTCCTACGCGCGTTCCGCTGTTCGCCGCGATGGACCGCATCCTGCACAGCCCAGGCTCGCAGCGTTTTCTGATCGTTCTGGCCGATTCCGGCATGGGGAAGACGGCGTTCCTGCTCAACTATTACGCGCGGCACAGACGCCGCATGTGGTGGCAACGGCGCGATTTCGAAGTGAAGCTCGTGCCCCTGAACCAGCCGAATGCCGAGAAAAAGATTACGGCCGTGCCCGAGGCCGACCGGATGAGAACGGTCCTGCTGCTCGACGCGCTGGACGAGGATCCAAAAGCGATTGCCGACCACCGCAGTCGGCTGAGCGAACTCATTGAATTGTCGAGAGAGTTCAGATGCGTCGCGATCACGTGCCGCTCCCAGTTCTTTCCCAAAGACGACGAGATACCTACAGCCACGGGCGTGATCAGCTGGCTTCCGGCGCAGGGTTCCAAACAGTACTCGCTGCAGAAGCTCTATCTGGCGCCGTTCACCGACGAGCAAGTAGATAGCTATCTTCGCCGTACCTACCGCCGGGGACGCCGGCGCGAAGAGGCCCGTCAGGTTGTGCGCCGGATTCCGGACCTGGTGGCGCGGCCCCTGCTGCTGACCTACGTGGAGGATCTGGTCGCGAACAAGGATATTCGGTTCGCGTTTCAGATGTACGAGGCAGTGGTCGAAAGATGGTGTGATCGCGAGCGTTCCTTTGTCGAGCCGGATAAGTTGCGCGAGTTCTCCGAATGCCTCGCGGAGGAGATGTTCCTGCTGCGCGGCGAGCGCCAGATGGAACGAATTCCGGAGGCGGAGTTGCGACCATTGGCATTGCGTTTCGATATCGATCTGGCAGGCTGGCAACTGCGGGGGCGATCATTGCTGAATCGCGATGCAGCAGGTTCCTACAAGTTCTCCCACCGGTCCATCATGGAGTACCTGTTCGTCAAACGTTTCACGCGCGGAACGGTCGCGCAGCACAGCGAACCCTGGACGGACCTCATGCGAAGCTTTCTGCTGGAGATGTTGAGAAGCTACGAATCTGAATCGTTCGTTCCAAACGCGGCGGAAATCCGCTCGAAACTAAGCCCCTTGAAGGCGCAGGATGGGCTGACATATCTATGGGTTCCGGACCCGGGGAAACCTTCGGGGGGTTTTTGGGCGGGACAAACGCAGGTCACCGTAGCGGCCTATTGCCGGTTTGTGGAGGCGACCAAACGAATCCTTCCGAAGGGGCAGCGCGGAGACGATCATCCCGTGGTGAACGTCAACTGGCACGAAGCCGCAGCCTACTGTGACTGGGCTGGCGGCCGCTTGCCCACGGAGGCGGAATGGGTATATGCGGCGCTGGCAGGCAGTTCGGAGGATCCTTACGGCCCTGTCGAAGACGTTGCGTGGTTCGACGAGAATTCGGACCGCGAGACGCATCCGGTTGCGCAAAAAAAGCCGAATGCGTGGGGATTGTACGACACGCTGGGCAACGTCTGGGAGTGGTGCGCGGACTGCCAGGATCAGCCTAAACTCAAGGCCCTTTGCGGCGGCTCGTACATCAATACG
>PLEX01000124.1 GCA_003136575.1 Bryobacterales bacterium | reverse complement strand
GCAGCGGACTCATAATCCGTTGGTTGCAGGTTCAAGTCCTGCAGGGCCCACCAAACCGTTCTCGCGTCAACCGTAAAATCAACCCATGTACATCCGCGTCAATCCGCGAGACAACGTAGCCATTGTCGTCCGTCCCGAAGGCGCGGCGGCTGGTTCGGAACTTCCCGGCGGCATCGTCGCTCGCGAGCGCATCCCGCAATCCCACAAAGTCGCCCTCCGCGACTTCGCAACCGGCGATCCGATCCTCCGTTACGGCCAGGCCATCGGCTACGCGAATCGTCCCATTCCAGCGGGCTCGTGGGTTCGCGAAGACCTGATCGACATGCCGCTGCCCCCGTCGCTCGATCTACTCCCCCTCTGCACGGCCGTGCCCTCCCCACTCCCGCCGCTCACCGGCTACACTTTCGAGGGTTATCGCAATTCCGATGGCAGCGTGGGTACCCGCAACATTCTTGGCATTGCGACCACCGTCCAGTGCGTCGCGCCCACCGTCGAGTACGCTGCCCGCCGAATCAAGGCCGAACTGCTCCCGCGATTCCCCAACGTGGACGATGTGGTCGCCGTCACGCATTCCTACGGCTGCGGCGTGGCCATCAACGCTCCGGGCGCGGCCGTTCCCATTCGCACGCTTCGCCACATCTCTCTGCACGCGAATATGGCGGCGCAGCCTTTGGTCGTCAGCCTCGGCTGCGAGAAAATGCAGCCTGCGCTGCTGTTCAGCAACGATTTTCCCGTGCTGGAATCGGGCGCGCCCGAACATGTTCTCGACCAGGGCAACGTCATCCGCCTTCAGGATCATCGCGGTTTCGCGGAAATGGTCGGCCTCATTATGGAAGCGGCCGGGAAGCGGCTCGCTGTTCTCGATCGGCGACGCCGCGAAACCTGTCCGGCGTCCGATCTCATCGTCGGGCTGCAGTGCGGCGGCAGCGACGCGTTCTCCGGAGTCACCTGCAATCCGGCCGTCGGGGCCGCGGCCGATCTGCTGGTGCGCGCCGGGGCCACGGTGATGTTTTCGGAAGTCACCGAAGTGCGCGACGCGATTCACCTGCTCACCCCGCGGGCCGAAACCCCCGAAATCGCCCGGGCTCTGATTCGCGAGATGCAATGGTATGACGACTATCTCGCCGGCGGACGCGCCGACCGCAGCGCCAACACCACGCCGGGCAACAAGCGCGGAGGCTTGGCCAATATCGTCGAAAAGGCGCTCGGCAGCGTGGCCAAGGCGGGCAGCACGGCGATTCGCGCCGTCGCCTCCCACGGGGAAAAGGTCACCGCCAAGGGACTGGTTTTCGCCGCGACTCCGGCCAGCGATTTCATCTGCGGGACGCAGCAGCTGGCGTCCATGAACATGCACGTTTTTACTACAGGCGAGGGGACACCCTACGGTTTGGCGCTCGTGCCGGTGGTCAAGGTTTCCTCGCGAACCGCGCTCGCCGAAAAGTGGCACGACCTGATTGATATGGATGCTGGTACCATCGCGACAGGACACGCGACGGTGGAACAAGTCGGCATGGATCTGTTCCAGTTGCTGCTCGATGTGGCCAGTGGGCGAAAGAAAACCTGGGCCGAGCATTGGGGCCTTGGGAACGCGCTGGCGCCCTTTAATCCCGGGCCGGTGACCTGAAGGCACGGCTGCTGCCGAAGTCGAAATAAAACAGACACGCCCGACATCGCGTCGGAGACGACACGCTGGCGGGCGTTCCAATTTTGAGGAAATCCGTCGAAGCTACTTTACGGCTTCGATGGTGAGCGTATCGCCCTTCAGGCTGCCGGTCACTGTGACCTTCTCGCCCGCATGCGAAACGATCTTGTCCTGGTTCGAAACCTTGTAGACTTTGCCGTCGGCGGTGACCAGCACAGCGGGAGAGCCGCCTTTGATGCACTTCTTGGCGCAATCGGCGTCATCCTTCATCGCCGGCTTGGTGGAGCAATTCGTGTCTTCCACAAAGCCAGTGAAATCGGCGGCCATAGCGGCCGAAACGAGTCCAAAGGCGAGCGTGGCGATTACGGTAAATCTCTTCATAAAATTATCGTCCTTCCAGTCTGAATTTCCCCACGGAATGCCGATACGGGGTGCGGATCAATATAAGCATACACCAATCGCGCCGACGAAGACCGGGTGGACGGGACGCCAGTCGCGAATTCTCCTTGCGTAAGGCAGCCGGGTCTCGCGCCCGGAAATGCTACGCTTTGAGAAGCCGCCATGTACAAGGCGTTTTTTGGCCTTTCCACCAATCCGTTTAATCTGAGTCCCGACCCGTCGTTCCTGTATAAGAGCGCGTTCCACGAGGAAGCGTTGGCTAACCTGATTTACGGGGTGACGAGCAGGAAGGGCTTCATTCTGCTGACCGGGGAAGTCGGTACAGGGAAAACCACGCTGCTCGAATGTTTGCGCGATTACCTGAGCGCGCGCCAAACGCCGTTCGGTTTCGTGTTTAACTCGCGCCTGACGCCCCAGCAGTTTTTCGAGATGATCGCCTGGGACTTCGACCTGCAGTGCAACCGTACCTCTAAAACCGAGGTGCTCTTCGCTCTGAACACGATGCTGCTCGGTCGTGCCAACCAGAATCAAACCACGGCGCTGATTGTGGACGAAGCGCAGAACCTCGATTGGGAAGTGCTCGAAGAGATACGGATGCTGGGCAATCTGGAAAACAGGCGCGGCAAAATGCTTCAGGTCATCCTGGCCGGCCAGCCGGAACTCGATGTCAAGCTGGCGGCGCCGAACTANNTTGGGAAATCTGGAGAACCGGCGCGGCCAGATGCTTCAGGTCATCCTGGCCGGCCAGCCGGAGCTCGATGTCAAGCTGGCCGCGCCGAATTACCGGCAGCTCCGGCAGCGCATCGGGCTGCGATGCGGGCTCCGGCCGTTCCTCGCGAACGAGACGGCGGAATATATTGCGACCCGGCTCGCGCGCGCAGGTATGAAGCAGCCGTTTGCGATCCCGCCCGACGTGGTGGCGGAAGTTCATCGGCGCACTCTGGGAATTCCGCGCGTGATCAATTCGGTTTGCGACAACCTGCTGCTGACCGCGTTTGCGATGGAGAGCAAACAAGCGACGCTGGAAATGCTGGAAGAGGTTTCCCGCGATATGCAACTGGAATGGCCGGGCAGCCGGCAGCGCTTTGAGGAGGCCGGGATTCAGTCCGGCTGAGAACCGCCGAAATCCGCTCAGCCGCTACTCCGGGATAATTGGGCGTGGCGTAACGGTTACACCAGGGCCTCGCGGCTTCTCCGCGGGTGGTTGCGCGTGTCGAGCGGACCATTCCGCTCCCGCCAGCACGATGAACGACGCCAGCATGCTGAATACAATGACTTCGACCGAGTGCTGGAAGACGCCATATTCGTTATCGAGCTTTGCGTCGAGCCACGGACCAAGCGCGCGCACGATGTATTTGAGGGCTTCGAGCGCCGCGCCGACCGCTATGGAAACGCGGACGAGCGATCGGGCCGGCACGCGACAATTGGGCAGTACCCAGTAGGTGAAGAACAGTGCCAGCATGGTCAGCGGGATCGCCGCGATTTTGAACAGGAGGAGCGGCACCCAGGACCAGATCTGCGTGCTGATGTGGTTCTGCACGAACTGCTGATTGACGGCCGTTAGCATGGCGGACCCGATCGCCAGCCCTCCGCAGAAAATAATCAGACCAAAACTGATCAACTGGTTCTTCAGATAACTTCGATTCGCATGCGCGCCCCAGGCGCGGTTCAGCGCCACTTCGAGGGGTTCGAACACGCCGTTGGCCGTCAGTAGCAGCAGGATCACGGAAACCAGCTGAAACCGCGCGTGCTGCGGTTTGATGAGATTGGCCGAAAGGTTGCGGGTAATGAAATCGCCGAGGTCGCCCGGAAAGAAGTCATTGACCGCGATCCAAAGCGCCTGTTCGCCGATTTTGCTTTTAAGCACGTGGCGCAGTATCGAGAACATCACCGTGAGGAACGGATAAAGGCTCAGCATGACGCTCGCGGAGATCGACAAAGCGTAAACGTGGACTTCCGTCTGCGACAGGTAGCGCACGGTGGGGCTCCAGGAGCGCGTGCGTTCGCGGATGGGATCGATGACCTGCGCTTCGAGATGTTCGTTGATGATGTGCAAGCGCGGACCCCTGACGAGGATACGAGTCTGACGACCCCAAAGTTTCCCTAACTACATGTTAGTCGGGCAAGTTGGACCATGGCGATTCGCCCTTGACGCTCTGGCTTCACGGCCACTGGCTCAGATGCGGGCAGGTGGACCAGAGTTGGCGGCGGACGTTGGCCGGATGATCCCGAGCGGACCGGGAACCCGCTGTTTCGGCTGATCGAGAACCCCGGATTCGCCTGCGTATGCGGGCCGTCAATGGAATGCTCCAAAGGTCCGGAGAGCTTTTGAGGGAGCACGAAGGCCAGCACTCCGCCGACCCGGGGGTTGGCATTCCGGGGCGTTCCGAAACACTCCCACGGACCGCCGACGTCACAGCGCAGGCATGTGTCGTTATCGAGCGGGCAATCGAATGGATCCAGCCAGGCTAAAGTCGCATGCCAGACCGGCCGGGCCTGAGGAGTGGGGCCGGAACTTTGATCTCAGCAAGGCTCCGAAAGTATGGCACGCGGCTCAGGAATCGGGCCGCAGGAAGGCGAACTGACTGGGCGGCAGCCATTCGTCTGCATGTGGGCAGCAGTGGAGGAGGGCGAAAGCNNAATAACTTACTTGCCTAACCGGCCCTAACCTGTTATAATTAAAGCATGGAAGACGCCGTTAGTATCCACGAACCGAAGACTCTCCAGGACGCAATCGTCTATTTCTCCGACCTCGACAATTGCCTGAAATATCTGGCTTGGAAACGCTGGCCAAACGGTGTTGAGTGCCCCAAATGCGGCTGCAAGGATGTCATCTTTCTGGCAAATCAACGGAGATGGAAATGCAGGCAGAAACATGAGCGGCGGCAGTTCAGCGTGAAGGTCGGGACGATCTTCGAAGA